>DAOUPA010000272.1 GCA_030626405.1 Planctomicrobium sp.
GCGTCCCAGCTCGACCGAGCAATGAAATGCTGTAGATTCGTCGGCGTCTGCTCACCAAGTTCTTCCGCGAGTTGCCAACCATTCTTGCGTTCAACACGGCTGATCAAACCTCGCAGGTAACGCGTGGAATGAGCACGCAAATCCTTCCGCGAAAAACGTGGTCCAATCCTCGCAGCCGCCACGTCAATTTCTTCAATCCACTTGGTCACTTCCAACTCAGTCGGCATCCTTGCCCTCCTGCCATGTTCCAACGGAAAGATAGACTTTCAGGCAAAACAAGGGAAGTGCAACTGTAGTACTAATGCTTAAATTCGAATCTCCTTGGCTTGCAATTCTAACTGCCGGGTGCCACTGTCGAAATTGTTTGAATCGCCTTTGAATTGAGTGCCACTGGCTCTGCCAATGCCGATGTGCTTTTCATTCAGAGGAACCGTTGATGGGACATCGGTGACTTGAGAATGGTGTCTCTGGAGCCTTGCTGATATCATTGATTTATGGCTGCGGGAACATCGTCTCACAAAAACGCTGGCGGAGCGCAATAGTGTCCGGGATATTGTTTTTTTGAGGGTGGATTTCTCTTAGGTAATTGGTCTTCGGTCAGGATTGAAGCGACCTGCTCCTGGATTATTGACGTCAGGTGAACACCGCGCAGGTGGCATTCAGAACGCCAATTAAGCGATTCACTTAATACGATTGAGTGAAGGCACTGAGATTACGTCGCTATTACTTTTTCCGGTTCGATTGCCACGACTCGTAGCCGCGGATGCCACCGAAATATTTGTTGGCGTCCGGGTCGTAGTCAGGGTTTGGTAGCACTGACTGCGCGTCGACTGCGGTAAGTTGGTCGTCCAGATTCTTGAGTATTGACCTCGCCTTTCCGGGTTCGTCCAGGCGACGTCTTTCTTCAGGTTATACAGTTCGACCTTTCCGTCCGCCGGATACTTTCCGGTCAGAATGCCCGCTCTTGTCGGTGAACAAACATGGCAGACGCCATCGGAAAACCAGACTCCTTCGACTGCGAGGCTATCGAAGTTGGGCGTCTCGTAAAAGCGGCTCCCATAACACCCGACGTCAGCCCAGCCGAAGTCACTGACGAGAAAGAACACCACGTAGGGCTGGCGGGTTTCTGCGGCCGGAACGTTGCTGGCGATGAACCTCAAGATGATTAGGGAAGCGACGAGTCCGATTCGATTTGGTCATGTGGGTGTTTTTGATAAAAGTAACGAGAGCCAGGGGCTGTCGAGTCCTACGCGGCTAAGGACTGTTTGAGTAATACCTGCCAGATGGTGGTCTTTCGTGATCGCGCCTAACGAGGCTTCTCATCGACGCTCCATCCCTCTGTGCTGATTCTCCCGTAATACGGGTAGTAGTCCCAATCCACAGCGCCACCGACAACGCGTGGATCGTGAGTCTTCCTGAGATGATCAAAGAGTCTTTGGCGAAGCGACGCCTGAGTCTCTGCCATCGCGGCCGATCCCGCTACGTTCACCATTTGATGCGAGTCGCTCTTGAGATCATAGAGCTCCTCGGCCGGCCGCATCCCGAATGCCAGCTCAGCCAGACGAGCGAGAGCGTGTTCGTTTCGATGCTCCATCATAAATGTCTTCGTCGGTGAGCTGTCGATCTCGCCAAACGGAATTGATCGCGCACACACGGTTCGGTCCGGAGAACCTGAAGGCCATCGCGTCGGTTCAAAGTTGTGAATGTAGAGGTAGTCTTCCGTCCGGATTGCGCGACAGGGATATCCCTTGCCGCCCTTTCGGCAGCCGTCGTGACGTTCCATAGCGATGAAGGCGGCATCGCGTTTAATCGCGAGGTTCCTTCCAAAAGTGTCCATTAGACTACGCCCTGTCATTGCCGATGGTGGCTCGAGGTCAGCCGCTTCGAGAAAGGTCGGAGCCAGATCGCTGAGGTTGATGAAGGATGTCGCGACCCGGCCGGACATTCGAATCCCCTTCGGCCAGCGGATTGCCAGCGGCACGTGTGAACCCGCGTCATAGAGGCTCGCTTTTGCCCGCGGGAACGGCATCCCATGATCGCTCGTAATAACCACCAGCGTGTTATCCAGCTCACCGCGTGCTTCAATCGCTGCGATCGCGCGTGCGACCTGCCCGTCGAAATGTTCGACTTCCACGAGGTAATCGAGAATGTCGTTCCGCACGATGTCGTTGTCGGGAAAGATCGGCGGCACGACAGCCTTCGAGGGATCCTTGCCTGTCAGTTTGCCGGCCCCAGCCTGGTATCCACGATGCGGCTCGGACGTTCCCAGCCAAAAGCAAAAGGGCCGATCTTTCGGAACCTGCTTGAGAAAGTTCTGAAAGTTCCCCGCATAGTCTGTGGCTCTGATGCCCTTGAACGGCGGCTTCAGGCTTTGTCGATTAAACAGCTCTCCGGCAGGATTGGCCTTCCGGCCGCCTGGCTCAAGTCGGCCGGGGCTCCATCCTTTGCCCGTGTAACCGACGGCGTAGCCGGCTTTTTCCAGCAACTCGGTGTAGGTCGCGAACTTCGCTGGCAGCGTGCTGTGAATGTTCCCGGCTTCTTCTAAACGCCAGATGTGCTGGCCTGTGAGAATCGCTGATCGCGAAGGCCCGCATGTCGGCGCGTCACAAAAGGCGTGAGTAAACCGCAGCCCTTCACGAGCAATCCGATCAAACGCGGGTGTCTGGACCACCGGATCGCCATTTGCGCCGGTGTGGGCGTAACTTTGATCGTCTGAAATGCAGAACAGGATGTTGGGGCGAGTCTCAGCCGACGACATGTTCGAACCGATTACGCAGAGAGCTGCTGTCGCAACCAGCGTCTGAATCATGCGGTTCGTAATTGTGTTGCGCTTCATTTGGCGGTCTCCACATTCTTCTTCTTGCGAGGTTTCTTGTCGTCGACGTTTTCCTGGAGACGTGCATCGCTCACTGCTGGCGACGGGCAGCCGTCTTTGGGGACGTCGACGTTCGCGGTCCAGAGAATCGCGTTCAGAACGACCTTGCGGAAGTTCTCGTTTTGCCAGCTCTCGTGATTGTGGGCTCCGGTGAAGCCGAAGCCGCGTCCGCCGACAGGGCGTTCGTAGGCCCATGCAACGTGTTGCTTCTCGCCGTTTGCAACCGCCTTCCGGACGGCTGGGTTTCCGCTGCGTGAACCATCGGGACGTCTGAGAGTTTCGGGCGGCGGCATGTCCGTCAGGATTGGTGTTACGCCTTTCATGTCCTTGACGAATCGCATGTGATAATACCATTCGTCGTCCACGCTGAATTCACGCACACCATTGGTAATCGGATGGACGGGCAGGTTCGTAAAACGCGGAGCCCAGTGCGGATTGACCGACCAGTCGAGGTCACAGAAACCGCCCATCCACTCCAGAAACTTTTCGCCCGGTCTTCCTTTTTCGGCTTCAGTCGCCCAGTGAATCATCACGACTCCAGTGCCCTTCTTCATCAGAGCGTCAAACTCGTCGAGATGCGGGTTGAGCACGTGTCCGCGATGTCCCGTGCAGAAAATCACGATCGTCGCTGCGTTGTCCAGAACCGATTTGTCCATCGGATATCCGTAATGCGGAACAAGGACTGCTTCCACATCCAGACCGGATTCGTTCAACGCGTCAGCCAGGATTGTGTTGCCAGCACGATGTTCATGCGCCATCGGCCCGTGGCTTGGCGTTCCCGAAATAAAGACAATCTTTGCCTTGTCGGCAGCGAACCCGGATGTGTTGATGATGCCCAGGATCAATACGGCCAGCGATGCGTGTCTCATATGTGTGTCCTTGTTCTGACGCTTTATCACTCTCGAACGAATTTAACTTTGCACGCAGCTTTGAACCATTTCAATCGTGGTTTAACGAATGTGTTCAAAGCTATCCGACCATTCGATTGCCGCAACTTCGCTTTCTTGCTGGACTTGCCAACGAAGACCTACAAGTTGGAACCTGCGATACTCGAAAGAGAGAGCGGATCAGGGTCATCGGAATTCAGTTTCATTACGGGTTCAAGTGCTATTGAAGAGTCGATTTCAGTTCAATTTCATCTGGAATGACAGCTGATCAAAATTCTCGGGGTCATTTGATTTTGATCTGGGTCATCCTCGGTGCCATCAGTTGCCACTCAATCTTGTTTCACAAATCTTCTCAAGCAGTATCTCTTCGCTGATTCAACTTCTCACTCCCGTCTTCTGGGAATTGAAGAAGTGACGGCCTCTGACAATCGCTGAATTTCTCCAAATCTCGTATTTCCTGGGTTCCACCAGTTCTAGGCGGTGGACAGAAACTCTGTCATCTTGAATCTATTACTTCCATGCGGATTTTATCGAAATGCGAAAACTCTACCACCCACTCCTCGAACTGATCGCTACTGCTGCTGAAAATGAATTGGCCACGATTTTTCAGTATCTCAAAGAGGAAAACCGCATTCTTCGCGACAAGTTACCAAAGCGAGTTTCTTTGACTGATCAGGAACGTCAACGACTGGTCGAAACTGGTACGCCGCTTGGTTCTGCCATTAAGGAGATTGTCACGATTGTTCACCCACGAACATTTCAGCGGTGGGTGGCTGCCACCAAAGGTGACTCTTCATCTCAAATGAAGAAGAGGACAGGTCGTCCCAAAACCACTGAGGAGATCCGGGAACTTGTCATCAAGATTGCCAAGGAGACAGGCTGGGGAGCTGGTCGCATTTGTGGAGAGCTGACGAAGCTTGGTTGCGGAGAGATTTCGCGTACAACGGTGCTGAAGATTCTGCGAGGACATAGGCTCCCAAACGTGACCCTGGTTCCTGGCACGATTTCATTCACAGGCACAAGGATAGCCGCGCCAGCAGATCGAACATCTCCGGGTCGTGTCTCCTGAGCTGATGTCGCGAGAATGGATAGAAATCGTTGGCGCCGAAGAATGCCTCCGACGATTCAGCAAAGTACTCTTTGTGGTCGGTCATGGCATACGCGCGCATTTTCACCATTGATACGTTGGACCGAGTCGTATTTGCCACTCTTACGTGCTTGTTCGAAGAGTGTTCTGATATCGGGATGCTCGAAATCGAGAGTCTGATCATGAAACGCATGAGCAAGTTCGTGGAATATCATCATTGGCATGCGGTGACACTCGTCCTCGAATATTGCAATGTTGGTCAACTCGACACACCGTACGAGTTCCGGGCGTCGTCCATTCTCTCGCAGCCAATCGGCTTTGCGATCCGGCGCAATCCAAAAAAGCGTCAGCGGTACTTCTCGACGAATTCTCCGAAGAGCAATGTACAAATTACTTCAAACACTGCGGATACTTCTAAAGACCGATTTTGGAACTGCTCTAAAGGCCGCCTGTTTCCAAGCCTGATCCGGTTTCGACAAAGGCAAACCGGCAAGCTCGCAGAGCGTTGGGTAGATGTCGACAAACTCGACCAACGCGTTGGTTGTTTGACCATTAGCTTCGGCTCTTGGCGCGCGGATGATCAAAGGCACGCGGGCGTCGATTTCGTAATTGGTTTGCTTGCACCAACTGTTGTGTTCACCAAGCTTCCAGCCGTGATCTCCCCACACCACCACGATCGTGTTGTCAGCCAGGCCAAGCGATTCGAGTTCCTCAAGCAGCCGGCCGACGTGCGAGTCAATGAAACTGACGGATGCGTAATACCCGTGTTTGAGTCGCCGCTGTTGCTCTTTACTCAGCGAGCCCTGGTTTGGTGCCGCTGTACCATCGAAATCCATGTAGTCCCGCAACTCATACATCGTGTTCATCGCGAACGCGGGAGCATCCTTGGGTAGAAACGGATTCGCCTGCTCTTCTTTCAAGCAAATAAAAGCCATTGCCTCAGGCAATAACTGCATCAACGACCTTTCCGTGAACATCAGTGAGGCGATAGTCTCGACCGCTGTATCGGTAGGTCAATTTCTCATGGTCGAGTCCCATCAGATGCAGAACCGTGGCATGGAGATCGTGAACATGAACTCGGTTCTCAACAGCCGAGCAACCAAACTCGTCGGTTGCTCCATGTGAGTAACCGCCTTTCACTCCTCCTCCTGCCATCCAAACGGTGAACCCATAATGGTCGTGATCGCGGCCCAATTGTCCTTCCGAAGTTGGAGCTCGACCGAATTCCCCGCCCCAGAGAATGAGGGTTTCGTCAAACAGTCCTCGCTGTTTCAGATCTTTTATTAAAGCAGCGATCCCTTGGTCACACGCTTGAGCCAGCTTGCGATGTCCATCAACGATATTCCCGTGACCGGTATCCCAAGCGATATCGTACCCGTCGATAGAATGCGACAGCTGAATGGTTCTGACTCCGCGTTCGATCAGGCGTCGCGCTAACAGGCATCCTTTGGCGTATTCGGTGTCACCATACATGTCGAGCGTGCTTTTCGTTTCTCTTGTGGTGTCAAATGCTTCTGGGACGGCAAACTGCATCCGAAATGCCATTTCCATCGCCTGAATGCTGGCTTCCAGTTGCTGGTCTTGTTGCTGTCGCTGAAGGTCTATTTTATTCAGCCTGGAAAGTAAGTCTGCTTGTCGGCGCTGTTGATCAGGGGGCATCCAACCGTTCTTCAAATCGGCGAGCAATCTTTCAGGCTTCATGTCGTGAATGTTAACGTACGTCCCTGTATATGCCCCCGGAAGAAACGCATTTCCCCAGTTCGCAAGTTTGTTACGCGGCTGCGCGCGGGGGCTCATTGCGATGAAGCCTGGGAGGTCCTGGTTCTCGGTTCCAAGTCCATAGACAAGCCACGATCCCATACTAGGTCGACTTGGCTGCAGGTGACCTGAGTTCATCATCATCATGGCACCAGCATGCTCAGGGATGTCGGTGTGCATGGAGTGTATGAAGCAGATATCATCCACCATTTCTGCAACATGCGGGAAGATTTCACTCACCCACTTCCCGCTCTCGCCATACTGCTGAAATTTGTATGGTGACGGCATCAACCCATTCTTGGTGTTACGCAATGTCTTACGATCTACGATCTCCGGACGCTGCCCTTGGTGTTTTTTGATCTCTGGTTTGTAATCAAAAGTGTCAACTTGCGATGGTCCGCCGGGCATGAAGAGCTGGATGACATACTTCGCTTTTGGTGCAAAGTGCGGGAGTCTGGGCGCCAGCGGATTGGCTTGCACACTGTTCGCAGCGAGCGCTTCGGGCTGAGACAGTAGTGACGCCAGTCCAAGAGTTCCGAAACCAGCGCCCATCTGATGAAGAGCATCTCGCCGACTGAAGAGCGGCATTGGATTACGATGAAACACGGTTACCTCACAAACATGAATTCATTGGAACTCAGTAAAGCGTGTGCGTATTGCACCCACGCATCCGATTCGGAAGTCTGCGACTTTACTTGTAAAAACTCTAAGCCAATTTGGATTTCGGCATCTTCTGGCAAGCGACTGTATAATAACTGGTAGGCAAGGTTGATTCGGTCTTCATCTGCATCGTGCTGTTCACTCAATTTGGCGACGAACGCTTTCGCCCGATCAAGCATGAACAGGCTGTTCATTAAAAATAAATATTGCTGTGGCACAATGCTGCGCGGACGCTTCGCGACGGTGGCTCGCATCAGAGGAAAGTCAAATTGACGCAGGAACTGATCTGACGCAAATCGATCACCATTTCTGCTCACCCGAGCATACAAAGTGCGACGTCGACTCTTTGTAATGTCGTCCACGGGAGGTCCATTTGAAGTGGTATCGAGTTCGCCAGTGACGAAGAGCATGGAATCCCGCAATGACTCAACATCCATACGCCGAGGGCTCATTCGCCACAGCAAACGATTGTCTCCGTCAGCATCGAATGATTCTTCGACGAGTTGACTACTGAGTTGATACGTCTTGGAGGTCATGATCAATCGATGCAGCATCTTGACTGACCAACCCTTTGTGACAAATTCCGTAGAAAGCCAGTCGAGGAGTTGGGGATGTGATGGACGTTCGCCTAACACTCCGAAATTACTCGGCGTGCTTACAAGCCCTTCTCCGAAATGATGCAACCAGATTCGATTGACAAAGACTCGCACCGTCAGGGGGTTCTGCGGATCGACAATTGCCGCTGCGAGTTCTTTTCGTCCACTTCCATCAGTAAATAACGGCGGCTCTGCTCCAGCGACAATTCGCAGAAAGCGACGGGGAGCGATTTCACCTTCCTTACGAAGGTTGCCTCGAATCGCGACTTTCATGTCGATAGTCCCAGACTCTTTCAATGTATGCGCTTTGTCAAACTCCGGTGGAGCGTTCTTGTTTAACTCGTTCAGTTCTTGTTGGAGTTTCGATTTCTCTTCAGCCTGATCTTCCGCTTTTAATTCCTTGATCTTCTTGTTGAGATCATTGACCGCTGCCTGGTGATTATTGAACGTCTGAACAACATTATCAGGTGACAATGGCAATGAATGGACAGTCGCGTTATTGAAAATACCTGCGAGAGAGTAATAGTCTTTCTGGGGAATCGGATCAAACTTGTGATCGTGGCAACGGGCGCAAGATCCAGTCACTCCCAACAGACCGCGAGATAACGTGTCAACTCTGTCATCCAGTGTTTCACCTTTTGCCTGTGCAACACTATCGGGATCGCCTCCGTCAGATCGGTAAGTAGGACCAAGTGCAAAGAATCCCGTTGCGATGGCGTCGTTCTTGTCACCAAGCAGATCACCTGCGATTTGCAACTCAATAAACCGATTGAAAGGCAGGTCGTTGTTGAACGCATTCACCACCCAGTCCCGATACCGCCAGGCGTCATTCAGGCCCGAGCTGTCAAGAAAACCTCCGTAGCCATCGCTGTACCGGGCAACATCCAGCCAATGGCGTCCCCAGCGTTGACCGTACAGAGGCGATGCGAGTAATTCTTCGACCAATGCAACGACGGCAGAGTTCCGATCAACTGTATCGGCTTGAGTGAATTCCTGTACTTGCTGTGGCGTTGGAGGAACACCGATGAGATCGAGATAGATGCGTCTTGCCAGCACGTTTGGCTTTGAGATTGGAGCGGGCTTTGTTTTCGAAGCTTCGCGACGAGCTTCGATAAATGCGTCGATGGGATTGACATGGTTCGAATCCGGAACCTCAGGCCGTTGGACCGACTGCCAGGCCCAGTGAGATTGACGTGCTGTCGGCCAGTCAATTTCTGTTTCCCCAGTCACTATTCCCGGCGAGGAAGTCACCCTGGGCCAAGGCATTCCTCGCTTCACCCATGACTCCAAAATTGCGATTTCGACCTCAGCCAACTTCTGTTCTGGTGGCATCTCATACGACTTGAATTTCACGGCATCGATAAGAAGACTCTCATCGGGTTTGCCGATGACCGCAGCGGGGCCGCTGTCCCCACCTTTCACCAGTCCTTCCCGACTGTCAACGTA
>DAOUPA010000011.1 GCA_030626405.1 Planctomicrobium sp.
CAAGAGCCGTTTCCAGTGCCCGGTTGCTTCCTGGAGAGACTGCTTGAGAGTTGCCACACTTTCGACCAGTCAATCCCCAAGAAGTGCGAGTTTCTAAGTATGGGATTCCGTCAGCGTGTGGATCGTTGTCTACAATCGTTCACCAAGACCCGATTGATGAGTGTCGATGTTGGCAAGAAAGAGTGACGAGTCGTTATCGCCGTTTGCCAAGCGAACAGAAATGGTGATTCCAGAGAAGTGATAATGTCTATGTCCAGGGGCCACAACCCCTCAGCTCGATCAGATGGCGACCATTACTGATGCCAGAGCCGCTCTCATGAGTTCAAACCAAGACAATACGACCCTGAGACAATCGCTGATCCAGCTGTCTGAGATGCCACACAGCCCCTGTGACAGCCCCTGTGAGCTCCTCTGAAGCGGCTCAACGAGGTTCACACTGTTATATTTCACGTGAAGAACGCTTGTCAGAAGAACAGTGAAGCCAACAGAGTCTGGGTCCTCGTGGCGCCGGACAGTGCCAGCTGAGTGAACTCTCCACTCAGTCGTCATAGACAGCCTCACCGCGGCGATGAGCCATCAAGTCGTGGCTCATCGCTCATGCGGCTTAGCAGAAGCCCCCATGGCCTTTGTAGCGGCGATGGTCAGTGAGTGGTGACCGAGAGATTGTTTTGCATCAATTGCATCTCTCGTGATTTCAAACTTTTCACTGAACCACCCCAGTGATTCATTCAGATTGCTTTTCGCGAGGCCATCTTACTCGCAAACTCGATGGCATTGTCTCCATCAGCATGATCATTCCGAAAGTTAGCGGCCTTTCAAAGTCCGTTTGCAATATGCTTCGTTGAATATCTCCGCAGTCATTCGCAATGCTGCGGGAATAAAGTCGCCCCATACTTTGTCATATCCTTCTCGATTCTTGCTGTACATGTACGCAGCTCCCAATACATCGTGGTCGAAGTACCCAGCGAACCGATCCCTCCAAGTGTCACGCAAGCAGCACTTCCTCGAGACCAAACAGAGGCGATAGAGAGGGTGTAACTGCTCATCCTTTGGCAACAGAAGTGCATTCTCGAGCATATCAGCGTCCGTGTACAGCTCCCAAGGTTCGGTCATCGAGCTGTCATTTTTACCCGCTGCGAACTTCTCGTTTTCGTCCTCGTAGAAGGTATTGGCATCCGAATCCCAGCACTGACTGTGTTCATACTTGGCATTCATATTGTGCAGATCAATTCTGGCTTCTTGGATCTTCTCGCGGCGCCTCGATGCAATCCCATTTTGATATTCCGCGATCAAATTCGAACCGAGCAGTTTGTTGGGCGGCGGTGCACGATTCGGGATCGGTGGAGGGATTCTCGCAATCTCAAAAACGTAACGCACGTAATCTTCGGGATCCTCGATTTTCACCTTCTCAACAGCCTTGGCAATCATGGGCCAGATCGGCTTTCGCTCTACATTTTTGCATCTCCCACCATCCCACCATGGGCTTGGCCTGTAATCGAATTTCCCCTTGCAGAATACACTTTCAAAAAGATCGCGTTCGAGGATGTACGTTCGGCGAATCTTGTCCGCTAACGTCACACTGTCTGGGATGTCCTTACGTCTCGCTGCTTTCTTCTTTATGGTTTCCTTCTTTCTTGTCATTTTCTTCTTCGTTTTCCTCTTCAACTTCTTCGATACTTTCTTCTTCATGGTTTCTCTTTTTGTAAAGAATATTAAAACAGTTTCAGTTTCTCTTCGGTCATTCCGCCGGCCAGTCTTTCCAGCGGGGCTGGGGTTACATTGATCTTCAGTGGTCTCCATCCACATGGGACCGACAGAAATTAGCTCAGCTATTGAGCTGCGTCATATACCCTCCTTTCTTCGCCTGCGCATGCCACGTCTCAGGCGGGTGTATTGCATCCAGTGACACAACCATCGCATCCAGCGGCTCAACAGCGATCGTGTGGTATGCATCTGTGTAGACGAGATGTGTCCCCGGGATGCGCGTGTCTATGGAAAGTGAGTTGTGGACGACAATGGACTTGCCAACATCCTGCTGGTAGGGCCAGAGATAGATGATGCCGGCTGCGTGAGTCAGCTCATAACCGTCGACATTTTCTATGAAATCTCTGTAAAAACGTGTCTTGTTGAACGCTGTGATCAGCTTGTGGCCAGTGATCACTTTTGCTTCTGTTCTCGTCAGCGACTGAAAAGACAGCTGCATCGGATAATGGAATTTAAAGAATCCATCAAAAGCTCTAAGAGTCAGCCGCCGTGGAGGTGGAGGATAGTCTTCATGACGAAATTGATTTTGCATTTCAGCAGCGATGCGCTCTGCTTCATCAATGATCATGTGGCGCGCTCGCTTGTCATACAGCCCGTAGTGGGTGAGCAGCCAGCGAACGAGTTTGTCTTCTTTCTTCCAGTCGTATTTCTTCATTTTCATTGCCTCTCTTTTCTTTTTCTTTCTTTAAGAGAAGGAACCCGAGTAACAGCCACAGAGCGGAGCGGCGGGGCTGTTTCTCTAACTCCTATTCTTTCTGAAAGTAATCTTTCTGTTACTACTAGTATTCCTTCTGTAACATTTGGTAATAACGGGCTTTCACTTGGTGTACTCGGGCTTCCTGCTGGTCAAAACGGGCGATCCTTTTGGTCATAACGGGATCCCATTTGGTAATAACGGGCACGCCTCATTCCTGCTGTTTAATCTCATTGATCTGCTTGATTGCGGCTGGTTCGATTTGGTAATGATGAGTGGGATGCCCACAGAATCGTTCCTTGCGGACTCGTACCAATCCTTTCTGTTCCAACCCCTTTTTTTTCTTGCCAGTAGCACCGCCTCGGCTGATAATCGCCCCGCGTACTTGCCCGACACTCAGTCCCGTCTCATCGCTGATTTGTTCATTGCCTGCCGCAAACCACTTTTCCCCATCCAGCACGACCCGCAACTTGCCCGCTGCCTCAACGCAACGATGGAAGAGGTAAGCGAGACAGATACTTTCGTTGGTCGTGCAATCGAGTTGCTTCATGTATGCGGGATAGACCCGCATGAAGTGTGTTTGTCGAGACTGTTCGATCGCTTGGTGGAAGGCGTTTGTCAGTCGCAGGCCGAAGTTCCAGTTTGTGGTTTCCTGAACGAACTCTTTGATATCAACATATTCGAGGATCTCTTCATTAACGAGTCGTTTGAGTGCTCGTTCCACTTGCTTCTCGCCCGCTCGGTGTGGGAGGTCTGCCAGACCCAGCTGTGTTGCTACATCTTGCACTCCGGTGATCATCCAGGCAGGGTTGTTCGGCTCCGGCTGAGGACGAGAACGAGGCAAACGATCCTCAGCGTCTGCGATCCAGTACATCACCTTCGCTGACAACAGTGCGGGTAGCCCACCACCTGTGATGCAGACGACCGCAGGGAGCAGGTCGATAAAAGGTTGAGGGGTGTCGCAATCGGTCTCTGCGGTTGCGACAGGTGTGAGATTGATGTCCAGAGTTTGGAAGGCGTTGTTTGCAGCCTGCGGTGCAGTGCGAGTCTCTCGCTGTCGCCCTTCATGCATTCCGTGTTCGACATGGTTATAGCCGGTTCGCCTTCGTTTGGGCGGGGCTTCGCCTTGCGTTGGTAACTTGTTAGTCTGTGTGCTCATGTTGTTTTTGAGCGGCACATTTCCTCGCCAAAGTGGATGTGCCGCTTTTTCTTTTCCGTCTACACGTCCCTGTGTTTGTTGTGATTGGTTGGGTTTGTGGTGGAGGGGCTCGCTTGTGCGGCAAGCGAGTTTGCTGTCAGTGAATCAAGTCACAGCAGTCCCGCTTCCTTCAGATCTTCGTCGGTGACTCCACCATCGACTGTGTCGTGATCTGCCAGTGCAGCTTCAGTTTGGGCGTTCAGGAATGCGTCAAATGCCTCGGGTGTCGTTTGCCAATAACCGCTGTGGTGGATCGCTGCCAGCTTGATGGTGCCGCCACGCAGGCCTTTTTTGCACCATCGCCACACCGTTGCTGGCGATGGTTTTTGTCCAGTCCTCTTGAGAGCGACTGCCATGACGTGGGCGAGCTCGCCGCTCAGAATATCAATTTCATTATTTGCCATCGGCATGAAAAAACTCCTAACTATTGCGCTGACGTGATTGCCTTTGCGTTGATTTGAGTTTTTGTGATTTGCCCTGCTATTGCAAGCGTATCTTCAGCAAGGTCGACCCATTCCAACGGTCATTTCCACTCCCTCATTTCGGCTCGTTTTTTGAATCTCGATTCGTTCTCAGAATGTCGAGTGAATCAGGAGTCGATCAGACGAATTGTCGATCTCAATATCGAGTCGTCATGACTCGGGATTTCTGGTTTTTACCGAAAATTATTTTCAACTATTTTTGAAGAAAGTTTTTGTTGTCGCAAAACCAGGGACATTGTCCGGACAAAGCGCGAATGCACTGATGCTGTCTTGCAGTTAAGTGGTGAGCACCGACAGGACCGTTTCGACTGAACGGCTGAACGGCTGCACTTCGAACCGACTACCCCCTGCAAAATCAAGACGTCCAGAGCTTGAATTGAAACTCTTTTTCAAGAACCATCAGTCAGTGGCTCATTCGACACAAATCACCAAGAATCGTGGCGGTTGCGACCACGCTCGTTTCGAACCAGACAGACGGAATACCAGCAGAGACACTTCAAACGCTACTATGAGACCCGGCAATCATCTCCCTAGGCGTGAATGGCATACCAGCAGATCCGAGAAAGTCAGACGGTCCAGTGAACGGTGATTTTCGCGACTGGAGTAGGAAAGATTCAGTCAACGCGAAGAGCAGACCTGTACATTGAAAGTTGATCGATCAAAAACACCATTTGAGTGATGACCGATGTCTACACGTGGCGAAACTGGGGAAGGGAACCAATCCTGAGAGTGTGACAGTGCGCCTGTGTGGCTGAGAACATTGGCTGCGGTTGGCTTCTGCCTGAAAGGCTATTCTCCAGGGAGATGGTCAACGTGTTCGAGATTGAGAATCTGCGATGGCAGCGTCACTCCAGCGTTGCGATAAACTATCTCCAGACTACGGTTCAAGGATCAGCGTGGCAGATGCGAACGTTGATCTGGGCCAGCGAAAGTAAGGCAACCAACGGTGGCACAACTCTGACTGGGTGATTCTCAACTCTTTATTCACCAAGAGTGCCCCTCTCAGCGCGTCTGCCAATGAACTCCAAACTCAATCACTCAGATTTTCAGATTTGACTAAATGTCAATCCCGAATTCTTCACGAAGAGCTGTGGCTGCATTTTTTTTCGTCTTCGATTTCCCACGCTTCACCATCTCTTTAAGCATGTCAATAACTTGGTCTCTACTCCATCCTGGCCATGAATCTTGTGGGCCCGGTGGTGGCTTTTCGAACCCTAAATCGTCGGCGTAGTCACTTATTCTGCTTGAGTTAACATCGATCAAATCCTGAAGATCGCTAGATGAGAACCTTTGTTGCTCTGCGGGAGTTGGCTGGAATTGTGGATCAGGCATTCCAAGGACATTGCGAATACAAACCTGCTCTCTTTCCACGAGAGCAGAGACCTTTTCGAAAGCGCTGATCACGGCAATGTCAGAACTTAACACCTCGGTTCTCATACCATCCATTTGCGTCCAGAGTGAAACGTCCCCGTACATGAAGAAATCGTCGGAGTATAATATCAGTTCAATCGCGAGTTGATGCGCATTCGTTGCGTATATAGGCCATGGTCTATTGGACACGCGACCAGTTTCGAACGAGAAGTCATCGGCGTTTCCCGAATTGTTCCTGACAAGAACAGAACGAAGATCAGCTTCATTCTTTGACAGTTCGCAACAGATGTTTGACAGATGAAACGTCTTCCCTTGGTATTCAAAAGAATTTTCCAGGGCATCTATGACATACTTTTTACGAAATGATGCTATTCCACTTTCAAACAGCTTCAACTGCTCCACTTCTGGTATGAACCCTCTACCTAGTCCACCGAAGTGATCTCTGCGCCAATCGAGTTGATTTTGAATCATCGAAAAGAATTCTTGCAGTTTCGTAGGATCCCAGCCTTTAGGTAGTCCAAGTGGTTCAGATTCAACAGGTTCAGATTCAACAGGTTCAGATTCAACAGGTTCAGATTCAACAGGTTCAGATTCAACAGGTTCGACTGATTCAGTGTTCATTTCACCCTCACTTTTCCTCCCCTGCAAGAAAAGCACCGGGGCAAAACAGCCGCAAGGGTGAAGAAGCTGAGACGATTCAGGGGATCAATCCCGAACCGGCCCCGGTGTTAAAGAAGTGTAACTCATCCGATTTTCGCGACGATAGCCCGCGCCGAGTCAAAATCGACCTCCGCGTAAATTTCGGAAGTCACCGCTGAACTATGCCCAAGTAAAATCCTGGAGGCTTCGAGTCCGTGGTCTCTCCGAATGTTCGTGGCAAAGTTGTGACGCAACTGATTCGCCGACCAGTGAGGTACGTTTGCGGCCTCGCAGGCACGCTTGATTGCGGAGTAATACCCTTGGGTCGAATACCTTGTCCTGCCGTTTCGTACGAAGACCTTGGCGTTTTCACGATATGCCTTCGAAATGAACTCTGACCGCCCACGCTCTGGATTGAACAGGTATGCCTCTAGTTCTGTCGTCAAGTACGGCCTGATCAATTCTTGACTCTGTTTCCCGAGGTGAACGATTCGTGATTTGTTTCGGTGTTGAGTTTTGTGACTCTGCGGTCTGTATTCCCAAGAATCATCGGTCATTGTCAGATCGCAGGCACGCATCTGGAGAACCTCACCAGGACGCATTCCGGAAAGCAACTGCAACTGAATCATCGTCCACACCGGAGACGAAACGAACGGCTCCACAGCGTCTACGAATGCTTCCGGGACCGGCTTCACTCCATCTGTCTCGCGTGCCAGCGAGCGACCCGCTTTGAGGCCTGGGAGGCAGCTCAACTCCAAGTAGACCATGTTGTCGATCAGCTTCTTGTTGGCTCCCCATTTGAACATCGACTTCAGTTTCGAGATGTTGTTGTTAATGGTGGTCCTGGCAAGACCTGCACCAATCATCTTCTCACGCACGGCTTCCAACTTCAGTGCGTCGAAGTCTTTCGCCAGGATGTTTCGGAAGTTCTGGTTCAGGTATTTGATAGCCGCCTTGATGTTGTTGACTTCGCCTGTCACGACACCGTTCTTGCGGTAGTACACTTTGCAGTGTTCAATGTAGAGCTGCGTCAGTTCACGGACTTTCACGTCCTTGACTGGATTACAGTTTGATCGGCTCCATTCACCAAGCAACTCAGAATAGCGTTGGTGAGACTCTGGAGACCCATGGACTCCAAGGTAAATATCCTTCCCATCGATCCTGACACGGGCTTGCCCGGAAGGTTTGTGATGAGCGTATTTAGGAACTCGTTTCTTGGTCATGAGTGCGGCCTTCTCGACTAAAGGTGGTAGTACCGGGTAGTCGTGGTGCCGCACTGCCAAGAGGCAGGTAAGCGTAAGATACGCTTCAGCAAGAGTTTAAGAGAGAAGCAAGAAGTTACCCGGCCAGGATTTGAACCTGAACTAACAGTACCAAAAACTGTGGTGCTACCGTTACACTACCGGGTAATCTTGGGGGAAAGATAGTTGGTTGAGAGAATTTTGCAAGACGGGTTTTCAATTCTCTTCGTTCACAAATTGACATACGTCTCTTCGAATGGGTTCGGTGAATTTCCTCTCATAAGCAAGTCGTTGCGATTCTTTGAGTTCGGGAATCGGAGCCATCAACGCAATTTTTGGTGAATTTCGCCATTGGTTTCTGGCGTTGGGGTGCCTTGGAAGGTCTTCAAGTCGACTGCAATACTGGTGTGAAAATTCAGATCTGCTAGGATCGCCAAGCGTCGAAATGAAATTTAACTACTATTCTGCCAACAGGTTGTTGGAGATCGAAATCACAGGTGACTGGAGTTCATTAATGTTGAGAGTTTGCACATATCTGCTAATTGTGATTGGACTGGCGACTCCGGCGTTTGCGGAGGATGGCTACGAGTCCTTGTTTAATGGGAAAGATCTGTCTGGCTGGGATGGGAATCCTGAATTGTGGTCGGTGGAAGATGGTGTCATTACCGGCAAGACGAATGGTCCAGATCATTTGAAGTACAACCAATTCCTCATCTGGGAAGGCAAGGCTGCTGATTTCGAATTGAAGCTGGAATTCCGTGTCGAAGGCGACAATAACTCTGGTGTGCAGTATCGTTCAAAGGAAATGCCGAAAGTTGGGAAATGGTCGGTTGGTGGGTATCAAGCCGATATCCACGGCAACGCTCCTTATACCGGCATGCTTTATGATGAACGTGGTCGAGGTATCGTTGCGCAGCGGGGCCAAAAAGTGGTTGTTGACAACGAGGGGAAAATGACGCCCACTAAGCTGGATGTCCCTGTCACTCCGATTGACATCACCAAATGGCACGAGATGACGATCATCTGCAAAGGGAATCGCCTGATTCACAAGATCGATGGCGTGACGACTGTGGAGATCATTGACAACCAGAAATCTGAGCGGGAAATGGAAGGGGTTATCGCCTTCCAAGTGCATCGCGGACCGAAGATGAAGGCTCAATTCCGCAACATTCGATTGAAACGTCTCAAAGCTGGCGATAAGAAAGTCAGCTCGAAGCCAGCGAAAAAAAAAACGCGAAACCACGTCCTGAACACGCAAAACCAAAATGGATTTGGTTGAACGAAGGTGACGAACCGGCAAAGAAAGTTGTCTTTCGTAAGGAATTCGAAATCAAAGGTTCCATCGCTGCGGCACGATTGTATGCCACTTGCGATGATGCGATGTCGATCTATGTCGATGGCAAAAAAGTCCTCGAAAGTGGTGCTTGGGACAAGCCAGTCTTTGCGGACATTTCCAAGCTCATCGAAAAAGAAACTCCTGGTGGCAAACACGTTCTGACTGTCGAAGGCAGCAACGGAACGTCAGCCGCCGGACTTTTGGTGATGCTCAATTTTGAGTCTGGCTGGCGGGATGCCTGGTCGATCGTTTCAGACGAAACGTGGCAAGTCGCAACGAAGCCAGCCAAAGGTTGGAAGGGTCTCAACTTCAAAGCCCCAAAACATTGGAAGAAAGCAGAAATTGTCGGTGAAGTTGGTGGCGCCCCTTGGAACATTACTGTCGAGAATCTACTCGCAGCCGCACCACTGAAGGAACCTGAAGCGACTCCAGTTGACAACCTGATTGTCGCGAAAGGTTTTGGCGTCGAGTTGCTGTACTCCGTCCCGAAAGATCAGGAAGGTTCGTGGGTCAGCATGTGTACAGACCCGAAAGGGCGGTTGATCGTGTGCGATCAATACGGAGGTTTGTTTCGCGTGACTCCTCCTGGAATCAACGGGGCGAGCGAACTTTCCATCGAGCCGATCAACGTCGACATCGGTGAAGCTCAAGGACTGCTGTGGGCGTTCGACAGCTTGTATGTTGTCGTCAATAAAGGGAAGAAATACGAGAGTGGTGTTTATCGTGTCAAAGATACAGACAACGACGACCAACTCGATTCGCTCGAAACTCTTCGACAATGGGAAGGTGGATCTGGCGAACATGGTCCGCATGCTGTCCTGCTGACTCCCGATAAGAAGGGGTTGTACATTGTCGTCGGGAACAAAACTGCACTGACGGAATTCGCAACCTCTCGCGTCCCGAAGCACTGGGATGAAGACAACATGCTCCCCAGAACGTACGGAAAAGGCTTCATGAAAGGAGTCCCGGCACCGGGCGGATACATCAGTCGAATCGATCCGGAAGGGAAAAACTGGGAACTCATTACGGTCGGTTTTCGTAACGAATACGATGCTGCCCTGAATACCGATGGCGAGCTGTTCGCCTACGATGCAGACATGGAATGGGACATGAACACTCCCTGGTATCGTGCCACGCGCGTTTGTCATGTGCTGAGCGGAGTCGACTATGGTTGGCGTAACGGAGGCGGCAAGTTTCCGGAACACTTTGCAGACACAATGCCACCGGTTGTGAATATCGGACCGGGATCTCCGACTGGTGTGACATTCGGGTACGGTGCCAAGTTCCCAGCGAAGTATCAGAAGGCTTTGTTCATTTGCGACTGGAGCTACGGCAAGCTGTACGCGACTCACATGAGTCCAGATGGGTCGACTTACTCTGGCAAGCTTGAGGAATTCATCACCGGAACTCCGCTGCCGCTGACGGATATTGTCATCAATCCTGTCGATGGAGCGATGTACTTTGCGATTGGTGGACGTCGCGTTCAATCTGGCTTGTATCGCGTGACTTACTCCGGCAATGAATCGACAGCACCTGCCGATGCTTCCGACGACGCAGGTTCTGATCTTCGCGCCATCCGGCACAAGCTTGAAGACTTGCACGTTGGAGATCATCCAGATGCCGCCGAGAAAGCATGGCCTTATTTGTCTCATAAAGATCGCGCGATTCGCTACGCCGCTCGTATTGCGCTCGAACATCGCCCTGTCGGTGAGTGGAAAGTGATGGCGCTGAAAGAAAAGAATCCTGTCGCGTCTCTCGAAGCGTTACTGGCACTGGCGCGTTCACACGAACGTGAATCGAAGAACCCCGAGGAAGCCTTTGATACACCTGTCCCTGACTGGAAGGTTGAAGTTCCCGTTGTAAACGAGGCGTATGCGCGGACTCAGGTGGAAATTTTGGTTGCGATGAGCAGAATTTCTCCCGGTGATCTCGATCACGCACAACAACTCGCTGCATTGCGAGTCATTCAGTTGGCGCTGCTCAGACTAGGGCAGCCTTACCAAGAGCTACGCGACGAACTGGTGGCACATTTTTCCGGTTCTCTTCCAGCGGAGAGTCCGGAATTGAACACGATGTTGCTCGACATTCTGGTGTACCTCCAAGATCCATCGGCTGCCAGAAAGGGTGTTGCTCTTTTGGAGAATGCACCTTCGCAAGAAGAGCAAATCAGCTATGCCAAGTCTTTGCGGCACTTAAATGTAGGCTGGACGCCTGAACTTCAGGACACCTATTTCAATTGGTTTGTGAAAGCTTCCGGCTATCGTGGTGGTGCGAGTTTTGGTTTGTTTGTCAGCAACATTCGAGCCGAAGCGCTCGCACATTTGAGCGAGGAAGAGAAGGAGCGACTGAAACCGATTCTAGCGAAAAAACCAGAAGGTCAGGTCAATCCGTTCGCCGCCGAGCCGCGTCCATTTGTGAAAGAATGGACGTTGGAAGAGCTTCTTCCGCTGGTTCAGAACAAACTTAAAGGACGCAATTTTGAACACGGTCGAAAGATGTTCGGTGCTGCGAACTGCTTTGCCTGCCATCGGTTTGCCAGCGAAGGTGGTGCTGTCGGACCTGACCTCACTGGACTTGCAGGTCGCTTTGACCGCAAGTACATCCTCGAATCGGTCCTGACGCCGAGTAAAGTCATCAGCGATCAGTATGCTGCTGTGCAAATTTTGACGACTGACGGAAAAGTTGTTCAGGGACGCATTGTGAACCTGGCTGGCGATTCGTTTCGTATCAACACAAACATGCTCGATCCCGATGCACAAGTCAGCGTGGATCGTAAGCAAATCGAAGAAATGGTCGCTTCGAAAGTCTCCATGATGCCCAAAGGTGCGATCAATACTCTCAATGAAGAAGAAATTCTTGACTTGATGGCATTTCTGCTTTCTCGCGGAGACCGCAGCAATCCGATGTTTAAGAAAGCTGGTAAACGAACCGCAGCGAATCAATAACTCTGCGGACAATCCAGCATTGTCGTTCATTGCAATTGAGCACAGGTCGCCCCGTCACTTGGATGGTGGCGACCTTTTCTTTATCTCACGAACGGAACCCTTTTTGTTGATCTTAAGAGTTCCCCCCCTGTGGCGATTGCAAGCAGGGGCGAATCTGAGAGACTGTGCATGTTGGCTGAGTCAACTATTGCTCTTTCCATTTTGATACCGCTGGAGTGTACGAATGCCGTCCGCTGGCCCTGATTTCCGTCGCTTGCATCAACTCCATCAGGAACTGAAGAAGGTTCAAGACCAACTTGTTCGCGGTCCCAGACAAATCAAATTACGCCAAAAGCGTATTGCCGAGGCTCAAGAAGATCTGGTGGTGAAAGAAGCGGAACTGAAAGAATTCCGGGTCGAGACAGACAAGAAAAACCTCGATTTGAAATCGAAGGAAGCGCATATCGTCGAATCGAAACAGAAACTCAACGGCGCCGCTTCGAATCGTGAATACCAGATTATTACCGGTCGCATCGATGCCGACAACGCTGCAATGGCAGTGCTGGAAGACGAGATTTTGGAGTATCTTGAACGAGTCGATCTGGCTCAAGAAGAAGTCGAACAATGCAAGCAGAAAATTTCCAGTTCTGAAGAAGATGTCAGAATATTCGCGACCGCATTTGAAGAAAAAGCAGACGGCCTTCAGAAGCGATTGGCCGAACTTAAAACGAGTATTAAAGACGCAGAAACCATCATTCCGACCGAAATTCGAGAGCAATATCAGCGGCTCGTCGAAGCTTATGGTCCCGGGGCAATGTCTGAAAGCTCGGATGGAGTTTGTATGATCTGCTTCGTCCAGATGACTCCACAAACTAAAGTTCTGCTAAACAGTGGGAACCTGGTTTACTGCGGTGCATGTGGTCGATTGCTGTATCAGAGTCAGTAGTACAGCGTGGCTTTGACGCCTCTCTTAGAAATTCTGAATTCCACGAGGCAAAAGGTGAACACAGCTTCAAAGACTCTCCTTTTCTTCACAGTCTTGTGCATGAGTAACTCCTGCCTGTCTGAGGATGATGCGGATTGGTCGTTCCTGCAGAATGAGCATGTCAAAATCGGCATCAAGAAAGCTTCGGGCGGAGCGATCGGCTGGTTTTCACTGGCAGGTTCCGAAGGTAATTTTGTCAATCATTTCGACCATGGTCGACTGATACAACAATCCTACTATGGTCAGCGAGATGGTTCCCGATGGGGTGAAAAACCATGGAGATGGAATCCAGTGCAGGGAGGTGATTACCTTGGACATCCAGCGAAAATTCTCGAATTCAAATCGACTGCCGATTCACTCTATGTGAAAACTCGTCCCAAGCACTGGGCTAATGGAGATGACATCAACGACATGTTGATGGAAGAGTGGATTACCTTGCGTGGTTCCGTTGCTCACATTCGGTTCCGAATGACATATAGCGGATCTGTAAGTCATCCCAAGCATGACCAGGAAATTCCTGCTCTTTTCGTTGATCGGTCTCTGAAGACGTTACTGATCGATCAGGGTGAGTCCATCAAAGAATATCAGCCCGGCTTCCCCAACGAGCGGTATCCAACTCCCAGGCACTGGGCAGCGTATGTGAATAAGGATGACTTTGGTCTGGGGATTTATGTCCCTCAGGCAGATGAGTTGACCTGTTACCGCTTTGGCGATCTGGGGCAGAAAGGAGCCTGCTCTTATCTGGCTCCGTTGGCCGTTTTTGAAATTACACCTGGTTTGGTTTTTGAGTACGACTGCTACCTCACTATTGGCAAGCGAGATCAGATTCGCGAGCGATTTACGTCACTCGCATCCAAGGATGAGTGAGCAATCGGGCAATTTTGAGAGGCAGATTTCCTCACCACTGCGACAGTTATTCCTGAACTGGTGGAGCATAAAGCATTTGCTCGACAGGAGGAATTGAGACTCGCTGGACGGGACTTGGAGACACAGATGGTTGTGTTGGTGGGATGAGAGTTGGTGGCGAGTAATACTCATTTGCCGGCGCAAAAAGTGCGTTTGGTTCACTCGGGGGGGCGGGAGCAGTCGGTTCGCTCGGAGGTGCCGCTGGAACTGGTGTCGGATCAACGAATGTGGGTTGACCAGTTTGTTCGCTCTGGCAATCCGGACAATATCCGCTCGAAGAATAATCTCCTTCATAAATCGCGCCGTCGATGAGTTGCCCGTCGTAGTAGTTATCCATTGGCATTCCGTCGTTGTAAGCCCATTCATCGTAGGAGTTAGAGCTGAATTCAGAGCGATGACGGTTGCGATGTTTTCTTTGGCAATCCGGACAGTAATCTCCTGTCTCATGACGCCGTGATGGTTCGTCGTTCAATTCGCGATACCAACGCTTTAGCTCGCGAGACTGTTTTCTCTCCGATAGAGTTGGGCGATGACGTCTACTTTGGCTCCCCATCGCGACAGGTGGCGCGATGGAGTTATTGCCAATGCAAGAATTGTATGGGTTTCCGCCGAGACCTGGGCCATAGTAATTAGGACCGCAAGCACAGCCTGCACTAAAGACAAGCAGAAGAATTGAATAATTGCCGGGAAAACGCATGAAACTGCCTTTGAACTTCAACTTGGCGCAGGAGGGGAGGCGCAATGAGGAGGTGGCGTCATGTCGGTCATCGGCATGGTCAATAGCTGGACTTTAACGATTATTCCGATTGTGCGGATGAATTAAACCGACCCTATCAGCAAATCCTGCTGGTCCTGTCGCACAGGTTGTTCGTGAACTGGCGTTACCGGTGGATGAGTCTCAGCCGCCTGCCGGGAAGCATCACCTCTCCGTTTGCAAGTGGTCGAATGGAGCGTAAGATGGTTAGGAAATCACAATGAAATCATTGATTTGTTGTTGAAGTTGTCGTCTTGAAACCACACAATGTGTGTGAGTGGATTGATAATCAGCACAACAGTCATTGATGCACTTTTTTGACAATCCCTGAATGTAGCTCACTCGGAGTGACGAATCAGACGATTGTCGTTGGTTTGTTTCGTTCGACCTTTCCACAGGTCATGGAGGATGTGGTGGAGACTGAAGGAATTCATTCCTTTTCCCCCCTCGATAACTGACACGATTCGGAGTCGGCCTACGATGTCGAAAAAGTATTTAAGTCTCGAAGAAGCTGCTAGTCTCCTCAATGTTCCTACTTTGGAACTCATGCGGATGAGGGAGCAGGGTGAGGTTCGCGGATTTGCTGACCGTGGGAACTGGAAATTCAAAGTCGATGATGTGGAGGCGCTTGCTCGCACTCGCATGGCAGATTCGAACCCGGATATTCCGTTGTTCGCAGACGACGAAGATGGCGTTGGCGAACAGCCAACCATCATTAGCAAAGGTTCTCCCGAAGAAAGTGAGAGCATCCTCGATGATGATGACGACGCTTCCTCGCTGGCAGATAGCGAAAGTGACGTTCAACTGGTTGGCGGTCCGGAAATCGATCTCGAAAACAGCGATAGCGATGTCAGACTCGTTGGGTTGGACAGCTCAGAGGAACTACTGACCGATCAGAATAAAACCGCTCCTGAGTTGGATCTTGCCGGAAGTGACAGCGATGTCAGACTCACCTCTGATAGCGACAGTGACGTCCGTTTGTCTTCAGACGACAGCGATAGTGATGTCAGCTTGTTGGATAGTGAAACGATCACCTCTTTCAATCTCGGCAAAGAAGCAGGCGAGGCAGGGAGTGACAGCGACGTTCAGCTTGTCGGAAGTGATGACGACGCAAGCGACGTGACTCTAATGAGTGGAGACGATCAGCAAGCCGTTCCGGTCGACCTCAGTGACGATGCCCAATCTGTGCACGCGGACGAATCGGGAATCTCTCTGGCAGGTGACAGTTCTCTAATGCTTGGTGGCGAGAGCGGGATTTCACTCGAAGGTCCTGCGGATAGCGGAATTGAACTCAGTTCAAATGACGATGATGAAGGGATTACGCTCGATCTTGATGATGACAGTGGAATATCACTGGAAATGGACGAGAGTGGGATCTCACTCGAAGCAGATGACGAAAGTGGAATTTCTCTTGAAGCAGATGACTTCTCCGGCACCATTCCGATGATGAATGTTGTTGAAGACGATAGTGTTCCTGAAACGCAATTTGAGATTCCCCCACTTGAGTCCGACGAATCCGACACTTTTGATATTTCAGATGCGGACGACACTGGCGTTCTTGATATGTCAGATCTCGATGATTCCAGTGCTGATGATGGTGTCTTCGACCTTGATGAAGACGACGACGACTTCGCCGATTCAGAGGTCTTCGCCGAAGACGACGATGACCTTGACATTGAAGATGATGCCTTCGATGACGATGGGGACCTGGATGTTTTCGACGCCGATGACGATGTCTTCGATGACGATGATGATGATTCGTCATTCGTAGGTGGCGCGGGTGGGCGGATGCCTATGGTCGAAACTGACTGGGGGACTGGCACATTTGTAGGCTTAGCATTTTCTAGTATCTTGTTGATAGTTTGCGGTGTCGTGATGGTTGACCTTGTGAGCAATATGGCGACAGCTTCTTCCCCCAATCCCGTCTCTGGTGCAATCCTCAAGGCACTTGGAGGAATTTACGGCGGGTAATTGGCCTTGTTGATTTGTCGTCATCGGTCAAAATATTAAATGAATCAGTCAGGCGAACGTACCGGAAACGTTCGCCTGACTGCATTGTTGGTCTCGGGGAATTGTTTTAGTTGCGAAAACTGTTCGAGTTGATGCTGAAGCTTGAAGTCAGCATACAAATCTCTCGATTTTCACCGGTCTGTCCCGTATGCCGCGATTTGTGATTCTGACACACGACTGGCCGTTCCCTCACTGGGACCTCATGCTTGAGGAAGAAGGCAAGCTCTTGACCTGGCGTCTTCTTGATGAGCCTAGGCTGGGTGATCCGCTTCGCATCGAAAAATCAGCTGACCATCGATTGGAGTATCTCGATTATTGTGGACCAGTAAGTGGGAATCGAGGAGCCGTTGACCATTGGGACAGCGGGTTACTTCTTTCTTTGCAGGTCTGCTCCCCAAAAATGATCGCTGAGATCCAGTCGCATCGGTTTGGCGAAGCCATCGTCGTGACCGTTGAAGGTCAATTCGCTGAATTCCATTTAAAGCGACGCTGTCGTAGTGATTATTGATAAGTTGATTTACTGTAATGGGTTATGTGTCTGTTTTTTGCTGAGTGCTTGAGTGGTTTTTTGTGGGAAATTCCAAAACGAGACGAACATTCTTTATCTGTATGCGGTAATTAGAGTAGAACAATTGCTGGGATTGGCCCACAATGGTTGGGGCGTCCGGTGACGAGTGGCGTAGAATTCTCTTCTGGGCGTTATTCTCCAATTTCAGGAGAGTTCTGCTGGGGAAATAGGCCTTTTCAGAACGAAGTTTGTTCTTTGCACATGTGGAGAAGTTAATGTTGCGTAGAAGCAACCCAATTCGATTTGCGGTCGTTGCAGGTCTGATGTTTTTCATGCACGCAACCGCTGGTAACGTTGCAGATGCTCAGTCCGCAAAAGCTGGTGCTGAGTTTACGACTGGCTCGTCAGACCCGCTGATCGAGTTCGTCAATTTGCAGATTCGCCAGACATGGGAAGATAACGAGTTGAAGCCGAGCCCATCTGCAAATGATGCAGAATGGATTCGCCGAGTTTACCTTGATGTCATCGGTCGAATTCCTGATGCGGATGAAGTCGCTGCGTTTCTTGAAGACAGTGACAAAACCAAGCGTTCGAAGAAAATTGATGAGCTACTTGCGAATCCGGACTATGTCAGAAACTGGACTGAAATCTGGACAAACTTACTCATCGGACGCAACACGCCGGATCGCACCAGTCGATCTGGAATGCGAAAGTTTCTTCGAGAGAGTTTTGCTCGTAACCGCCCTTGGAATGAGATCGTTTACGATCTCGTGACAGCGGAAGGTCACTACGAAGAGAATGGGGCGGTGAATTTTATTCTCGCTCAACTACAGGGAAACGTGAATAACGAAGATTATCACGTTGAAGCGACCGCAAAATTGACGCGTATTCTACTCGGCATGCAAGTGCAGTGTACGCAGTGTCATAACCATCCGTTTAACGAATGGAAGCAGAATCAATTCTGGGAGTTCAATAGTTTTCTAAGACAAACCCGGCGAATCGACCACGATAAATACGACCCGGAATCGGGGCAGGATGTCGACGACTATTCGGAACTGGTTTTTCGTCAGTTTGGAGGTCCGGTTTACTACGAGATGCGCAATGGACTTGTTCAGGTTGCCTACCCCAAGTACCTCGAGTCGGAGGTTTCTCCTGATGCTCCCAACCGCCGTGAGGAGTTGGGAAAGCTGATGGCGCATGATGACCCCAGTCATACAGTCGCTAAGGCGATGGTGAATCGCACTTGGTCGCATTTCATGGGGTACGGGTTCACGCGTCCGGTGGACGACATGGGACCGCACAACCCTGCCAGTCACCCGGAACTGCTTGATCGCCTGAGCGATGAGTTTGTCAAAAGTGGGTACGACGTAAAGCAACTCGTGAAGTGGATTTGCAATACAGAGGCATACAACCTGACGAGCAAATACAACAGCGACAACGATTTCGACAATCCTTCGGCAGGGGAAGTCCCGCTGTTCAGTCACATGTACGTCAAAACGATGAACGCCGAACAGTTGTATGATTCGCTGCTCGTTGCCACAAATGCCGATCAAAGCGGGGCTGGAAATTTCCAACAGGCACAGCAACAGCGTCAGCGCTGGCTGCAAGATTTTTTGAGGATTTTCGGTGGAAACGATGAAGACGAACCGACTCTCTTCAGCGGCAGTATTCCGCAAGCACTGCTCATGATGAATGGGCCTTTGGTTGAAAAAGCGATCAGCGCTGAGAAGGGGAGTTACCTTTATTCGGTACTGTCCAACCCTCGATTCCGAAGCGACAATAGTCGAATTCAAGCGTTGTTCGTCTCGGCACTGGGACGTTTCCCGACTCGTCACGAACAGTCTCAACTCTCCGGAGCAATCAAGAGATATCCCAAGAAACTGACGGCATTCCAAGACTTGTACTGGGCTTTGCTGAATTCAAATGAATTCATCGTGAATCATTAACCCTGAAAATCATCGGAACTGTTTTTGAATTTCAAAGGCCGTCGATGGGGTTTGCAAACTCTTTGACAACGATCATTAACCTTACTGAAATAAAAGGAACTCTCATGAAGACTTCAACTCCAGCTGGCATGTCGCGTCGGCACTTTATGAATCATCTTGCTTTGGGTGGTGCGACGACTTTGGGTGCGACGCATTTTCTCTCAACTCTTGAAGCCAACGCTGCTCAGGTCTCACGAGATCAGAAGGCATGTATCCTCGTGTGGCTTGGTGGAGGAGCTCCTACAATCGATATGTGGGATCTGAAACCTGGTTCTAAGAACGGCGGAGAATTCAAGCCGATCAGCACGAAAGGGGATTTGCAGATTTCTGAGCATCTTCCAAAAATCGCTCAGGAAATGGACAGCCTTTCGGTTGTGCGCTCATTGAGTACTCGTGAAGCTGATCACACACGTGGTCGGTACTACATGCACACCAGCTACGTTCCAAATCCAACCGTGGTTCATCCGACTTTCGGCTCAGTTGCCAGTTATGAACTGGGAACAAAGCGGAAGGATCTTGAAATTCCTTCATTCGTCTCCATCGGTGGTGGTAGTATGAGTTCCGGATTTCTCGGAATGGCACACGCTCCATTCGTGGTTGATGCTCGCGGGCAGATTCAGAACGCGAATACAGGAGGCATGAACAAGCAACGTCTTGAACAACGCCTTGGAATGTTGAGTACGATTGAAGACGGATTCATCAAGTCTGGTCGTGGTGATGTTGGTCAGGCTCATAAAGACGTCTACAAAAAAGCCGTTAACCTGATGGTCTCCGATCAGATGAACGCCTTCCGAGCTGAAGAGGAACCAGCAGAGGTTCGTGAACTGTACGGAAGCACTCCATTCGGAAACACATTGCTGATGGCTCGCCGCCTCGTGGAAACAGGCGTACCGTTTATCGAAGTGCAGTTCCCAGGCAGTTGGGATCTCCATCAGAACGTCTTTAATACGTTGAAAGACCAGCGTTTGCCGCTTCTCGATTCCGGAATTTCTGGCCTCGTCCGCGATCTCAAACAACGTGGAATGCTCGAACACACGACCATTGTTGTCATGGGTGAATTCGGTCGAACACCTCGCATTAACCAAAATGTCGGTCGAGATCACTGGGCCACAAGTTGGTCTGCCTTGATCGGTGGTGGTGGTCTTCAGGGTGGTCGTGCCGTTGGAGAAACTGACGCAGACGGACTGCGAATTGTGAGTGAGAGCTACTTGCCTGGCGATCTTTGGGCAACCGTCTCCCATGCACTGCGAATTCCATTGAATACTGTTCACACCTCCAAGCGGGGACGTCCGATGAAGCTCGCTAACGGTGGTCAGCCAATTCAAGATTTGATTGGTTAATCCTGCGGTTTATTTTGTGCCAAAGAATTCTCAGGGGGCCAACTCGGCCCCCTGTTTTTTTGAGATTGAATGAATACGATCGAACCTAATCATCGTGAGTCAAACGGACCGCCAAGCGAAGAGTTCATTCAACTTTTCACCAAGGCGCAGCGTCAATTGTACCTATTCATTCTGGCTCAAACCGGAAACGCACAAATTGCGGAAGAGGTCCTTCAAGAAACCAATCTGGTGATTTGGTCAAAGTATTCACAGTTCGAACCAGGCACAAACTTCATGGCCTGGGTCCGCCAGATTGCAGTTTATGAAGTTTTGAAGTGGAGGCAAAAACGAAGCCGAGACAAGCTGACATTTTCAGATGACTTTGTGCAACGCGTCGCAGAGAGTTTCACACCACCGGCTGAACAAATAGAGCGTCGCCAAGTAGCGCTTGAAAGGTGCTTGGAGAAATTGAACACCCAGGACCGCAAACTGATTGAGCAACGATACCAACCAGGAATTTCCGGAAAGGAACTAGCAAATTCCCTGGGGCGTCCACCGAATTCCGTTTATCAATCATTGGGACGAATCCGAAAAACATTACTGGAGTGTGTCCAGCGAACGCTGACTGTTGAAACGTAAAATGAATTCCAACACTCGACACGAATTGTTGAATCTCGTTGAGGATTTCCTGGAAGGAAACGCCTCTGAGTCTGGAATTGCGCGTCTGGAAGCTCTTGTTCTGAGTGACCAGGAGTGTGAGAGTCTCTATCTTGAAGTCGTTCAGTTGCACGGAAATCTTTACTGGGACGCCGCTGGTTGCGGCGCTGAACTGGAAAATGTTTTTTCTCTTCCAGCTGCGCAATCATCGATTCAGCCAAGTGTAAATCGCGTTGTCGATGCTGTGTCCTGGCCTCGAAGAGCTGCAGCACTTCTCAGTACCGTCGCGTTGCTGGTCGTTCTCGTCTGGACAATTCAATCATCATCGATTTCGACGAACTCTGATTCGACCGTAGTGGAGAATACTTCGACTCCAGATGCTTCGCAGCACCGTGACATCAAAGTAAAACAGAACGAAGGGAACGTTGTTGAAGTTCGTTTGCCTCAGAATGAAGCTCTTGCAAAGCACAACGCGAACGAAAAAATTGTCGAGCCAATCGTTTCTGATGAAGAAATTCTTCCGTTCGACTCCGCATCTGATCTGCAAGTTGTCGCTTTTATCAATGAACAAATACAATCAAAGTGGGACGAAAACAGTGTCGCTCCTTCTCCTCGAGCAACGGAGAGTGAATGGGTTCGTCGAATTCATCTTGATTTACTGGGGAGAATTCCAACTCCACTTGAAGTGGAATCATTTCTTGATGACAGCGACGCCAGTAAACGTCTGAAACTATTGGACTCACTCCTGGAAAGCCGGGGTTTTGCCAGTAATTTCGCCTCGATCTGGACAAATCTTCTGGTTGGGCGTTCACGAGGTCGGGACATCGACCGCGAAGCCCTCTTCGCATATTTGAAAGGCCAGTTTGGCAATAATATGCCCTGGTCAAAGACCGTCACTGATTTGATTTCTGCAGAAGGCTCCGCTGATCAGTCTGGACCGGCAAACTTTCTTCTGGCTCATCTCAACAACGAAGCGGTCCCGGCGACGGCGATCACAGCACGCATCTTTCTTTGCGAGCAAATCCAATGTAGTCAGTGTCATCGCCATCCGACAATTCCGGATTGGGGCCAGGAAAAATTCTGGGAATTCAATGCATTCTTTCAACGAACAATCGTTGAGGAGAAAATGGTTCTCGATAAGAAAACAGGACAGCAGCAGCGTATTCGCCAACTTGTTGATACCGAGTCTCCCAAAGCAGAACCTGCTTACTACGAAGACTTGCGCGGTGTCATGAAAGTCGCCTACCCTCGTTTTGCAGATGTGGACGTCAAGCCATTACCTGAGTCCACTCTTCGTGATCAACTTGCTCACCTGCTGACCACTGGCAGCGATCCTCAGTTAGCGCAAGCGTTCGTGAACCGTAGCTGGAAGCATTTCTTCGGTCATGCGTTCACACGTCAAGTTGACGATATGGGACCGCACCACGAATTCAGTCACCCCAATCTTGTCGATGGCATCGCCCGCGCGTTTGTGAAATCTGATTACGATGTTCGCAGACTGATCCGTTGGATTTGTCTTTCCGATGCCTATCAACTCACATCCAAATCAGTCGCCGAGAATAAATTCGACGAACCGGAACTGGGAGACCTTCCCCTGTTCACACGCATGTACGTGAAACCGCTTTCTCCAGAGCAGTTGTTCAACTCGCTGTTGATTGCCGGAGGGGTTTCAACCGAAGAGATCCGTCGTCGTGGTTCGTCCTACGCACAACGCGAAGAATGGCTGCAACAGTTCTTCGTCTCAGAAAACAACGAAGAAAATGGTGAGGTCAGCACCTTCGATGGCTCGCTTCCGCAAACACTCATGATGATGAACGGTGAATTGGTAAAACGAGCTATCGATCCGGTTCAAGGACAGGTTCTCAAAGAAATCGTCTCCGATCGCAGCAAGTCTGAAGCAGAGCATATTCAAGATCTCTGTTTGGCTGCACTCTCTCGCCGTCCCACTCCGCAGGAATTAGAAGCGATCCAGAAGATGCTTCGAAATCAAATCCGCTTACGAACTTCACACAACATGCCACCACAACTCGCCTACAACGAAGCGTTCGGCGACGTCTATTGGGCTTATCTAAACTCCAGCGAATTTTCAGTGAATCATTAGAGGAAGCTGTCCTCAGAGTTTCATTATCTCGGCGTGCTCAATTCCACTCTACACAATCCTGCGACGTTGATTGCATAATTTGGCTGAGCAGCGACAATGGCGAAACGTTCCTCATTGTGTTGATTGTGATTGCCCATGTCTGATTCTCTGGAACCTGAAGAAATTGAATCGCTCGTAGATCGTGTGATTCGTGGCGATCAGCAAGCGCTTGGTATTCTGTTCGGGCATCATCGTCAGCGTCTCTGGCGGATTGTGAATTTTCGTCTCGACCAGCGCTTGTTCGGACGCGTTGATGCGGACGATGTTCTTCAAGAATCTTACCTGGCAGCAGAGAAGCGAATCGAATACTTCCTACACGATTCACCGGAAAGTTTTTTCATTTGGCTGCGTTTGATCGTGAACCAAACGATGATCGACGTCCACCGTCGGCACCTTGGCACACAATCACGAGATGCCAGCCGGGAACGTCAGGTCGGGGGCGGTTGGACTCCAGAGTCTACGTCGTTTTCGCTTTCTCATCATCTGTTGGGGCACCTTACCTCTCCAACTCAGGCAGCAGTGAGAGCGGAATTGGCAACGCAGCTGAATATTGCCCTCGAAGGTATGGGAGACCTCGATCGGGAAGTTCTGGCTCTACGGCATTTTGAAGAACTCTCGAACAGTGAAACCGCCAAGGCACTCGATATTTCCGAACAAGCCGCAAGCTTGCGCTATGTTCGCGCACTCGGACGATTGCGTAAGATATTGGAAGCGATCCCGGGGTTTATGGAGCCTTCCTGATTTCAATAAGCCTGTTGAAATTGCCTGACCGCTCACGTTTCATTCTTCATTCCCTCCAACAGTCCTGTGCAACTTACGATATTAAGTTTTGCGCCCCTCGCAAAGTTTTGGTAGACTCGATCACAACTATTTCGTATTCACTTGCCCTTCGATTCCTAGCCCCTTGACCGAGCGGCCCCCAATAACGCTTCCTTCCTGGTTGCGGCATTTAAGCCGCGTTAGATCCTCAATGCCTGACTCACAAGATTCCTCCGAAAATGTTGATGAGACCGAAGCCGATTTGGTCGGTCTGCCGCAACGTGGAGAGTCTGGTGCGCGTGACCCGATGGAAGCTGCTGCGAGTCAATACCTCGACCGACTGCGGGCTGGCGATACAATCGATCTTGAAGATTTCCTGAAAGACTACCCTAAACAAGAATCAGAACTTAGAGAGTTCCTGCCTTTAGTGGCGGCGATGGAGGATTGGAAGTCGGAGAAGGAATTGGAAGTTGTCAAAACTCCAATGCCAGAGGAATTCCATATCGAGCGGTTGGGAGATTGCCGTATTATTCGTGAATTCGCTCGCGGCGGCATGGGCGTGATATTTGAAGCGGAGCAGGAACCGATTGGACGACGCGTTGCCGTCAAGTTGTTGCCGTGGAAGTTTGGTGATCATTCCAAATGGAGCAAACAGTTTCGACGCGAGGCACGAACTGCCGCTCGTTTGCAACATCCCAATATCGTTCCGGTTTTTAGTTTTGGCGAAGAAGACGGGCGTTTTTTTTATGTGATGCCGTTGATCGAAGGTGTCGGTTTCGATCATTTGATTACTCGACTGAAGATTGGCAAACTGGCCGTTGATATCGAAGACCTTATCACAGAACATCGTGGGGCAGGTTTTGGAACAACGACTCCTTTTCAAACTGAAATTCCGACGCAAAGGCGTCTCTTTAAGCGCAATAACTGGCTACAAATTGCCAAGCTCGCAACTCAAATTGCCGGAGCATTGCGTTATGCTCACAAACAAGGAACGCTGCACCGTGATATCAAGCCAGCAAACTTGTTGATCGACCGCTCCGGAAAAGGCTGGGTTGCCGATTTCGGTCTGGCGTTGGGGCGCGAACGAGCGATGTCTGAACAACGCGGCCCCATGGCTGGAACCTTGAGGTATATGGCACCAGAACAATTTGAAGGTGTCGTCAACGAGCGAACAGATCTTTTCGCGTTTGGAGCAACTCTCTTCGAACTTTGCACGCTACAGCCCGCCTTCGCTGGCAACAGCAGAACCGAACTCGCCGCTCATGTCCAGCAAGGAAAAGTCGCTGCGCCAAGGTCCATTAACTCCGAGATTCCAGCTGAACTCGAAGCGATCATCTTGAAGTTATTAAAGCGAGATCCTGAGAAAAGATACCAAACCGCTGATGCACTTTATCGTGAATTACTTGGACTGGTGAATGCCTGGTCTCGAACACAACAGGGAATGTGGAGCCGAGTCAAAGACTGGTTTTAAGAACAGAAGCTTAATCAATTCCGCAAGAGCTTTACCGCACACTTCAGGTGTGCGACAAAGGAAATCCGAAGTAGTAAAAAGACTCATTCACTCAACCAGCGGGCGGCATCTTTGGCGAAGTAGGTGATGATAATGTCGGCGCCAGCGCGTTTGATGCTGGTGAGGATTTCCAGCGCAACGCGTTGTTCATCGATCCAGCCATTCGCCGCCGCGGCTTTGACCATTGAGTATTCACCACTCACGTTGTATGCAGCCAGCGGCAATTCCGGGTGTGCTTCTTTGACGCGTCGGATGATGTCGAGGTAACTCAGGGCAGGTTTCACCATGAGAATGTCGGCGCCTTCCAGAACGTCGAGTTCAACTTCTCGAAGTGCCTCATTCCCATTCGCCGGGTCCATCTGGTAAGTCATCCGGTTGCCAGATTGCGGACTGCTTTCAGCCGCATCACGGAAAGGGCCATAGAACGCCGAACAGTATTTCGCGGCATAACTCATAATCGGAAGGTGCTCGAATCCATTCTCATTGAGCGCCGTTCGCAGCGCTTCGATCATCCCGTCCATCATTCCACTCGGAGCGATCATGTCCGCGCCAGCTTCCGCATGGCTGATCGCTTCTTTCTGTAGGATTTCCAGCGTCGCATCATTGTCGACATCCACAATCCCAGTGTCGTCATTAAGAATCCCGCAGTGACCGTGGTCTGTGAATTCGCAAAAACAAACATCAGTGATGACAAGCAAATCCGTCGAGACATCTTTGATTGCTCTCACCGCTTGCTGGATGATGCCATCATCAGAATAAGCATCGGAGCCGACTGCATCTTTGTGCTCTGGAATTCCAAAGAGAATGACTGCCGGAATCCCGAGGCTTTCGATCTCTTTGATTTCAGCTGGCAGCCGGTCGACACTCAGCTGTCGATGCCCTGGCATAGACACAATCGGAATGTCCTGATTTTCGCCATGACGAATAAAGAGCGGCAAAATGAAATCATTCGGACTCAGCGCTGTCTCGCGAACAAGATCTCGCAAACGAGGATGACGACGCAAACGACGCGGACGAACAATAGGAAACATGAGAGGCACATCTCTGTTGGACTGTGAAAACTTGCAGTTCCCATAGATTTTAGTAGGTGAAAAATGAATTCACCACGGAGCGGCTCTGATTCATTCCGGGGGGTCTACAGATTCATCATATGATCCGCAGATGACGCAGATTTTCACCGAGGGCGGTGGTGAGTGCGCCGACAACATCGATTCATGTCCACCCTGTTGCGCGATGTGGACATGGCACGTTGCACTTTCTCCTTCTTACTCGTTTGATGATTCCGCAGTGTTTTTGTCTGACTGAGGCCAGTGCATGCCTTGCCAGACGATGCCTGGTCGTTCGCGGTAATCGTTTTCATCGGCTTGGACTTCAATAATTTCCGCTGGGAGTTCACAGCATTGAGATTGATATTCGAGAACGAAATTGATTGCCTGTTCTTCACTCTGGGCGAGAACACCCCATTCCATGTCATACTCTGTCCACTCATCTTGCCCGTGCAGACAACCAACGGAATCAGGCCAGGACTCGCTGAGTTGTTGGTGAACATGAACCTGATAGAAGTGAATTTCGTCTTTCTCGTCGGTCTGTAAGCGGAGTTCTTCGAAGTATTCGTCGGTGAGCAACCCTGCCAGCAACATGCTGTGTTCCAGTCGGGTTCGTAACGTGTTATCCCGAGGCCAGTCACTGATTGAATTCCAAAGTTGACTTAACAGTCGTGTGATTCCTTGTAGGGATAAATAGTCGATCGAGCGTAAAAGGGTCCCCAGAACTTCTTCGAAAACAGCTTCTGCGTCATCATTTCGCTGGAGTGCTATCAAATTGCAAAGCTGAACAACGGAAATGTGAAACGTCCCTGGCAGGTCGAATTCTTTTTCCAGTTCTAATTCTTTCAAACTCTCTTCGTGTTGGCCCAAGTGCAGGTGCGCGAGAGCTTTGTAGTAGTGCGACCAAAGCTGTGGTTCGTCGAGTTCAAAGAATTTGTCGATGTAAGTGAGAACCGAATCGTATTGCTCCAGTTGCAAAGCTGTCATCGCGGCTTCCCAGGCAATCGCCGGGTCGTCACCTCCTTCTCGAAGACTTAAATCAAGTACGGCAAGACCATCGCGCGGACGGTCCGATTGGTGGTACAAATCCGCCAAAGGAATGACGATGCTGGAATCTGTGCGGTCCAGACGAAATGCTCGCGAGTAGCATCGCTCTGCCTCACCAAAATCATTTTCATCGAAGAAGAAGGATGCAGCCCGCGCGAAGTTTTTGGCATGAACAACTTTGGACGATGTCGAAAGTCGGAACCACTTTTCCAGTTGTTCGACTGAGATCAATTCAAAGGCCGTGGGATCGGCAAGGCGGAAGTAATTCCCAAGTGATGCGACAACACTGACCGTGACTGGAGAATCCGGAAAGCGTTCGATTATTCCCTGCGCCCAAGGCCAGACTTGTAAAGCTTCTTCGGTTCCTCTGACTACGAATTGACTCAAGTGGACCAGATACGACGCGTCCTGAGGATCTTCGATCTCTTGTGGATTGTGGCTGAGAAACGTTTGCAGCAACTCAGCGCGAGCGTCGTCATTATCACCAGATTCCATGATCCGCTGCATGTATTCGACAAGGAGATCTCCGAGCGGCGTCTCTGATTCCTCTTCTTCTGTTGGCGATTCTGATGTTGACTCGGCGGAAGGCTGAGTTTCTTCCACCATGATCGACATGCCGTTCAAAGCTGCAACCGGAGAAGCCGTTGAGTCCGGTTCAAGCAAACGCTGGAGCCGTCGCAACGTCAGGAAGTCTTGCGATTCATCGGCACTGGCTTCCAGTCCCTTCGCGAGACCTTCGGCACGCTTGCGATTGTCGGAGAGGAGATACGCAGCAATCAAACGCAGCCGGACTTCGAACCATTCCTTCAGGCAATTCAATTCAGTCAGTCGACGGTCCCACTCGGTCAGTATTTCGATTGCAGTCGGGAACTCTTTTTTCAGGACTGCTTCCAAAGCATCGCAGCAAGCACGTTGAAGTTCCAGTTGCGGCCACTCTCCTTGTTCCGGAAGATCCTTTTCGACCGTGGCCCAATTGAATCGAGGCTTCCCGGCAAGAAGATTTGCTTCATCAAAGGTGACGGCAACGAGCAGTTGCGAACGCAGTTTTAAGTAGACGCCTTCGGCCTGAGACAATTTGAGAGCCGCGTCTAACTCTTCGAGAGCCTGTTCAATTCGGCCTTCGAGAAGATGAATTTTCGCAATTTTGTGATGCCCTGACCAGCGGCGATCTTTGTTGTCTGTTCCTTCTTTACGGTAGTCAAGCAGCGATTGGCATTGGTGCCGGACCATGTCGAAGTCGTCCGCGGCCATGTAGACATCCGAGGCGTACTCGCGGAAACACTTGACGCATTCCATCTTGCCGGTCTGTCGACAAACCTGAATTCCTTCATTAATGCACGCGTGCATCCCAGGCGAATTGCATCCCGACATCATTGCCGTTGCTTCAGCCAAATTGTCGTATGCACATGCCGACATCCAGGAGCAGAGCCAGTGGTAGTGTCCTTCATCCAGATTCGGTTGAATGCGGCGTGCTTGTTCGACATCTTCAAGCATTAACACCAGTTCGACAGATGCTTCCCGTGTTGCCTGCGGATCGAGCATCCCGTGTCCAACTCGCATTTGGTCGAACAGACCTCGCATGTAGTGAATCGACAGAGAATGGCTTTTCGCCGTTCGTGTCGCTTCCTTGGCAATGCGCATAGCAGAGCGGATCTGGCATTTCTGGAAAAACTGTTCGGACTTTTCATCGAGCTGCTCAAGGTGCTGCTCAATCTGATCAACATCGTCGGACATTTTTCCGCCTGTTTGGATGACAAATGAAAGTGGAATTCGTATCGTCGCGAAAACAATTGCAACACGCAATCCAGTCACTTTGAAGCTGAACTTCCTTCCAGTCGGTTTCAATCTTTTAAGGATCAGGTAACCTGTGCGCTGAAATCTCAATAATCCTTTAATGCTTACGCACATTGCATTCGGAAAGTTTCAGCAGTGACTTCAAAAATACCAGCAGACTATTTGACTCAACTCTTCGGCCTGAAAGGGAAAACCGCTGTCGTGATTGGCGGGACCGGTGTTCTTGGCGGGGCGATTTGTGACGCTTTGGCTGCGGCGGGAGCTTACATCTACGTCGTGGGACGCAATGAAGAGGCTGGCAAAGTCGTGACTGACCGCTGGAATGATCGTGCGACATTCTTCAAAGCCGATGCCACAAATCGCGATGACCTGCAAAGTCTCGTCACGGATTTAAAAGCCAACGACCGGAAGTGCGATATTCTCGTCAACGGTGCTGGAACGAATTCGGCGACGCCGTTCATGGAAATCACAGATGAAGAATGGGACCGAATTTTCAAGGTGAATCTCACTGGACTTCGTTCAGCCTGTCAGGTGCTGGGTCAGTATATGATCGACTCAGAAACATCTGGAGCAATTATCAATGTTGCATCGCTAACGTCGATTAAGCCACTCTCTCGCGTCTTCACATACTCTGCCAGTAAAGCAGCTGTGTTGAACTTGACTGAAAACCTCGCTCGCGAATTTGCACCGAAGAATATCCGTGTTAATGCGATCTCGCCTGGTTTCTTTCCAGCAGAACAAAATCGAAAGGTTCTCACACCAGATCGTGTAGAAAGCATCATGCGGCACACGCCAATGGACCGTTTTGGTGATCCACAGGAACTGGCAGGCGCGATTCTTCTGATGGCAGCGAACAACGCTGGAGGTTTTTTGACGGGAGCCAACATCGTCGTCGACGGCGGTTTCAACGCGATGACGATTTGATTTTTTGCCGAGGAACATTCATATCCTTCGGTTTCGGAGGAACGTCAAGGTTTTTGAAAGCAAACGGAACCGTCATCTCTTCCAGGCCTTCGTTGATTGTGATACGGACTGGAATCACTTCGGGCAATTTGCCTTTCGCGGTGAAAGAAAAAACCGTCCTCCCATTGAACTGCTGTCGTCCGCTGTAGACGCTTCGGGACGTGCTGCCGCTTTTGTCGACTGCTGCCATCTCCTGCACAACAAGAACGTTGTCCGCTTTGACGGGAACGTTCAAGCCATTGCCGAACATTTCTGGGATCAACGTGATGTTGTGCTTCTTCAGTAAAGGATGTTCGATAGCTTTGCCCATGTACTGCATGATGTTTTCAACGACAAAGTTTTTCTGAGACATGGCTGTCAGGAGAGTGAGCGAACCAGAAAACTCGTCGATTTTTCTCACTTCGTCTCTGGCTGGTTGAAACAGAAAGACCGCTTGTGCTCCATCATGCAGCGCATAAGGAGATGGTTCGTATGCAAAGATTCCTTCGCGCAGGCCACTGAACGAATCACCTTCCTCTTTGATCGGAAAGAGTTGTTCTCCTGCTGCAACTGCTGAATCAATTTGCAGTTGCCCCAGCCCGATTGTCTTTGCTGCTTTGGGACCAGTGATATCTACGGAAATCTCCAATGGACTGGAAACTTTCATATCCCCTTGTTCGAACGTGACGATCCTGCCCCAGTTAACTTTTGCCTCGACATGATGGTCTGTTGGTACGCTGGATTTCACTGAAGAGGGCGTCCATCGTACGAGTCGCTTTTGTTCTTCGGAAACTTCCAGCTCCAACTTCGGAATCGGCAGATTTCGAATTTCAAAGTCGATTTCGGATTGATCAAGTTCTGAATGCCGTTTGAATTGAAGTTGCCATTTTTCCGTCATCGGTTCCGATTCAGAGACGACGACAATGCGTGACCGTCCATCCGGAAGTTGGCTCAGTTCCGCCCAGGTCTCTCTAAGGCGATTCCCTTCGTCATCCAGAATATGGGCATCGGAAATGATCACATCCGAAGTGAAAGTTACGGCGATGGAACTGGAGGCTCCTTTGTATTCTGGTGGTAGCAAGTGAACCTCGACACCATCCGGCGGCAACTTGGCTTCCGAAGAATCATGACTGATGAATGATTGCAGATCGGAAATCGTTTCGACCGAACTCACTCCAGCCGTCATCAGCGAAAGCTTCCCTTTCAACTCCGTTAGCGTTTTCGACTCTTTCGGTGGATACAAGAAGTCAATCGGAACGACTGTTTCATTTCCGGATTGATTCTTCCATAGCAGAAAATGATCGAGCGGAATCAGTCCACTTGTGATTCGCTCAGACGGATATCCTTGTGCGAGCTTGAGACGTCCGGAGTCAGTTTTAGAGCTACCCAGGCGAAGGTTTCCATAAGCAACAATTTCTCTCTCCTCACTCTCATTGAGAACCAGTAACACTCTCAGTCTGGGTGGAAGAGTGATGCCGTCGAGAGTCTTGAATAGCGAATGATTCCACTCAATACGTCCATTCAAGCGAAAATCGCTCGGGAGGCCGGTCACTTTAATGCTTGGTGCAGAGTCGGTGATCGACGTTGTTTTTGTAGAGTTGCCATCCTCTGGTGCTGACACTTCCACTGGCTCTGAAATAGGTGAAGTTGCCGGTTTGCCACAGCCCCAAATGAAAAAGAATGAACAAAGGAAACACAACCGAAAATCCGCCTTGATCGGAAATGCTCGTTTCAGTTGGAGAATTCGTTTCATCATCAGTCTCTATATTTCCGTTGCGACTCTCCGGAAGGCGGTCACGTTCTATCACTCAGTGGAATTGTATCGAGGAAGAACTCCCGTTTCGATCCGTCGCAGGCTGGTGTGTGTCAATTGAACAAGTCGCACACTTTCTCTCTCTTACCAAACCTGTACGAGTTAAAAACTCTTCGAAACCGGCCGAAACCCTCGATGTTTCAATAAAACCACGAGATGTGAAGATTTTAGTCAAGTTCGAGGCTTGATCCTTTTTGCCTTAGAGTGCATCGTGAAGTAGGTTGAAGTAATCGTTTTAAGGGCGACACGTGTCGTTTTCACCACTGCACGGATGCAATCCAATTGTCGAGTAGTTGCTGATCGAGTGACTACGATTCACAAAAGGGGGACACGATGGGTCTTGCCATCGTCCAGCAGTTCCGTGCATCTCGTTTGCGACTGCTTGTCATTTTTACTCTGCTGTTTGTGTACATCTCCTCTACGGTGTCTGTCGCAGCGGATTCGGTGTCTGTCGATCCTCAGACGGCACTCAGAAATGGAATGGCCCTCGAGCAGGAGAAGAATTGGAGAGAAGCGATTCGGATCTATCGTTCTGCTTTGAAAAAGTGGGACAAAGACGAATCGTTGCAGCTTGGCTTGCGTCGATCTCGGTTCAATTATTCCATCGACCGCCGCTACCTTGATGCAAGTTTCAAGACGACTTTGAAGCCGATGTCACGCGAGGCAGCGTTGAGTCTTTACGATGACGTTTTGACGAATGTTCAAGGCTATTTTGTCGACCCGATCAGCGTGAGCACAATTGTTGCACATGGTACGGAGAGTCTGTGGCTGGCATTGGGGAACGACAAATTTATCGACGAAAACCTGTTCGGTGCATCACCCGAAAAAATTAAAAAACTCCGACGGACCCTTTACGAAAAATACTGGAACAAATCTGTTCCTCACCGATTTGCCGCTCAACGAGTGGTCAGCGAAGTTTGCGATCTCTGCTTGAAACAAGTCGGTCTTGAAAACGGTTCCGTAATCATGGAATACACGTTTGGAGCCTGTAATTGCCTGGACGATTACAGCAACGTTTTGACTCCAACTCGACGTAAAGATCTCAACGGAAATATTAAAGGTGAATTTGTCGGCATCGGAATTGTGATGGAGAGTGACCTCGGGTACGGAATGTCTCTAGAACAAGTCTTGCCGAACAGTCCTGCATCTGAAGCGGGTCTGAAACGAGGCGACTTCATTTCGGGAATCAATGGACAAGACAGCCGCTACATGTCGACGGAAGAAGCCGCTGAACTACTAGCAGGGAAATCAGGGTCTCAAGTGAATTTGACGATCACTCGCGAAGGGACAGCACCTTTTGAAGCGACATGTCGACGACGTGCGGTGACGGTGAATAGCGTTGCAGTTGCTAAAATAGTCGACTCACAGAATGGCGTCGGATATATCCAGATGACTGGTTTCCAGCAGAATACTGTCCGGGAACTCGATGCGGCTCTCAAATCGCTCAGCGATCAGGGAATGAAATCGCTCGTGTGGGATCTTCGAGAAAACCCAGGCGGACTGTTGAACGTCGCCATCGAAGTGGTGGACAGGTTCATTTCAGAAGGAGTGA
>DAOUPA010000308.1 GCA_030626405.1 Planctomicrobium sp.
CCCCCAGCGACGGTTGTCGACTCATATTCCTCGCATAGACCCTCGCTTTTTCGATAGAATTCTCTTCTCTGGGTTTGTCAGATTAAGACGACCCTGCTACGCATCGAACGTGATGACCTCCAATGACACCAACAGCTAATACAGACCCGACACGATACTCAGCGGAAGGGTATTGCCTGTTTCGGGATGTGCTTTCGCCTGAAGAAATGGTGGTTGCTCGCAATCATCTCGATGCGATGCTTTCGAGCATGCCTGACCGACAGATTGTTTACAAAGATGGCGAGCACAAAGAAGTTGCTGCTCGTCCGGAATATCTCACTGAGCCACATCCACGGCACGCATGTTGGCTTGAGTTGTGCCGACACCCACGGATTCTGGACGCCGTGGAACAAGTGCTGGGACCGAATTTGATTTTGATCATGTCGCATTTGATCGTGAAACGTGCAGGTGATGGGCTTTCGGTCGCATGGCATCAGGACAACACCTATTGGCACAGTGTTCAAGGCACAGATGTCACGACTGTCTGGTTAGCCATTGACGATACGGACAGAGCCAACGGTTGTATGCAGGTGATTCCTTGCACGCACGACGGCTATCCGGAGGTGGAAAAATTCAGTACCAGCGGAGACGACTTGTTAGGGCTGACTGTCGAAGTGACTCCAGAAATGGAAGCAGATGCCGTTTGCCTGGAGATGAAGGCAGGCAGCTTGTCCCTACACGATTCTTATGTACTACACGGAAGCGATGCGAACACAAGCCGACAACGCCGCGCAGCCTACACAATGCGATACGCAAATGCCGACACAGTGCAGGTCAATGCTGACGAGCACTGGGTCCCAGTCTATCTTGTGCGTGGAGAAGCTGGAAAAAATGCCAGCCAGTACATCGACATTCGACCTGGACAAGCATTACCAGACCCGATTGAAACCTGAATTCTCAATGAGTTGGTTCAGCCATACGAGAGGCTACAGGGGAAATATCATTCGTACGTGCAGCCTTCCACTCAAGTGGTCTGCGAGTAGATTCTGGCTTCATCTCGCATATTCTCGCCTCGTGTTATTTCATTGCTGTGGGACAATGAGCCAGGGTGGTCAAAGATACTTCGTACCGTACCTTCTATCAGCGCTGCATTTTCACGCGGGCAGAAATGGCTGTACTGCTTAATGACTTGGTAGTGAAAAAAGCTCTATCAGCTTCATTGAGCGCTTGAAATGTCCTGACGAAGCTTCTTGGCGTCTCGCAGATAGATGTGGACCATGTCGGCCTGTGGTTTTTCCGTATTCACATGCAGAAGAATGCGGATGATGAATGGTAGCGCGCCTGGGACATCAATTTCTGACGCACAAAGCAGTGGGACCGAACTCATGCCGAGTTCACGGGCTGCTTCAGCCGGGAATGCTGATGTTAAGTCGGGGGTGGTCGTAAAGACTGCTGAGACGATTTCCGAGAAGTCGCTCAGTTCGTTGCGCGCAATTGTCTCTTCCAATAGCTCGCGAGTCGCCGCGAGAATTTCGGCCTTAGTGTTCGATATCGCGCTAATCGCGCCTCTTACGCCACGTACGGGCATCGCTGATCCGTTGTTCAGGTCGTTGGTTTTCGTTTTCGGAGCAGTATAACGAGTGCACCGCCTCTCATCATCTCTTCCGGGAGGAGTTCGTGATACTTCTGCTCAGTATTCTTTTGCTCAGTATTCTTCTTCTCAGTGTTGCCAGTTTTGGAACGGATTCACACTCAGGCATGAATTGAAATAACGTGGATCGTCGGAAACCTCTTTGCCGACCCAGTCTGGTTTCTGGAAAACTTCATCTGATGTTTGAAGTTCAATTTCTGCGACAACTAAATCGGCATTTTCTCCAAGGAATTCGTCGACTTCCCACAGATGGTCGCCATGCTGGATTTTCCAGCGGTATTTCTCGATTAACGGACCGTTACACAGAAGCAGCATTTCTTCAGCATCCGCAATCGGTATCGCATACTCGTATTCTTGTCGCGTGGTATGCTTGGTCAGCGATTTCACCGTCAACCAGGCTTCGCTGCCAGCAATGCGGACGCGAACCGTTCTCCCTGGCTCACGACATAAGTATCCTTGACGATAAAGCGTCGGCGCGCCTGACTGATAATCGCCACAGACAAGGAATTTTCGCTCGATTTCAATTCCCATGTTGAGCAACTCAGATTGAAACGTAGTGGCACAGACCGAAGCGCATCGAAAATCACTCACGATGCGAATGGGTAAACCGTTTTGCAACTTACAGATCGAGGAGTTCGTCCATGAGTTGGACGGTGTCTTCCAGAGACTTATCGCCACCTTCTCGAGTTGCCCACCCAGTGTATTTGATCTCGGCGAGCGCTTCGCGAACGGCGGGCCAGTCAACGTCACCTTCTCCGAGGCGGCAGAAGCCGTTCTCTTTTCCCCAGTCTTTGACATCGAGTTTGCCAATTCGGCTGCCGAGCATTCGAATCCACTCTTCCGGCTTGCCGAATTTGCGAACGTTTCCGATGTCGAAGTAGATGCCGACCCATTCGCTGTCGATTTCATCAACGTAATCACGGAACTCTTCAGGCGTTTCACAGAAACCGTTCCAGACGTTTTCGATCAGGATCTTGATCTTCTGTTCTTTCGCAACTGGAATCACTTTTCGAATTTCGATAATCGACCGCTTCCAGACATCTTCGTGTGTTTCTTCCGGTCCGGTGACTCGACCGGGAACGAGCAGCACGGTTGTGCCGCCGATTGTTTTGGAATCTTTCACTGCCTGAGCAAGCGCAGCTCGTCCGATTTCTCGTTTTGCTGCATCAGGTGAGGAGAGACGTTCTTTCCAGTGGACCATATCAACAACACCATGGACTGGCACGCCGACTTTTGCAATCGCTTTGTTGAGATCGACCAGATCAGGAATGCCGGGGCTGGCTCCTTCGATTCCGTCGAAACCAAGAGTTTTGTATTGCTCTAACTTCTTGACCATTCCGTCATAGTTTTTGCCAATCCCGCCTCCTTTGTTCGCCTTGAAGATCTTGCCTTTGTTCTTCCGCTCACGCTTGGCTGGGTCTTCCGCTATGCTGATTTGTGTTCCAACAAGAGCGGCGCCTGAGGCAATGGCCGCTGTTCTCAGGAATGTCCGGCGGGTGTGTTTCGCCATAATAATGCTCCTGCATGCTGAGGTGAATTTTGTTGAGGTATCGATGGTCGTTGATCCGGATGGAGGCCGACTCAAAATCCCAGGCCGAGGCCGTCCAGGGAACCGGTGCCAACGGTGCCGTCTGTAATTTCAAACATGGACGGGAACTGGTGCGCCCACACTTTGTTAGCAACAGGACAGTATTGCCGACCATTCCCTTCGATTGCTGCAACTGTTGGAACACGAGCGGCTAAGCTGGCTGAGTGTAAAAAGGAATAGCCGGGGCAGGTTAAATCTTGCACGCATAAGAACATGCCATGTTTTTGTGCCGCTGCGGCTGCGAAGAGTGCTTCTGTATGGCCTTTGCAAGCTTTCAAGGCAACACCGCTGTAGCCTTGTTCCCGTGCGAGAAGTAGAGCTTCGTAATCAACGAGAGATTCATCAATCACAACCGGCTTCAGCTTCGCTGCTTCGTGCATTGTGTTATTGGGATGGGCCTTGAGGTCTCGATGCGTCGGTTGTTCGATATACTGAATGCGGTCGTAGGCAGGCTGTGACTTTTCCTGAATTCGTTTCAGGAATTCCAGAACGTATTCGACGTTCTCACACTTCTCATTGAAGTCGGTCGAATAAAACCATTCGCTGCAACCACGAGCGGACTGAGCTGCGCTGGTCACCGCATCGATATCCAGAACTCGCTGGACGTCCCAGTCGATGTCGTCTCCGTTGAGTTTGATTTTGAGGTGCGTTAAGCCATCGGCTGCAATCCACTGGTCGAGAGTTTCCGGCAGACCGTCGCCGATTCCCGACTCAAGATCGGCAGCGGTGAGTGGGTCAACGGCTCCGACCAGATGGTACAAAGGCATTCGCTCTTTCGGCTGACGCAACGTGTACTGGTCGAGATATTCGCCGGCGAATTGTTCGTCGAGATATTCGGACAAGTCGTGATTCATGTACTCTGATGAGAGAGCGTTGTACGAGTTGACATTGTTGATCTTCCCAAAAGCGTCGTGCAATGCGGCATCCAATGGACTGGCAGCAACGAGTTGGGCAAGCTCTGGAACTGGCTCCGCCAATCCGTGGATCTCTGCAATGACTTTCGCGAGGTGAGGGTATTCCGCTGAGACATGATAGATGATGTCGACCGGATGACCGTACTCATCAACGATATCCGTGAGACGAACTGCACGTGTCGCAAACTCCTCCATCGCCTTTTCGGACTGCTCCGGAGTCACTTCACCCGAAGGCCAGGCCCAGACATTCCCGATCGGCATACTGCCCAGGCCAACGGCATGCTGCCCGCTGTGGTTTTCGACTGTGACTTGTACGTTGATCAATCGATGTTTGTCGACGATGCGTCCACCGAATTTCAGCGGCGTTCGAAAGGGGTGTTCTTCAAAAGTGACAACTGCGTCAACAACCCGGACATCTGTCGATTTGCTCATGACTCAATGGAATGCAGGCTAGAGGTATCTGAATGACGATTAGGGAAGAGGACCGATAAATCCCCGCTTGTGAGATGATAACCGACAGCAACTCAGCCCTGCAATCAACCGGTGCAACAGGAATCGTTTGAGAAGCACATCTGCCCAGTGCCAATTACATGTTGCGAATAGCAAAGAGGCAAAAGGCCCTTCGGCAAATGCAAGAAACCAGCCTCAAAGAAAGGTGTTGGTTAGGAGATTGTACCTGAGAAGAAATATGAGGTGCGGAAGCATGTTGAGCGTTGCAATACACACCCAACTTCCAGGATAAGCGACAGGCGCACAGCAATACGACCACCCCTTAAAAGAGAGGCTTGTTAAACCGAGAAGAACGCCGTTTAAATTTTATTTACGGTGCCGAATCTTCGCACGCATGCGACGTTTTTTTCGACCCAGTTTGCGACGACCTTTACCTGACTTCTTGACTCCCATTCCTGCTACTTCCTCCAAGCATCAATTGATCTGTATGAGTTTGTTCAGTGGTCCCTGAAATCAGGGCAAGAGGGACAGTGTAGTCACAAGAAACGAACTGTTCAAGGTTTAGAACAAATTCCTGTAAATTGGTCCCTCAAAGGGCGTTTTCAACTGGTAAACATCCTGAATTCCATGAACCAAGGTATGACTTCCAACTCCAAAATGCTTTGTCGCGCACCGTTAAAATGTACATCCAAATCAGGTGATTCGTAGCCCTTGTCATCAACACTCTCTGCCTGTTGTCACGCGATCTATGGAGAATTCATTCTCCGTGTGTTCATGGACATCATGCGAAGAGTTCCGCACAATTCGTGAATGTGCCATCGCTACCACATTCAGACAACTCGAATCGACATCGCTACTGCGTTGGGGATGAAACTCCTGGGGGATCCGGAGTGGTCTCAAAACGATCTGTACCCGCTCAACAACGTTCCGGTCGTGATCGCTAATGGCGATGACGAATTGCTTCTTCAGACGATGCAGTGGGGATTGCTACCAAGTTGGTGGAAGCCGAGCGAAAAGCACAAGAAGCCATCATCCTTTCAGCGAATGACCTTCAATGCCCGGTCGGAGACGATTGACTCCAAACCCTCGTACCGTGATGCCTTCAAACAGCGAAGATGCCTGATCCCTGCAGCAGAGTTCTACGAAGGGCCAAAGGGAAACGCCGCTTACTTCCAGCTTGCTAGAAGCAATGTCATGTTCCTTGCTGGTCTCTGGGAATCGTGGCAATTTCAGGATGAGACCATCGAGTCCTGTACCATCGTGACAACACAAGCGAACGATCTGGTGGCGAAGTATCACCCACGAAATCGTATGCCCGTTATCCTCCACGATGCTGACTCGCGTCGCCTCTGGATGTCGAGTGATGTCACTGAGCGTCCGCTACTTGAAGAATTGTTCCAACCGCTGCGAGAAGACTTGATGTCATACCGCAGTATTAATGCCTCCCCTGAGAAGGAAGCATTGCTTTGGCCTCTTGATGGGGCAGACTGAGGGATTGACAGTGAACGCACGTTCACTATAATTGCCCTGCAATGTCACCTCGAAATCAAATCATCGGTCACTTGGACGCGGACTGCTTTTATGCGTCGGCAGAGCGTGTGCGCCACACTGGCTTGCAGCACATCCCGCTAGGGGTACTTGGAAACCAGGGTGCGTGCGTGATTGCCAAGTCGTACGAAATGAAGGCCTACGGCGTGAAAACCGGCGTCCCGATCTGGGATGCGGTTAAGCTCTGTCCGCATGGCGTCTACATCAAACGAGACTTCCATTGGTACGAAGTCCTCTCGCGAATGATGCTGGATTACGTCCGAACGATCAGTCCGAAAGTGGAATACTACTCCATCGACGAATTCTTCTTCGATGCGTCGTACCTCACCCGGCAGTTCAGCGGTTCAATATATGAAGTTGCCCGCATTGTGCAGAATGATATCCTCAAAAAAACCGGAGTGCCGATCAGCATCGGCATCTCTCGCTCACGAACATTGGCGAAGTTGGCTTCCGACTACGGAAAACCGTTTGGTTGTTTCGCATTGCTGGACGAAGATGAAATCGCCCGGTTCGTAGAGGCCATTGACATCCAAGAAGTCACCGGAGTCGCGACTCGTAGTGCGATCAAACTGTCTGAACACGGCATCCGCACTTGCGGCGATTTCCGAAGAGCGGATGCAAAACTGATCAACAAGTTACTCACCAAGAAAGGTGAAGCCCTGTGGTGGGAATTGCACGGAGACGCAGTGACTCCAATTGCCACACAAAGACCAATGCACAAAGCCATTGCACGTGGAGGAAGCATTGGGGAGTCGACAAACGACCCCGACATTTTGCAGGCATGGTTGGTGCGAAACGTGGAACGACTCGTTGAAGCCATGTACTGGCATCGATATGTGACAAATCGATTGTCGGTCTCGCTGGCCTACAAGGAAGGACGGCACTGTTCTGACCGGTGCAAACTTCCGGAAGCAAGCAACGCTTCCGAATTGATCCTGCCCGTCGCAAAACATCTGTTCGAGCGGTGTTGGATCAGGCAGATGAGAATCAGCCATATGCACATTATCGCTGACGACCTGCAATATCTCGGAACACACCAGCGTTCGTTGTTTGTCACCCAGAGTCCTCGTCTCGACACCCTGAAACGACTCGTCAACGACAAGTTAGGGCGTTTCAAACTTCGCAGTGGAGAAACGCTCCCTCTTGTTGAGATCTACGACGATGACGCACACCAATACGACATTTGTGACGTGTATGGCAAGAGTTGCTTTTAATGTTCGGCATCTCGCTACTGCGCCGTGAAGTACCTGATGAATTGATCACGCGTCACCAACTTCGTGGGCGAATCACACGACGCACCAAAGAGGCTGATGAGGAGTTGTTGTTTCTCGACCAGCACTGCGTGCCCGTTCTGCCGGTCTGGAAGGATGGTCAGTTACAGATTTTCGCCTGGGGAAACCGTAACCCAGGTTCGCGGCTTCCTCACACGAACTGGTGCCTGATCGACAGCCTCAAGGAGGGCCGATGGGAATGGCTGCACCCTGTCGAAGTCTGCATCCCGGCGTCGTACGCATGTGATCGGGGAGTTTGGTATCTCGTGACTGAAGGCATGCGCGGCATCATCGTGGAGGAAGGAAACCGCCAGGTCGTCTATCCACTCTCTCAGCAGGCAACGCACTACTACGAAGTCATGACAAGAAATCGGCGCATGCCAGTGTTCCTCGGCGAGACGATATAAATTCTTGGAGTGAACCGGCAGAATCAGACGAGTGTCCAGGCTCCATGTACAGGAACTTGAGCGGGCAAGTTGACACCGGGGAGTTGAATCGCAATTATGTGTGCCGCGTGAAGGAATCGTGTCACCACAATTTGACGCAACTCCTTTGAACGTAACTACCAACGGTCGGGTAGCTCAGTTGGTAGAGCACAGGATTGAAAATCCTGGTGTCGGCGGTTCAAGCCCGCCCCCGACCACTTAAAACCTCACCTCAATTTATTTTGAGGTGAGGTTTTTTTCGTGTTTGGATGGCATTGTAGGTGATGAAACACTTTGCAGGGTATGGGGTTACGGGATTGTCGAGGTCGCCCGTTGGGGAATAGGAGGACTGCTGCCGAACCAAATCACCTACAGCTATTCCGGAAGCCCATGGATTGCTAGGGCGACGGCTCCGAGGACGCCGGCTTTTTCTTCGAGTTGGGAGCTTTCGATGTGGATGCCGTCGACTGGGAAGAGGCGACCGATGCGGTCTTCAACGTCTTGGCGGATTCGGTCGAAGAGCAGGGGACCGAGCTTCGCGACACCTCCGC
>DAOUPA010000358.1 GCA_030626405.1 Planctomicrobium sp.
AGCATGCTCACATGAAAGGAATCATTCACCGTGATCTGAAACCTTCCAACGTCATGGTCGAACTGCATGACGTTGTCGCAGTGCCAAAGGTCATCGACTTCGGAATTGCCAAAGCGACGAATCAGCAAATGACGCAGCAGACGGTCTATACGCAGTTTTCTCAACTCGTCGGCACGCCATTGTACATGAGTCCGGAGCAGGCTCAGGTTTCCGGGATCGATATCGATACCCGCAGCGACGTCTATTCACTCGGAGTGATGCTGTACGAACTCCTGACAGGTGTCACACCGTTTGACAAAAGCACGCTCAGCAGTGTCGGGGTCGATGAGATGCGGCGGATCATCCGCGAGGATGAACCACTCCGTCCGAGCAATAAGGTGAGTACCCTGGAGCATCAAGAGATTTCCACGATCTCAGCGAGTCGCCAGAGCATTCCGCGCGAGATGTCCCTCTCAATGCAGCAAGAGCTGGACTGGATTGTCATGAAGGCGCTGGAGAAAGACCGGACTCGCCGCTACGAATCCGCCAATGCTCTGGCAGCGGATCTTCAACGATATCTCGACGACGAACCGGTCGAAGCCTGTCCACCATCGGTGGCTTATCGTCTCAAGAAACTCGCTCGGCGAAACAGGGTCACCATTGCAACGACTGCTCTCGTCGCAATCGCTTTAATTCTGGGTATTGTGGGCACGACCATGCAGGCAGTTCGTGCCACCAAGGCAGAGTACACCACTCAAACTGAACGGGATACGGCTCGCAGGCAGCGTGATCGTGCCATCGATGCAGAACAACTTGCCGGGCAACAACGTGACCGCGCGATCAAAGCAGAGGAATTTGCTCAAACGAACTTCGAGATGGCTCGCGAAACGGTCGACAGCATGTTGGATCTCGTCAAGGAATCGTCTCTGGCCGGTAATCCCGAACTCGCCCCACTGAGAACCGGATTACTTGAAACCTCGAAAAGTTTTTATAACCAACTTCTCTTTCTCAAACCGAAAGACTCGATGTCACATCTGCGTCGCGGCTTGGCACAAGAGCAACTACATCATTACGAAGAGGCGCTGGAAGACTTAAAACAAGCAGTCGCTTTGGATCCTGACAATGATCTCGCACACAGTGCTCTGGCTCAATTCTATTGGCTCTGTCAAAAGACACCCCTTCGCGAGCCTTTACTTGCCGAGAAGCATGCACTGAAAGCGGTTTCACTCAAACCCGATAATTCCGGTCACTGGCTGAGGCTGGGACAAGTCAGGAAAGAGCTTCCAGGCAAACGAAAATTGGCTCATGAGGCGTATGACCGAGCGATTGAACTCGATCCAGAGAACGTTTCCGCATTAGTCTGGAGAAGTCTATTTCTCCCTCGCGACAGGGCTTTAGAGGACTTGCACAAAGCAATTTCTTTATCATCGAACTCAACCGAAACTGGCGAAGCATACCGTCTCATTGCGGTGAGGTATCGAGATTCAAAAGACTATGAGAAAGCATTGGAAAATTATGCCCTCGCTGAAGAGTTTGATCGGTATAACATCTATGTATTTGAAGACCTCGCACATATTTTCAAGATTTTGGGAGATTCTGAGAAATCCTTTCAGAACTTGTGCAGCGCAATCGAAGTCAGGCCGCAACGTTCCTTTGCCTACAAACGGCGTGCTGTGATCTATTTTCAAAGAGAAGATTACGACAATGCCCTCTCCGATTTGAACACCTCGCTCGATATCAACCCAAACGACGCCTCCGCCGTTTGGTGGATTCCGTCCAGCGATGTTGCCAGCTGTTCCAACAAGGATTTCCAAGCGGGGATGAAAGCTCTGGCGAATCGTGCCGTCGAACTCAACAACCAGTCATCGGCTTCGTTAACCTACCGAGCGTCACTCTGTCTCGCCTTTGGTGAATTGGAGCAAGCCCGAAAAGATCTCGACGCAGCCACAACTGCCAAAGATGTTGGCCTCTCTCCATTGTATTATGCGGCTTTGCTGTCCATTGCCACAGACAGTTCTGATCGGTACCCGGAACTTTGCCAACAGATGCTGACGAGATTTACTGACTCAGACGTTTCTAATGAAACTCACTTCACCGCCTGGACCTGTGCCCTCGCTCCCGCTGCTCTCAAGGACTACGCCCCTGCCATCAAACTGGCTCGGCAGGCGGTTGAGCAGGAATCAAAGAACCAGCAGTACCACAACGGCCTCGGAGCAATTCTGATGCGGGCTGGTGAGTTTGCCGAAGCGAAAGAGAATCTGGAGCAGGCCCTCGCTGCTGCTGGCTCTGCCAACACGTCCACCAGCTACACCCGATATTTCCTGGCGATGACTGAGCAACATTTGGGGAATGCGGAAGCTGCACAAACGCTTCTGAAAGAAGCCAATACTTTATCGGAAAAAGAACTCGCTGATTCTCCAAGATGGAATCGCAAACTGACGTTGGAACTGCTCCGCAAAGAAGCCGAATCACTCATTAAAATCGCAACAAATGACAACAACGACGACAACTAACAATTTAGCCACCGGTCAATGACCGGTGGAAACCGTCACACAGAATTTGGAGTTCAACGCAAACTCAGCGTTGTCCCCCGGGTCACTGACTCGGGGCTAAGTGACACGAACAACACGCGAAAAAACAGAAGCACGTAAAATCCGGCCGGTGAGGCCAAGTCATGACACAAGAATCCTCACTGGCGAATCGATCCAGTACAGACTGATGAGTATGAAGCAGACAACGTAGGCGACCTGTCGATGGAAAGAGGCCCATTGTTTTTCCATCAATAGATCGCGTGCGGGCTGAGCCTCCCTCCGTTTCCGTTGAACAGATCTTTTGATTTCAATAGATCCACTCAACAGAAATTGGGGGGAGGTCGTTTTTTACTCCACTACGCGACGGAATAACGTGATTGAAGTAATGGCGTAGAACCGCTGCAGTTCCACAGCATTCCCATTAACTCAACCGTTTAATAGCACAGCGAGAAACCGACAGTTTTTTGACATAACTAACTGTGTCTCTGGAAAATAGGGTGCGAATCATCGCAGGCTGTGACCACGGGGAGAAGGACCCGTCCATGCTGCTGCTGCAATCCGTTTTCAAAATCGTTGTCGACAAAAAAACATGCCATTACCGAGACGCCGTGCGGGAGCCGATTGGCAGGAGGACCCATAGGACGGGAGGGGTACCCCCCTAAAAGTTGATAAAAAAGTGTTCGAAGAGGGGTGTGGTTTCAGTCCGGCAGTCCTCAACGATTCGATGCCCCCTCACCCGCGTGACGGCGGCCGGAAGTCCCTCAGCTGATTCCGCATCGAGGAACTCGGAACTCGTCATAATGACGTCGTTGTACTGTTCGACCCAGAACGTCAGCATACTTTGGTGCAGGTCGTCAAGGCCCTCGAAGTGCCAGTAGAAGCTGCCTTTCGTGACGTTCAGGTCACGGGCCAGACGCTAAATTCGCACACCGTTGCGGCCCTTGGAGTATCCTTCTGTTGTGGTCGAGGTGAGGTAGCCCAGAATACAACTGCAGCGAACAAAACGATGCAACAGGGCGAACCCAATTTCGCCCCTTGTCCGGACCAACGTCACGCAAAACTCACTCCGATGCAGCTCCATTGCATTGATTGTCCGAGAAACTCCATACGTTAATTGGCTCAGCCAAAAACTGACCGTTTTTTGACAGTGCTGTCGGTGCTGTCCTGACTTTTGGCATTTTTTCGACACGAAGATTCCGTCGAGCGCCACGTTTTATGGCCGATGTCTACACGAGCTGAGAACCTCATTGGTTTGGCAAGAATGGCCCTCTAAACTGGCTGCCATCCGTTGAAAAAATGACGATGCCCACAAAATGACGCCCGGCATCTCCAACACCCCCAATCTCGCGCTCACAATAGAAGAAAAACCATTTTGTTGAGTAATGCGAAAATGGTGTTCGCTGTAAACATCTCCCAGAAGACCACAGTCAAGCAGAGTTGCCCACAATGCGAGACTGCTAACAAGATCCGCTGCACCCTGTGAAAATAAAGATGACCCCTTCGTAGGTACTATTGGCAACAATAGTAAGTAGACGTGCGTTACTTGCCAGATTGCGTCCTGAGAGCCGCTGGGACCTCAAGAGGGCGAATGGGAGCCGTGATCGGCCACAAATCGCACTAGGGCCGCAGCAGGGAGGTCCAGCATGGGGCTCTGTATTGCCTTTGAGGCTTTGTGGGGAGCACAGCGCTAGGGATCTTCAAGTTTGAGGGTGACGTGTTCACCGTCTGTTTTGCTGGTCCGGGCAAGGAGAGACCGACTGAATTCACCACAATGGATGGCAAGGCGACGATCCTGCACGCCTGGAAACGGGATAGCTAAGCTTTGCACCCCATTTTGTCTATGACGTTGATCGTGTTACAGTGGTTCCATGGCACAAACGAAGGTTGAAGAGGATGATTCAGCGGGAAAGTCCTCAACATGGCTCGTTGAAATGAGTAAATCAGGAGGTTGATTCCGCACTGAACTCTAGCCGACCCATCCATTGTTGAACTTGAATCGCGTCAGAATATGTTGCCCCGACAGGGACTGCCTGTACTCCTCTTGCGACACGACAGAAACAGCGAAGTTCCTCAGCCATCATTCCTGTCGGACCGGACAGATCGGTGCGAATTTCCAGAGCCAATGGCCAAAAGCCTGAGAGTCGCACACTTCCTCCCACCGACTTTCGTCGCACCAGATTAAAAGAATCTGACCTCACCAGCGAGTTGCTTGCTCCTCAGGCAAATGTTAAAACGAAAGCCGATCTTTTCCTGTACCTGTTAGCGGTTTAGGTAGCTCTCAATGGGAAATCCCGATCAAGGGACAACCCGGCAATAAGGTGCGATTCATGATACGTCCCCACATGGCGGCAACTCTCTCTTTAATCACTCTGATCTGCCTGATTGCGGCATCGTCATCAGCTGAGGAAATTCAACGGCGGGCCGACGCGCCGAAGCCATTATCGCCAGAAGCGAGCCTCAGGCATTTCCACCATCCGGACGATGTGCGAGTCGAAATCGTCGCTAGCGAGCCGTTGCTCGCCGACCCCACAGCCATTGCCTGGGACGAACACGGCCGATTGTTTGTTGCAGAAATTCATGGCTACAACCTGGAGGGGCATCTAGATGTAGAAGAACTTAATAAGACAGGACAACTAGACGAAGTTGTGCGCCGCATTTCGGCCAACAGTGCGGCTCAAGAGGCTGCTGAAAAAGAGACCTACGGTACAGTCAGAATGTTGACAGATTCCGACGGCGACGGACGCATGGATCGTTCTACCGTCTGGGCAGATCGACTTCCCCCCTGCCATGGAATTGTGGCTGCGCGTGGCGGTATTATTGCTGTGGGTCGCCCGGACATTATCTTCCTGGCGGATCGTGACAACGATGGTAAAGCAGAAGTCCGTGAAACTTTGTTTACAGGTTTCGAAATTACCATCCTCGAACGATCAATTAACAATCCGCGTTGGGGAGTTGATAATTGGATCTACGTTTCAGCCGGTCGCGAAGGGGGAGAAATTTCAGGTCCCCATTTGAAAAAAACGGTTTCGATAGGAGCTTCTGATTTTCGCTTTAAGCCAGATGGTTCTGCTATTGAACCAGCCACAGGCCGCAACTATATGTTCGGTCAAACGATGAACGACTGGGGAGATCGTTTTGTCACTCCGCCAGGTCTCTATGCAATTCCCATTGCCCAGCGCTACTTGTCGCGCAATCCTTACTTCCCCACACCCAGCGTTAATGCCAATGCCGCCTCAAGCAATCGGCTCTTTCCTACCAGCCAACCACATCCCTGGAGAGTTGAACGGAGCGAGCAGAAAGAGTGGAACAAATACTACTCTGATCGATACGGCAGTTCGGAAGCTGCGCCTAACGGATTTTTCACTGCAGCTTGTGGGCAGATGATCTATCGTGCCGACCGGCTTTCCCCACAATATTGGGGCAACCACTTCTGTTGTGATCCGGCTCAAAACCTGGTGCACCGTAGCTTGCTGCGACGAAATGGACTGCGTTTCGAGGCGAGTCGTGCTGCTTCCGAACAACAATCGGAGTTCCTTTCCTCAACTGACCAGTGGTTCCGTCCCACGAATCTTTCCACAGGACCGGACGGTGCAATTTATATCGTCGACATGTATCGAGAAATCATCGAGGACTACTCGGCCATTCCGAGATACTTACAACAACAATATGGTTTAATCGAAGGCAAGAACCACGGTCGAATTTGGCGGATCGTACCTAAAGATAAGCCAGCGTTACCTAAAGAAAAACTTGCTGATGCCACGATTCCTCGACTTGTTGCTGAACTCTCCAATGCAAATGCCTGGCAACGCCTCACCGCTCAGCGATTACTTGTTGAGCGGGCTGACCTCTCGTCGTATCCGTTACTCAAAGACCTAGCCAAACATGGGAAAACTCCTCAAGGCAGATTACACGCTCTCTATACACTGTCCGGTTTGACTGCACTTGAACCAGTTGATACCAAAGTCGCGTTGAGCGATGCCCACTTTGCTGTTCGCTTTCATGGATTGAAAATCAGCGAACATTGGTTCCAGCAGCATCCTCTGATCTTCGAGGCAGCGTTAAAACTGACCAATGATCCCGATGTCAGAGTCCGCTTGCAATTGGCTCTTTCGCTGGGCGAAATATTTAACGAGTCTTCGATTCAAGCACTTGCCAAACTTGCCGCAACTGATGGTGAGGACTCTTTGATTCGGGCTGCTATTCTGAGCGCTGTTCCAAGTACTTCGAATGATCTTTTGGAAGCAATCGCTGGTCAATTAATCGAGCAGTCTGGCGACGTGGGTTCGGCGGAGAAATTGCTCCATCCTCTTGCTGCAATCATTGGGGCGCGTCACTACGATGTCGAAATCAGCAGGCTTCTGGTCACTGTTGCCAGCACACTGAAGAATCATGCGGAGCAACAAACGACTTGCCTGACAGGCTTACTCGAAGGACTCGACCGAGGTGAATCACGGGCGCTGGATTCAACGAAAGGTAAAGAGTCACTCGGTCATCTGCTTACCGGAAAATCAGCGGAAGTGCGACGATTAGCATTGCGAGTCGCTAGTGTAACAAAGTTTACAGAATCAAAAGAAATGCAAGCGGTCTTTTCCAAAGCGACCGCCGATGCTTTGGACAACTCGCAGACACTC
>DAOUPA010000267.1 GCA_030626405.1 Planctomicrobium sp.
ACTTGAGGCGATCTTGACGATTTTTTCGATTTCCTCGAAATTCCCGCTCACTTCAAACTCCTTCCGTCCGCGTCAAGTTTTTTCAGAGTGTTGAATTTTCAGCGAGTGCGACAACGAAGCACAATAGTTGTTACTCAACTCTCTATCCAAAGCCTGACAAGGCACCACAATTCCTCCCTTTTCAATTTGCGACAAGGACAACTCCGTGAGCACCTCCGTTCTCCTTGCATTGGCAGCTAGTTTGACAACGGCTGTACCTGATACACATAACCCATTTGAGCAGGCGTTAGTCCAGCCGAGTGGTTATGTCTTCCGTGGACAAAGCCCCGTCATCGCCGGACAGGTTGCTGCTTCCGCCCCGTTGACGGTTCCGCCGCCTCAGAACAGTACAACGTACTACCCTCCAACCTATACCGATCCCAACGGGAACGTTGTTGGAGGAGGGACGGTCGTTCAACCGTTCGGGGCACCATACACTCCTTCACCGATTACTCAAGACCCCTGGCTAGGAGGTGCAGTCGGTCCAGCGATGCCTCTCGCTCCCAGTTATGGCTACGGTGTCTTTGGTCCGCAACCACAACGCATGGGTTGGGAGACACGCATTGATATCGGTTGGATTCCCGGTTCAGATACTAGTTCACCAGAGGTTGGGAAACTTGAAGTTCTCGGAATCGATGTTGAATCTGAATACACAACTTCCAGCGGACCAGGCTGGGTCTTTTCGACAACTCCGCAATTTAACTATCGAGGTCTTCAGGGACCGCAGGGAGATCCAACCCGTGACCTCCCTGGTTCGGTGTTTCGATTTGGATTGGACCTTGCTCTTCAATCAACATCTGTCTCAGGGTGTACTTTCGAATTCGGTTTCACTCCAGCGATTGCGACCGACTTTAAAAAATCGATCAGCAGTGATGGGATTCAGTTAGACGCCCGCGCTGTCGCCTACTGGCGCGTTGCTCCGCAATGGATGTGGGTGTTGGGAGTGACCTATTGGGATCGTGTTGACGATATGGTCCTCCCGTATGTCGGGGCAGTCTGGACACCTAGTGATCGGGTAGAAGTCCGCATGTTGTTTCCGAAATCAAGAGCCACCTTCTTCATGGGAACGCCGAATGGAGTTCCCACCTGGTTTTATGTGGAAGGCGAATACCATGTGGAATCTTACCAAATTGAAATTGGTCCGATTCCAATGTCGACAGCCGATAAGTCCAAAGTTCAATTCAGAGATTGGCGAGTTGTTGGCGGTTTCCGCTGGGAAGCTGGCTGGGTCACAACCTTCCTCGAAGGTGGCTATGTCTTTGATCGGGATGTTGAATACACACACCCTGGAACAAGCTACGATGTTGATGGTCAATTCATCGGACGAATTGGCTTCAGGTATTAAACATTGCCAAAAGACGAAAATGGCTCGCCTTGTTGCTTGAATCAAGAACAAGGCGAGCCATTCGCCATTCACTCAATGGAACTGGTCGTTCTCGAAATTATACTATTTAATCGGTGGCACATACGTCTCACTCGAACTCTCAGAAGCCTATCCTGCTGCGCACTACGAGGAGAGTAGGATCCCTGAAGATGTAATTCCTCTGTCGCGATCACTTCAGGTCATACAACAGGTTAAGAAGCCAGTTGATTAATAAAGCGGCGATCATGAAGTAAGCGATCCAATTAGGCCATCGGCTTTGCGAGGGTGTGTCTCCTTGAGTTCTCAAGGCATAAATGCGGTACGGGATCTGCGAGGCGACCAGTAGTAACATGAGCCAGCCGAGATGGTGGTAATGCCAGGCTCGTACGAAATCGCCGTTTCGTAATGCGATGAAGCTTCGAGTCAACCCACACCCCGGGCAGTTGATTCCAAACCATGACCGAGACATGCACAATTCCGGGATGGGAAGATCTGGCCACCAATTCACCGAAACTCGTTGACTGTCGGTGTTAAGAATCAACAACAGAATCAGGACGCAGGAACAAACAACGAGAACTTCGACATGCCGTCTTATTTGCTGCCGAAGCTGTTTTGTAATTGACGAATCCTGAGCATCAACGACCTGCAATTTATGCTCATTCGGAGTTGGTTCCTTTGGGAAACTCATATGACAAACACAGTTCGACATTTTTTGCAACGAGTTTTTTTGCCAACAACGTCACTCGGGACATTGTACCTTGTCTCGCAATGTGGACATTTGGCTGCAATTTTATTTGGTTCTGACAGAATGCGGTATGTATCGTCTTCACTGTTTCCAACTTGCGTGGTGGTTTCGTTGGACTGAACAGTGGTTGGCTCAACTTGAGGAGGCGGTGCTGGCTCTTCTTTGTCAACCAGAAAGCTGACACCATCCAGTGGAAGCTGCTCGCTATTATTTTCAACCCACTGAGCAGCTTCTCCATTGAGAGGGCTCTTTATGTTATGCGACTGAAACGCCAAAATTTCTCCAATTCGCATCACAATTGATCGAAGAGACTCTCCAGCGCTCCAGTGATCACCCACACAGATCGCATGAGGAGCAATGTTTGGGTGAAAAATGGGCGTTAACATCCGACACTGAGGAGGAACCCGAGGGTAATTTCTGGGCAGATGAATTTCAACAAGATGTGATTTTATCCGTTTGATGTCCCCGTTGACCATTCGAATACTTTTGACTCTGAATTCGATCTGATATTTTTCAGGGGGATCGCCATCGGCTTGGATCAGCTTGACCCTTGGATGCAGACGTACGTAGCTTTGAATGCTTTGGAAATCTGCTGTTAAACGGCGGAGTCGAACAGTGCTCACAAACACCTCTAATTATTGTTTTTTTGGTTTGTTTTAGCAATTTTTAATCGTTCTGGAAGTAACTCGTTCAATGTCTCGAAGGAAATTGAAAATCCGAGTCCTTCGGCGACGCGTTTGTCACCGGTCAGCGAGTTGATCCCGAGTAAGAAACCATCTTTGGAGTAGAGTCCTCCACCGCTGTTTCCTGGATTGAGTGGTGTTGAAGTCTGAAGGATTGAGTATTCAAAAAGCCCGGTCTGCCTCTTGCGCAGTTGAGAAATATCTCCAGAGGAGTGTGTCCACCCGAATCCATGAGGGTTCCCCACGGCGAACACTTCTTCACCAATTTTTGCGCGACGGGAAGAGTCCCACATCGCTTCAGACACAGTTTGTTTGTCGAGGAACGCAGAGACGAGAGCCAGATCGACTCCATGCGGCGCAATCCACTCGGTACGGGCTGGAACCACGGATTGACCAATCGCCATCACAGTAAAATCAGTGATCGAAGATAGCTCAGGGACAGTTGTTGTGGAGTCGGAATAGTTTGGGTCCACGACATGACGATTCGTCACAATCCAGGCTCGGTTATCACGAAACTTTAAAATCACTCCCGAACCGAGTCCGGACTGTAATCCATGATGAGTTTGAATGAGAACGTTCGCTCTCATCGCACGACGCAGCGGTTCATCCAAACGGTTAATTTCGGCGATGTCAGGTGAAAGGTCGTCCAATCCCATGAAGACGACGGCATCAGGAGACATATACATCGACAGTCCGATCCCCCAACCGATAACATCAACCAATCCGAGAATGATCGCAGCCACACCAAAACCGAGTCCCTTGTATCGATCAGTGTGACCAACAAGAGCAATGCACGCGATGACCATTGCAATCATGCCTGTGACCAGACCGAAAAGTGGTATCCCGATAAGGGCGACAACGAACGCCCAAATTGCAGTGCGATTCCATTTTCGTTCAGGCTCAGGTCGTTGTTGAAAGTTGTCGCGGGGAGACGGTGCAGGTAAAGGAACAGCAGCACTTAATTCGTCTTCGCTTATCGAAAGCACTGGAAAAGTTGAAGTCAATTCAGAAGACGCGCAGTCGAAGGAGCAGCAACCACTCACGTTCCAACAGTCAGAGTGATGGACCGCTCCGCACGTTCGACAGATCGCTGCCTGATCACCAAAACGCAACTCGGTGCGACAGCGTTCGCATGGAACAGACGTTTCGCGTTCACCACAGGTCACCAAATTTGCTGAAGAATCGTTCACATTGAATCCGTTTTTTACCCGGCGACCATTTCTGCGAAAACAAACAACACAATCAACGCAGAAAAGAAACTCGAAATACCGATCGATGACCATCCCATTAGAGCATACAACGGGCCGCACTTGCTGAGTTGAGGTCGACGCGGTAGCAGATAAATAAGAGAAATTAACAAAATGAGCGGAGCGAGGCATCCGATAAATGACGCGACAAAGAGGGCAACAATCGATCTCCTCATAGAGTCAAGCTCATCAAGATTTTTCTCTTCGCGGCGGAGGTCCCTGAGTGACATAGGGTCAACTGAACTGAAATCGGTCTTGCAGTACCGACATCGCAGCGCAATGGCCTTAATCTCTTCACCACATGCCGGACAGCTTTTGGTATCTCCCCATGCAGTGAGAGGTGCCTGTGAGGTCTGTTCGGACTTGTCGAGTGATGGCGCCTGTTTGCATCCGTAAGTTCCACAACCTCCAATCTCTGACCAGCATTCACGATGATGGATGAGTTCGCAGTCTGGACATTCAACGCAGGATTCATCGGTCGAAAGTCCACTCTGACAAATGGGGCACATTGCCGATACGTCAATGGGCTTAGTCGTGATTTGCAATGCCTGGGATTCAACGGTGAGCGCAACACTCTGTTTGCATTGAGGGCATCGAAATGCACGATTCGTTCGTGATGTTGGTAACCTGATTTTGGCACCGCAGTCACAGGTGATCACTTTATCTGACATACTCTTCCACTCTGACTATGGATTTTGATTGGCAAGTTCAATCATGCCACGAATAACCCCCCAGAAGAATTGCATTCCCAATGAGACCAAAAACATTTTTGTCCCTTTAGGTTTGCCCTGAATCATCCAGACAATTCCGGCGATGCAACCGATTCCTGAGCACAGAATCGCGACAACCCAATCTCCAGTCGACATGTCTTCATCTTCTGCTGCATAACTACCTCCTCGTTTCTTCTTTTTTTTCTTTCTCTTCTTCAACGCAGGATCAAAAATTTCGCCGCAAAAACGACATTTCGCGGCCTTCGGTTTAATCATCTCCCCGCATGCAGAGCAGGGAATTCGATCACTTTCGATAGGCGTCTCGTCCCATTCATCATCACCACCGAGGTCAAATTCGTCATCGGTGAATTCTTCGGCATCGAAAATTTCTTCAACTGCTTCAGGGATCTGAACCCCGCTACCGCAACCTGGACATTTCACTCGACGACCTGCGAGCGAGTCTTTCGCCTTCAGAAGCTTTCCACAGTCTTGACAGTTAACATTAATCGTCACAGTGAATTCCTTTGTTGAATTTCAGTGGTTCGTTCAGGGTTGTGTTCAGGGTTGTGTTTCGCGGAATGAAAATTCTAGGACAGTGCTTCCTAATACGATTTGATCACCCGTTTGTAAAATGTGACGTGTCACCGGAATTCCGTTGACATATGTCCCATCCGGAGTGTCGCAGTCTTCGATTTCGAATCGACCACCACGGTTGATGATGAGAGCGTGTCGTGGCTCAACATCGCTATCCTTGAAGATGTAGATATCCGCCTTGGGCGAACTTCCGATGACGGTCGTGTCTTTAAACATGATAAACTGCTTACCAGCCAGGGGGCCTTTTTGCATCAGTAGCCATGCTGTCTTCGTCCACCCCTCAACGAGACCGATGAACAGTCCGACGAAGATTCCAATACAGGCAAAGCCAACGGCTCGACTATATGTTGCCTGTCCATCTTCGGTCATCAAGATAAAACTGATCGGGTCGAAGAGCAGCCCACCGATCAGTCCACCCAAGACTGCCCCGACCAATCCGTTGAGGATCACTTTCCTTTCTCTCAATGCAATCCCCTGACCGATCCCGGCAGGAATGGACGCCAAACTCCAGGCCATCGCGCGCCCCATCATCAAGATGAGTAAAGCAAGTCCAGTGGGAAGAGCATCGGCTTCTGGATTCTCCCAAAAAGAAACCGCAATGGCAGTCATGATACTGAATACAATTCCCGTCGGAATAAGTGCGATCGCTCCTCCGATAAATCCAATCACGAGCGCAATCAAACCTGACTTCACGGCACGTGTGTAATTCCGACACATGACTCCTTCAGCAGCCCCCAAAAAGAGGCCGACAGTCGCTGCGACAGTTGGGAATAACAAGATTGCAGCGAGGTCAATTTCATCTTCAAGAGTATTGTCGTCGTAAAAGGGCTCCAATAGAGCCCATCCAGCAATTCCCCCCAGCATGGCGGCAATAGAAAGGTAGAACCAGTTTGCGTAAATGACTTTGACTATCCACGACTGTGTGACATTCTCACCGGGATCCTTGTCCAGATACGAATGAAGCTGGACATAATCATCGACATCTGGCGTGTTCAGTTCGTCAGTCGAAATGCGGATTGGATCGGACATAGTCAAGTTCAATGAGTGATGTGAGAAAGCACAGTTTACTTCGTGTCAATGGGTGGTGGACCAATGGCCCGCGCGTTTGAATCATTTTCTTTTTCGGGCAATTGATCTGTCTTTGACTCAGATGCCTTGGGGGCATCCTTCTTTTTTTTCTTCGTTGACAAGGACGTTTTTTGTCGCGAATCCAGTTCTTGTTGTTTCTGAATGGCCAATTGACGAAGAACTCTCAGTTCGTCGTCGGTGTAGCAGTATTGATTCTGGATAAGATTGACAGCACGTTCGATCGTTTGCAAATCACGCGACATCGCAGTTCGCTGTTCCTGTTCCTCTTTTTCATTCTTCTTGGGCTTGCTGGGTGATCCATAAACGGTATGAACTTCCACTAACGCTTGGCGAACTTCATTTAGGTCCTTTCGCAAACCAAGACGCATCAACTTTGTGATACCAAAATGAGCGACCGCGCCTCTGGCGGTCATTTGCCGATCCCAATTCGTCTGAAATCCAGCGAGAAGGTACCCAATCAGGAACAGGCAAAACCATGCGAGAAGCGTTGTCACTGATAATTCTTGCCGCTGTGGCAACGATGCAGGTTGCGCCTGGATTTGTTGATCGACAGGAGGTGGGTTAGAATCGTGCGGACGTCTTTGAGAGGCCTCTGTTGTGAGAATTTGATCGCCGACCCAATAGTGTGGCATGGGTTTAGGTTTTCCTTCAGACCAGGCAAAGACACCTTCCAGCATGCGAACAGGGTCAATCACGTATGCAACCTGTCCCGGTCCAGAAAAAAAATGTTCGTGAATAAAGACGTCTCGATCAGAGAGGAAAATTCCAAAGTCGGGATGTGTGTGGTACCAGCCGACGATTCGTTTTTCAGAATACTTATTGTCCATTTGCTCATTGATTTCTGCCCATGAGTCATGGGTAAACGTCACTTCAGCATTCTTGCTTGCAGCAGCACTTGAGCGAATCGAATTGGTGACGTGAGCGAACGGGCCATTTTCGTCCTCGTTCCATTGACCGACCAGAACTCCGCAGACTTCGACACTCGTGTCTGCAGAACCATGTTCCCAAATATCGCGATGGACCTCTGGAGCCAGATAGTATCGCAAATTGCTCGACAACTTTGCAGGAAATGACTGCTTGTCTAATTTTTCGTTCCGCAGGTTTTTTGAATCAAGATCACTCATGTCGACTCCTTACCGCGCGAACTGCAAGCCATCGTTCCAAGCACCATGTCCCGGTCACCGCACAATTCGTAATATTCTGTTTTCATCCCGTCTCTCACTCCAAGAATATCCCAGGCTGGAACACCCAGTTCAGCCAACGTCCGATCTTTGAGCTGCGTACTTGCCGACACCTGATGATAAAGATTGGGGATTCGTAACTGCTTGCACTTCGGACAACGACTTTCGGATTCAGAAATTTTCCCGAGTGAAGAGAGCTTCGGTTCCGTTTCATCGCAAGCGGCGCAGCTTAAAGATTCAAGAAGGTCCTGATTGAATTCCAGAACGGCTTTTGAACCCATCTTGGAGTGTATCTCCTCCAGAATGTCACCCAGGCGATGGGATGTTGTCGACCAGTCTGTCTCAATGATTGGTTCAAACGCATCGTGGCTGAGGCAGTCATCTTTTCTTGAATACTTCACCGTGTAACTTTGGTGATTCACTCCATCGAAGACAAAACCTTCACCGTCTAACGTCTCTAAACCATGCAGCATTTTGATGGCTTCCTGAACCTGAATCCCAGCTATAACGGAAGACGTTGTTGGTGTGGTCGGAACCTTTCCTTCTTCCATTTCGTCCCTGGAAAGTAGTGCACAACTGCGACGGGCTTCGAGCATTTTCCAATCAACTTCGCTCATCGTGCATTCATAGCACGGTCCGACTGCCGGATCGAAAACACGAGCCACTCCGCTGAGTCGCTCGATTGCTCCGTCGATCCATGGTTTGCCAACACGAGCTGCTGCCAAGTTGATCGCGACTCGGGCTTCGCGGTTATCCAGCCCCCCCAGAATGACGTCTGCCCAACGGTAGACTCCCAAGCCCAAGTCGTAAACTATATTTCCATGAAAGGCTTCTGTCCGCATCTCTGGATAAATTTCGCGAGCGCGATTTGCCGATACGCCTGCCTTGGAGTGCCCGCAATCCTCCTCGCGATACAGAATTGACCGAGACAAATTCGAATTTTCGATCATGTCCAGGTCTGCGACGACCAGGTTTCCTACGCCAATCAAAGCGAGGTTCTTGATAATCTCGTTTCCGATCGCACCCGCGCCAATGACGAGCGCCTTGGCGGAGTTGAGACGTTCTTGCTCCCACCAACCAATCAATTCAAATCGCGAAAACCGCCCGTCTGAGGAGATTTTATCAATCTTCAGAACATCACCAGCCACACCGCCCCCTAACTTTACCCTGCTGTAATTTCCGGCTGAAGTCGAAGAACATCCTGATCACGCACGCCAGCATTTTCAAGTGTCTCACTGTCCAACAACTGCCGACCTGATGCCCGATGGTGAAACTTATAGCTCATTAACTGACCATCAGGACTGTGCAGGGGCAAATTCATCTTGTTGATTAGAACTGCAATCAATCGGTTCACTGGAGCATCCTGTGGAACTTCGACAGTCTGTCTTTTATTTCCAGTGGCGTCCCATACTTCGATCTGGATATCACTCATTGTTGTTTTGCCGAAATGCTCCAAAATGGAAAGTGTCAATAATGCAGGGGGGTAGGACAAAAGATGTTACGCCTGATCCGTGCATCCGATTCCGCGTCTGTACATGTCAAGTAAATGTAGGTGGTCACTTATTCAAAATCTAGCGTGCAAGGACTCAAAACTTTCCGAAGTGGGATGGTAGCTTTGCACAGGTGAACTCAACTTGGAGTAGTAGACTGCACAGAAATTGCTGCCTTCTGGTGAGTTTGTTGGCAATGTGAACTTCGAGCTGTAAGCTGGAGATGAAATTCGAGGATGGTTAGGGCGATTCGATG
>DAOUPA010000098.1 GCA_030626405.1 Planctomicrobium sp.
ATTGAGCGATGTTGTTAATAAAGGTGTTGAATGTGATTGAGCTCCCTGCACCTTCTGCGTTGGCGACGAAACCGCCTGTGAAGGTGTCCTGGTTATCTGTGAACAGGTTTTCTTCGACGTTCACTTCAATGGCACCACCAGTTATAGCTTCCAGCAGCATTCCGGTTTCGTTCAGAGCAACTTGGTTGCCAATAATTCCGGTGCTCATTCGGGCTGGATCGAATGGAATCACTTGTGCATCGACGTCAGGGTCAGTGAGATCGAGAATTGAATTCAAGTTGCTGAAATTAGGAGTAATCACGCTCGGTGCCGCAGGGACGAAAGCAGGTAAGTTGTTTGCCAAAACGGTTGACCCGTCAGCAATCACCTCAAACCCAATTCCCATATTGTTGAACGTCGAGTTACTGAACAGAGCAAGTTGACCGTCATCTTCGTAGATCACTCTCAAACCACCCACCGTGTTGTCTCTCAGGATGTTTTGCGTGTAGGAAAGTGAACCGGAGAAGGTCAAGTCAGTTGCGTACTCAGCGTTACGCAGGATGTTGCGGTTGATGTTCACTTCGGAAACATCTGTACCAAAGATGGCACTGCCAACTCCGGCGTTTGGACCAGCGAGGGTCATTTCCCGGCTGATTTCGAATCCTGCAACCGTGAAACAAGATCCGCCTGTTTCGAAGTTGACCACGTTTCCGTCACCCATCATGCCGGTGCTTGTCAGCAAGGGCAAAGGTTGGTTTGGCACGAAGCCAGGCATCTGGAAGACACCAGCAACAGCCTCGACGAATTGTGGAACGCTATTACTCAGGAGGTATTGTCCGGAGAGAAGATTGACACCGGTGTTCAGGTTGGTGTCTGTGTTGTCAGCACGTGGCTGGACATAGACGATATCGAAGGCAGATTTCTCTGCTGCTGGCAGCGTGTCAAATTGTTCGATGGACATGAACGGATTTGTGATCGATCCAGTTCCCAACGCGATTTCATCGGGATCAACATGTGCAACCTGGAACGCCAAACCAGTTTTTGGATTGATCGCAGTGATTGAACGTGCCCCAACGGTTGTTTCAACTGGAATTCGATATCGACGAATGACAGAATCTGTGAGTGCAGCTGCAACAGGTCGTTGACGGAACCAGCGACCATGACCACTCGATGGCATGGTCAATTCAAAATTGATCGAAAGGTTTGAACCGAAAGTTGGATCGTTTGTGTAGAGTGCATTCAACCAGAAGTTGTTATTGATCTGAGCTTGCGAGCGAACGCTCACTCCAACTGTGCTTCCGGATTCTTCTCCTGAGAGGAAGTACGCTCCAACGCCAAGATCGACTCCGTAGCCACCAAGCCCTGGGAACGGTGTCGCAACTTCGACGTCATATGTTTGTAGTGCTTCATCCTGATTGATGAATTGCTGAACTGCGATTTGGTTTCCAACAAACTGAGAAGATCCCACACCGGTCAAAGTGCTCTGGATTTTCTCCCCAATAGGGAGTGAAAAGTTCATTCGAAGATCGGTGTACCGACCGATCGATTCGAAACTTCCACCCAGTTGATTGAAATATCCTGAGTGCATGTTTTCGTAGTCCCACCAGAATGATGCTCCGTAGACACGGTCATCTTCTGGGACATAAACACGATGTCCAAAACCAAGGCTGGTTGCACCCTCGGCAGCGTCGGTGATGTTGACCCGGGGATTGATCCACCACAGGCTGCGATCGCTGTTGATTGAAAATGGAATGAAGGCATTAATGTTGGTGTAGCCATCTTCGAAGCCGTAACGTTCGTTACTGGAACGTCCAACTCGCCAGAGGATGTTGTCCTCAGGACGCGTTGCCGCGAAACCAACGGAATTGTCCTGCGGGATCATCGCCTCGCTGAACATTTGAGGGGCACCCTGCACAAACTGCGTTTGTTGCACCGCAGGTGCTTGAACCACAGCCGAGGCGGAATGGTGAGGACCACCTAATCTGACTGATCCATAGTCCCCCTCACTTGTGACCTCAACCTCGAGTTGAGGAGGGCCAACTTCCGGCAAACCAGGTTCAGGAGATTGTCCCCAGGTGGTCGCTGAAAGGCTTATACAAGCGGTAATGACTTGCAGCCAACTTTTACACGTGTCTTTCATCGATTGCTCCAGCATCCTGCCGACTGGCAGTCACATATTTTTTGTGACCATGCGAACAGGTCGTTTTCTGCGCACTCGTCGTCAATACATCTGCCACCATAAAATGGTCCGGTCGTAACGGTTCTCCCGGTAATGGCAGTTATCCTGATCAATCGGCCTATTTCGTCCCTGTAGTTGAGGAGAAATAGAAAACGGGTAAGATTTGACGGTTGTTCCTGTTATCTGGCTTGGTTAACGCCCCCCAATTCTTCCCTGTCTTCCTAATGTGAACATGCACGGTTTTGTTCTTAATCTTGAAAAAAGTGCAATCGCTGGGAATAAACTCTCCGGAAGAAACCTCTATGCTGCCGTCGGCACGAATTTGTTTTGATGCCGAGTGAACGTATTCCGCTCTCGGTGGAGTGGCACTCTACGCCTCGCGGTGTTGAACTGTGAGGTTTGTGTCAAACTCGACCGTGGGCACTATTAGTCTCTGATGAGAAGACATTTAAGGAGAAGACGATGAAGAAAATTACAGCACTGTTCTCAGCATTTTTGCTCTGCGGTTTTATGGTCGGATGTGCACCAAAAGCAGATGACGGAGCAGATACAGGCACAGATACTCCAGCAGTTCCAGCTGTCGAAGGCGAAGAAGGTCACGAGCATGCTGAAGGCGAAGAGCATGCTGAAGGCGAAGAAGCTGCAGAAGGCGAAGAAGCTGCAGAAGGCGAAACTGCTGCTCCTGCAGCTGAAGAAGAAGCTGCACCAGCTGAAGAAGCAGCTCCTGAAGCTGGAAGCACCGAAAGCTAAACCCGTTTTCCACGATTTCGTGGATTGAGGGTTTCTCGGATGGTGAGCCATCGTGCTTGCTGTTGAGAATCAGCACGAAAAGCCTGCAAGTATCAAAACTTGCAGGCTTTTTTCGTTCGGGGACAGGCACTCTTGTTCGTTCTATTTATTTCCTGACCTTGGCCTGTTAGAGCAAGTTGCTCTTTCCAGTGCCCGCGGAAAATGATTTCCATCAGTATAAACGCTGACTTCCACGAGGCAGAACGCGAACACCAATACGAAAAGTGCTATACCTGCACTTGCAGATCTGATTGATCAGCATTTCTTGATGTTTTCGAGTGCTTTGATCCAGAGGACAATGAATTTCGACACTGTTCTCAACGCAGGGCTATGCAGTCAATGGGTTTGCTACCACGAATTCTTCGAGTTGCTCCGCATTAAAAACTCCAGTTGTTGCCCCGGGATGCTGGACGCAACTCGCACCCATGGCACTTCCATAGTTCAGACATTGAAGGGGAGTGACCCCTTTTAGAAGACCGTAGACGAAGCCGGAGACAAAGGCGTCTCCACCGCCGGTTCCGTCGACCTGTTTGACGTTATAAGAGGGTAGTTGGATCGCTTTGGCATTCTGAGCCATCAGGAGTGAGCCAGCTGACCCTGAAGTAATGACAACTGTTTTTGCTCCTTGGCTTATGAAAATCTCTGCCTGTTGAGCAGGGTTACTCTCGCCGGTCAGCAGTTTCGATTCGTCACAGTTCGGAAGAAAAATATCGGTTTCCGGGAGTGCTGTTTTCAGCATTTCTTTGCACGCAGAGACATCGTCAAGGACGACATCAAGCATTGTTGTGACATTGTGTCGGTGTGCGCGTTCGAACATCTCTCGGACGTTTTCACCAGAGAGTTCAGCATTCAACCCAAAGCCTCCGACGTACACAAGCTTTGCACTGGCCAGAAGTTCGTCGGAGACTTCGTTGCCATTGAGTTCTGTGTTGGCACCGACAGCATGAATGAATCGACGGTCTTCTCCCTGAACGTTGACAACCATTGTCGCTGCGGTTTGAGCGGTTGAAGAGACGTGAATATGCTCGCAGGAAACGTTATTTGTTTGGAGTTGCTGTTGCACGAATCGCCCGAACGGGTCATCACCGACACAGCCAACAAGTGAGACACCAATACCGAGTTTAGCGAGATCAGTCCCTACATTTGCAGCGCAACCGCCAATTGAGAGATCAAGTCGGGGTGTGGTAATGAGCCCACCCGGAGCTGGAATTTTTCGTATCGGTGCGCAAACGTGATCGGCAACGATGAGCCCGACACAAATCACGTCACTCTCACGAACGGCAGCACTCATTTTTTATCCCCAACGGTAAACAACTTGAACGGGTTGTTAATGTATCGAGGATGTTTCCGATTCAGCAACCGCTGAAGCTGATGAGGCAGCGAAAAGAGCCTGATCTCGGAGTCGTTTTCTCGCTTCGCGTCGAGCTTGGACACGCTCTGACAGGCGAAATAAAAGTGGGTATGTGGGAAGCGAAAGGAATGTTGCTACCAGCAACGACCCAATGACCAGTGGTGTGCCCAAGGTGTAGAATACGTTTGTGATCGTCGACCACCATTCTGTGTAGTCTGCATACTGAAAGAGTTTGACAAATTCGTTCCAGGAGATCTCAGTACGAGTAAAAAAGGTCCCAACTCGGTAGTTGAACCAATAGATGGGAATCATTGTGAAGGGATTGGAGATGTAGACAGCAACCAGAGCGGCAATTCGGTTAAAACGCAGGAATGGCCTCGTTAGAAACGCAACTGCAAGCACCAACAGCATCTGAATGCCAAAGGTCGGTGTCAGTCCTACAAACACGCCAACCGCAGTCCCCAAGGAGATGGAATGAGGTGTATCATGAAGTCGCAGGATGGCGCGCACCCATTGGCGAGGATCACAACACCAGATCAGTCGCGATTTCCAATTCATAGAGAAAGTCTTACCGTGATTGTCGGTCTCAATGCCGCCATCAAAGTCAATAAACTTGTCGTAAAATAAGTGTGGTCCATCAAGTCGTTGGGGACAAGTTAACGTCGTTGGGGAAGAGGGGGAGGAAATCCCTTCATTAGTGTGAACAAGCTGCCGCTTCACTTCGCCCCTCACCAAGTCAGTTGTGACCACTAGATGCTTACAAGTTTTGAGGAATCGTCAGTGATAAACGACGCCTCCCATTAACATAGACTTGTTCTTCGCATCGGTTCATACCGGTTGCAGAATTTGCCGATTCTCTATTGATTCAGCAACTTCGCCACAAGTGGGAGGACATTTTCCTTATAGATAGACTCTGAGGGGTCTTGCAGGTCCGGAAATTCTCCGACAAGCTCACCTTTCTGGTCATATACGTACACAATGGGAATTCCAGGCCGTTTGATTTTTTCGTTGTAAACGACGTCTGATTCCGTTGAGCAGAGGACGTTCAGAAACGTTGCAGATTTGGATTTTAACACGGCAAGAACGGGGTCTACGTAAGATTGAACAGGTTCGTCTTCGAATCCTTGATAATCAAGTGAAACAGAGATGCACGTGACTTTGTCGCCGTGCTCTTGATGCAATTTGACCAGATTCGGGAATTCCACCAGGCAGGGACCGCAATAGGTCGCCCAGATGTCAACGACCACGATTTTGCCCTTTTCTGCGGCAATCGATGTTTGAATTTCTTCCCAGGACTTAATGTCGAGAGTTACGGGAGTTGCGTCAGTTTTGGGTTCTTCGTTTGTTTCTTCTTCTGATTGCCCTGCCGGAGCCGGACCAGGATCTCCCAACTCAACAGGCATCGTGGCATCTCCTGCACCTGGAACTTCAGGGTCGGCAGGAGGACCGGCATCTTGGCCACAACCCACAAAGAGGAACGGAATCAACATTGATAAGAAAATGACAGGTCGCAACATGTTCGATCTCCATTACTGAAAAGGACGCGACGTTTTGTGAAGCTATTCTATTTGGAACAATCAGTCGGCGAGAGCCTCGAGGACTTTTTGGGCCATTGCTTTGGTTCCGAGCGGCTCTTCACCCTGAGAGGCGAGGTCTTTTGTGCGGTGGCCTGCCTCTAAAACTGCATCAACGGCGGCTTCGATGGCCTTCGCTTCTTCTTCCAGATTCAAAGAATGGCGGAGCAACATCGCGGAAGCCAGAATTGTTGCCAAAGGGTTCGCAACTCCAGTTCCAGCAATGTCTGGAGCAGAACCGTGAATCGGCTCGTAAAGTCCAGGACCGCTTTCTCCGAGAGATGCCGACGGAAGCAATCCCATCGAGCCGGGTAGCATCGAGCCTTCGTCGGTGAGAATGTCACCGAACATATTGCCGGTCACGACGACATCGAATGTCGAAGGCCGGGAAATGAGGTGCATCGCCATGGCATCAACCAGAACAACATCGTATTTCAGATCAGGAAATTCTTCCCGAACGACCCGTTCTGCCACTTTCCTCCAGAGTCGCGATGCTTCCAGCACGTTCGCCTTGTCGACGGAGGTTAAATGTCCTGAGCGTCCTTGAGCTGCTTTGGCAGCAACGCGGACGACTCGTTCAATTTCATGTGTGCTGTAGACCATCGTGCTTGAGGCCGTTTCTGACCCGTCGGCGTTTTCTTCGAGCTTGGAATCGCCGAAGTAGATGCCTCCGGTCAGTTCGCGCACAAAGAAGATGTCGGTCCCTTCCACGATTTCACGGCGGAGCGGTGAAGAGTCGAGAAGGAAATCGTACGTAGTAATCGGACGCAAGTTCGCGAAGAGTCCCAATTCCTTACGGATTTTCAGCAACCCAACTTCCGGTCGAGTCTTCGCGGTCGGATCATCCCATTTCGGACCACCGACAGCGCCCAAAAGAATACCATCCGCGCCGCGGCAGGCTTCCAGAGTTGCTTCGGGGAGTGGGTCACCGAAGTCATCGATTGCGTTCCCACCAATGGGGTGCGATTCAAAATTAAAAGTGTGGTCAAATTTCTGGGCGATTCGCTCAAGAACTTTGCGTGCTTCATCAATCACTTCCGGACCAATACCATCTCCCGGAAGAAGAACAATTTTAGCGTTCACGTCTACATACTTTCGAAGCTGTTGGTCGCGGAGATGCGACCTTGTGTCTGTCTGATTTTGCCATCTCGCGGGTGAAGTTCGTTGAGGCGAAACGCTCTGCAACACTCCAATCGCTCGAACCATTCTACTCGGTCGGCTCCTGGAGTACGACTTCCTGGATGTGAATTTTCTGATTCAGTAGTTGCTGTGACCAAAAATCGGAAACGATTGTGTTCACCTTCGAATTTCGGAACCTGCCATGTTGCCCACCTTTGATCTGAATGAGAGTTGAACTGACCTTCGCCTTGTCCAGCGCCTGATCGAGTTGAATCGACTGATCAATCGGGACTAATGGGTCGACGCTCCCGTGAACAATCAGAAATGCCGCATCGTCTGGTGAGATATAGCTGAGTGGCGATGCTGTTTTAACTTTTTTCTTCATTTCCTGAATCGGACCTCCGATCAGCTTCGATTCTGGGGAATCGGCAGAGTTGTGGTTAAGGCGGCCTGGAAAGTCGTTCATGGTCAGGAAGTCCGTTGGCCCGAAGAAATCGACGACCGCCGCAACGCGACTCGATTGATCGTTGTGGTTGCCCAAGTCTCCTTCGAGATCTTTCACCTCACCGGTCGTTCCCAGCATCGCCACGAGGTGTCCTCCGGCAGACGTTCCGATCACACCGATCCGTTCTGGATCGATTCCGTATTTCCTGGCGGTCCCACGCAGCCAGCGAATCGCCGCTTTGCAATCGTGAATCTGTGCAGGCCACTGTGCATGTTGACTCAATCGGTAATTGATCGAAGCTCCGACGAATTTCCCTTTCGCCACCAGTGGAAGCACGAATCTCCGTCCTCCGGCTTTGTCTCCATTTTTCCAGCCACCACCATGGATAAAAACAACCAGTGGAAGTTTTTCTCCCGCTGGTCGCTTTGGCAAGTAGAGATCGAGCTTTTGCCGCTCGTGACCTGCCGCCACGTATTCAACGTCTTGTTTGAACGTAACAGTCTCAGGCAACCGAGATGCGTTTCGCCGACGAGCCTGTTGAGCAGCAACAGGAGTCGCCATTCCCAGAACGAGAACCAGAGTGAACAGGCAATATTTTTGCATGGACATCTTCATTGATGAAACCTTCTCCTCGGCAGTGCCAGTGTTGATGCAATGTGAAGTCTCCCAAACCCGTTGCCGAGTCGCAATGAAAACGAACTTTGGTGTGGTTTCTTAGGAAGAGGCAACACCAGACACTTTCAGCACTGTAATGAGGTTGTTGGGTAAATGAAGATCGATTGTTGTCAGCCTTTTAATCGTTACAGGCGACCGTTTCTCTTTGGGATACTGGTTCTCGTTTGAATGGTTGATCTGATTCTTCCAGCTACCTGAACCAAGGTGATCATGCGGTGGCTGGGCAACTTGATTGCTGCCGGAGAGCCGGATTGAAGCTATCTCTAAGGGGGCATGATGCAAATTCTCAACGTAAGGTTGTGTTGACGCAACTTGCATTTTGACTGGGTTCTGATCGTGAGGTATATGCCTATGGTGAACCTCGATGCAGTACGTGTGGATTTCAAGAAACATGAGGATTCACTAATACCAGGAGCTTGTTTCATGTTGGCAACAGTTGTCGATCAGTCTGAGAATAAACAGTGGAGCCGCCGAGTTAATCGTGTGGACTTCGCTGGAATTCGGTTACGTCCTGTCTGGGTGGGATCCGAGCTTGAACCGGTGGATCTCCCGACGGGACGGTACACACTTGGTGCCGATGCAGATTGTGATATTCCCCTTGCTATGGCAGGGATTGCAGACCGGCATTGCCTGTTGGTTGTGGGTCGGAAGCGCGTCATCGTCAAGTCGTTCTCTCCATTGACGTGGATCAACGAAGGTGTGATCAGTGAAAGTGAATTGACGGTTGGTGATCGATTGGTCATCGGTCCGGCAGAATTCGCAGTCGAATCGCTAATATCGCGACCTCCGACTCCGAGAATGCAGGAGATTTATGCGCCACAAGACATCAATGAACTGATTCAACAGGCGATCCGAGGCTCATCGAGAACTCATACGAATGTCAGCAGCCATCGCGAACAATTAATGGAGGAAATGCTCAGCGACGTGCAAGGGATGCTCGACCAGTTTTTCCGTCGCGAAAAAGAATCACACGCCGAAATTACTTCCAAGAACCAGGCACTCGCTGATGCGCAGATGGAGTTGGAACAGGAAGCTGTACTTCTTGACGTTTACCGACAGGAAATAGCCGAGCAGCAAGCCGAATTGAGTGCTCGAAAAGTCCAGCTGACGAGTGTCGAAGCTGCGACAGAAAAGTTGCAGGAACTTCGAGAAGAAGTGGGATCTCAAGCGAAAGATGTTTCCCTGCGTGAAGCAGAGGTTTTGAGGCAAATAGAAAGTCTGGCGAGCCGACGGGAAGAAGTCGAACGCCTGCAAGCTGAGATGGAAGATTCTTTGCAGGGACTTCAGCACGCTCAGGACGATCTTGATGCAAGTCGGCTGGATGCGGACGAACTGCAAGTTCGGTCGAACGAAATTGATCATCACGAGTCACAGGTTCAGGAGGAGTTGTCTGGCCTGAAGCAGGAACGCGAAGCCTGCGCTGTTCTGGAAGAGGAATTGAATACCGAAGCGGAATCTCTGCGAATTCGCTCTGGGGAATTTGATCTTCGGTTACAGAATCTCCAGAAACGTGAGTCTGAACTGGATCAAATTGCACATCAACTTGAAACACAGCAGCAATCATTTCTGGATGAGTCTCAAGATCAGGCAAGACGAATTTCCGAGTTGGAAATCCAGGAAAAGTCACTGCGTGAAAACTTGAAGTCCGTCCAGGATCAACAATCGCAAATCGACGCAGAACGAGAATTGCTCCGCGAGCAAAAAGAGTCGCACGAAAAAGAACTCTCCGAGCAGCGTAATCGAGTGCAAGAACTTGAAACGAAAGTGAAAACAGAAGCGGCTGAGATTGAAGAAGAGCGATTGCGTCTCTCGCATACGGAGGAGACGCTGCACATTCAGCAGAAAGAGCTGCAACTGGAAACGGAGTTGTTGTCAGAGAGAGCGAGTACCATCGGGGAGCAACAGGCAGCTCTAGCCTCACGAGAGGAGTCTAATCAAACCGAGCGAGAGATGTTCGCTGTCGAATGTCGACAAGAGTCCGATGCAATCAACGAACGAAAAGGAGAGATGGAGAATGAGTTGCAGGAAATTGCGGAACTGGCGCTCAGTCTTGCACAGAAAGATTCAGAGCTCAATCAAAGTTTCGAGGATCTGGATGCCGAGCGAGGAGGGCTGACCGAGTTGATTTCTGAGCTTCAGCAGCGCGAACTCGCTCTTCAAGAAGAATCGAGACACCTCGAAGAGCGAGATTTTTGTCTCGTTGATCAGGCTGAGAAGCTTGCCGAACAGCGTACGCAATACTCAGAACGTGAAGAAGAACTCGCTCGTCGCCTGGAAGAGGTTCAGTGCGAAGAAAAGCTACTTGCTGAACGGGTCGCTGAGGTTGTGAAGCAACAGTCAACATTGGAAACACAGGAGAAGTCTCATCTAATCGAGCGAGATAAGTTCGCTGCTGAGCATCAGAAAAAACTTGATGCGATCAACCTGCGAAAGAGAGAACTTGAGGGCGAGTCGAAAGAAATTGCGGAACTCGCGCTTCGCTTTGCACAGAAAGAAACAGAACTCAGTCAAAGCTTTGAGGACCTGACCGCTGAACGAATCGGATTGGCCGACCTGACTGCCGAACTTCAGCAACGTGAGAATGCGCTTCAAGAAATGGAGGGGCAACTCGAAGAGCGAGATTTTGAGCTTGTTGATCAGGCTGAGCAACTCGCTGCACAGCGCGAGAAACTTGTCCAACGCGACGCAGATTTCAATCGTCGTGCTGATGAACTTCAGGTCGAAGCAGATTCGCTTGCTCAGCAAGCGAATGAGATTGAAGAACAACGGTTGGCACTGGCATCGCAACAGCAGTCTCATCAGATCGAACAAGAGACATTTGCCGCTGAACGTCGGCAAGAGCTTGAATTGATTGACGCACGTCACGCAGAACTTGAGAAGGAGTCGCAAGAGCTCGCGGAACTCACTCTTCGTTTAGACCAGAGGAGATCTGAACTCAATCAAAGTTTCGAGGATTTGAGCTCCGAACGGACTGGGTTGGCCGAACTGACTGCCGAACTTCAGCAACGTGAGAACGAGCTGCAAGAAATGGGAGGGCAACTTGAAGAGCGAGATTTTGATCTGACTGATCAAACGGAACAAGTTGCAACGCAGCGCGAGCAGCTTGCCGATTGCGAGACAGAATTCAATCGTCGTTTCGAGGAACTTCAACTCGAAGTGGATTTGCTTGCTCAGCGAGCGATTGACATCGAAGAACAGCAGTCAACTTTGGCCTCCCAAAAACAGTCTCTTCAAATCGAACAAGAGAAATTTTCCAGTGAACGCCAATGTGAACTCGATTCGATCCACCGTCAAAAACAAGAGATCACTTCTCAACAAGAAAATTTCGCTGAGCGCGAGGCAGAACTCAATCAACGGCTTAAAGAGAACCAAGCTGAAAGAGACGCTATCACGAAGCAAATCGCAGAGTTCACAGAGCAGCAAGCCACGTTGGAATCGAATCGACAGGCACATCGTGATGAGCGAGACGCCTTTGCCGTCGAACGTCAGCAAGAGCTTGAATTAATTGATGAGTGTCACGCAGAGATTGAGAAGGAGTCACAAGAACTCGCAGAACTCACTGCGAGCCTTGCACAGAAGGACTCGGGAATCAGTCAGGCGTTCGATGATTTGGAAGCTGAGCGGAGAGGGTTAGCAGAGTTGACAGTTGAACTTCAGCAGCGTGAGACCGTGATACAAGAAGAGCATGGACAATTCGAGGAGCGGAATATTGATCTGATCGATCGAACCGAACAACTTGCTTCGCAGCGTGAGCAATTCGCCCAGCGCGAGACAAAATTCAATCGTCGTTTCGAGGAGCTTCAACTCGAAGCGGAATTGCTTGTTCAACGAGCGAGTGAAATCGAAGAACAACAGTCAGCTCTGGCATCGCAGGAGCAGTTTCATCAAATCGAGCGAGAAACCTTTGCGGATGAACGTCAATGTGAGTTCGATTCGATTCAGAGTCAAAAACAAGAGCTTGCTGCCGAGCAAGCGAAGCTTGCGGAGCAAAAAAAAGAACGAGAAAACATTGAAAATGGTCTCTGCCTGTTCGAAGACGTGCTCAAGGACAGGAAAAGCAAGCTTGAAGAAGAACGAGCAGACGTCGATATTCAATCTCAGAACTTGGACGAGCGTGCAGATTGCCTGGAATCAGATCGAGCGAAGCTCTTGGAGTTGGAGAAGGCATTTCAGGTTCGACGAGAGGAATTTCAGGTTGAACAGGACGCTCTCGCAGAACGAGAAACGCTTTTTTCGGCAAAGCTCTTTGCATTCGAATCAAGAGAAAAAATCAAGGGTGAAGAATGGAGTGCATTCGAGCACGAGCGTCAACAAAAGTTTGAAGCATTGGATGAGCAGAAGAACGAGATCACCACTAAGCAGGAAATTCTCTGCGAATCTCAGGACCTTTTGAATGTCAAGAAGACAAAATTCCAGCAGCGAACAGAAAAATTCAAAGCAGACGAGATTCAGCTTTCGAAGTTTGAAGCAGAACTCCAAGATCAGGAAGTGGCGATTCAAGCTGACAAGAAGCAAATCGAAAGTCGTGAACTTGAACTGGACGAACGTTTGCAATCACTTGAAAAGGAGAAGTGCGAGGTCGACTATGACCGGAATACACTCGAATTGCTGCGTGAAGAGCTAGAACTGCAAACCGAAGAATTGCAATCACGATCTGATTTGCTCGAACAACGAGAAGTGTCTCTTAGCGCGCTGCACGATCGAATTTTACAAGAAGAAAAAGAAAATTTGCATCGCTTTCAGGATGAAAGCGGAGCTAGGCAACTGGAGTGGGAAATTCAAAGCGAGGAACTGCACAAAAAACACGAAGAGCTTGATCGTCAGCATCAGGAAATCGTGAAGCGTGAAGATCTCTCGAAGACAGAAAGTGAACGACTCGAATCGAAGCATGCAGAGATCACAGCACGTCTTGATGATTTGGAATATCGGGATGAGGATATTTACCTTCAACAAAAGGAACTGAAAGACGCTCAGGACCAATTGATCCAACAGGAATTTCAGCATCAATCCAATGTCGAAAAATATCAGATGAGCCTCATCCAATTCGACGATCTCGAAGGCGAGCGAAACCGCCTTCTTGATCAGGAACGGCATCTCTCGGAACACCAAGACAGATTGGTGGTTTGGCAAAGTGAATTGGAGCAAAAAAAAGAAAAAATAGGGCAAGATGCGACGGATGAGTTGGCACGCGAACGCGCCTCACTGGCAGAAAAAATCGAACATCTCAACAGCCGTGAAAAAGAACTCGAGCAGCGCGATTCCCGATCTCTTCAAGAAGCGATTGTCGAAAAGGCCGATCTTGCGAGTCAGCTCGCAAGACATAAAGAGCAGTTCGCCACCTTGAGTGCTGAACGAGAACGCCTCGTTGAGGAGAGTGCTCAGTCATTAATCGACAATAGTTCTTTAACAGAGCAACTAGCTGAACTTCGTGATGCAGAACAGTTGCTGAAAGAACAGCAAGAGAAGTCAGAAGAGAAAATTCGAGAAATCGAAGACGAACATGCCAACGTACGTCAGCAACTCAATGACGCGAACATTAAAAAGGAAGAAATTGAAGAACTTGAGAACGAATTAAGACTCAATACTGAGGAACTTGCACAGGAGCGAGAGGTGTTTCGTGCTGACCGAGTTGCCTTTGAGGAGGAGCGGGCTGACTATCTTCAACAGAGAGACCTCTTGCTTTTAGAACCGACGCAGGTAGAGGATGACCAGGAATTAGAAGTCGCAGATTCTCTACAAGATGATCAAGACGGTGTGGACGAAAACTGCCCGGTCGAACAGAGTGCTTCGTTTGTTGCGGAGAGTTCTGCAATAGATGAAAGCTTGAACGACGAAGAACATCATGGTTCGTCAGATGTCGAGCAGAAGTCAGGTCAAGTCGAAGGATTGCGTAATGAGTTGGCAGAAATTTTCGGGATTTCAATCTCCAGGTTGCAACAACGACAAGAAGAAATCGAACCTTCTGTTGCAGAAGAAATTTCAATGGATGAGGGGAGTTCAACGTTCCAGACGGAAGACGAAGAGACTCCCGGAGAGGAGCCTGCGAGTGTTGTCGCCTCTGATTCTCTTCCATCGCAAATTGACGGACAGGACATGGCGAACGAGGAGGGAGACGGAGGTACTCCAGAGAGTTCTGACGCAGGCAAAGATCCGGTTCAATTATATATGGAACAACTCCTGGTGAGGAATCGACAGAATGATGTACCATCTTCTCCAGTCGCGTCTGTGAAATCACCTGCAGGACAAGGGCAGACAGCAGCAATTGCCACAACGACCGTTTCTCCTGAAGAAGTTCAGGCATCACAGCATGTAGGGACGTTTGGTGGTGCTGTGATTTCACCTCTTTCGAAGCGAAAGGTTCTTCAAGAACCGGAAGCGATGCGAGTAAATCTCGATTCGTTTCGTGAGTTAGCAAATCTTTCAGCTCGATCTGCCTTAGCGAAATCGAGTCAACTCCGAGAAGAAGTGATTTTCAAAGTTCTCGGGGTGGTCACTGGTTTTGCGTGGCTGGTCACAGCAGGTGTTTTCAGTTTCGAACTGTGGTCAACATCGAATTACCGGTCACTTGCGACGATTCTGGGCAGTTGTTCGTTGGTGCTCAGCGCGAGAATGCTGTTCTCCTACATTTCGATCAAGAAACTGAATTCAACAAGTCAAGCTGCTGTAGCTGTGAAAAAAGCTGAGTCAGCAGACGAAACAGAGGCTTGATAGAAGCCGTTTGAGGAATTGCCAGTTCTCGAATTTTCATAACTGAGCGTTTTGACTGCTAGCCTTTACGCTGGTCTCAGAATACGATGTTGGACGTAACTCGTTAAAGTAGAGGAAAATGAGGTTCGCCGACTGCTTCAAGTGGTCGGCTGGCAATCTCAAACGAAGTCGCTACTGTCCGGAAAAAGAATCGAAGAAGAATCGATGCCTCAAGAAATCACTGGAAACATGATTGCCAACAACGATGACTGCTATGCGATCGTTGTTTCACGCTTTAATGAATTGGTCACTCGTCCGCTTCGTGACGCAGCGGTCGGAACTCTGGAAAGGCATGGCGCAAATCGGGATTTGATCGAAAGTTGTTGGGTTCCTGGAGCTTTTGAACTTCCTCTTGTTGCCGAACGCTTAGCTGCTTCTGGGAAATACGTAGCAGTGATTGCGTTGGGGGCAGTGATTCAGGGAGATACGGATCACCATGACTATATTAACCATGCCGTCGCTCAAGGTTTAATGGAAGCGTCACAAAAGAACAGAGTCCCCATCTTGTTTGGCGTTCTCACGTGCCGTACTATGGAGCAAGCGCTAGATCGTGCAGGGGGAAAGGCTGGAAATAAAGGCGCAGAAGCCGCTCTTGCTGCAATTGAAACGGTCAACGTGCTGAAACAGCTTCCTTAATATCCTCCTCATCCTCTCTCGCTGTAAGTTATTCTCTTCAAGTTGTTTAAGGGGATTTTTTGCGCGGAAATTGAATTGTTATGGCACGTCGAAGTAAATCAAGGCAGGTTGCCGTACAGATGCTCTACCAGGTTGATCTCAACCCGGATACTGAATTATCGTCCATTAGAGAGATGATTTCAGACCGAATCAGTGATCCACAACTGGTCGAATTCTCTTGGAGTTTGTTCGCCGGAGTTATGGAACATCGAGCAGAGTTGGACGAGAAAATTCAGGTCGTCGCTCAGAAATGGCAACTCAGTCGAATGGCGGCGACAGACCGCGCTGTGTTACGACTAGGAGCTTACGAACTCCTGAAGACTGATACTCCTCTTCGCGTCGTCATTGATGAAGCGATCCAAGTTGCCAAAAAATTTGGTGATTCCGAGTCGCCGAAATTTGTGAATGGGATTCTTGATCAAATTGCCCCGGAGAAACGCCACGACTAGAGGTGTATTGTTGTATCTAGTTATTTTGTAGTTAGTTACGATCCATCTTGAGTGCTGGCGGGACATCGAAAGGTGATTGCGTACTCTTTTTTTACGAAGCTAATTTCTCCCCGCCTTGAGCGTCTCTCGGTTCCCCAACCCGCTTTTTGGCAGAATAATCGGAATAATCGTTAATTTCGTCTCATGTCACCTAAGCCTTCCAGTCGAACGTAAGAGATAGTGGAAGCGGCGCGCTTTTTTGTTCTGCTTCGATGTTTGAATCATTTCACTTTTACTGAAGCATGTTCGTTCAGAATGTGTGGCTCGTGAATCACCACGATTCAGGGAAAGCGAGGTTGCAAAATGGAACCTCTAAGCGGTTGGGAGAATCACATGCGACGAAGTACTTTCTTTCTGGCAATTGTCGGTCTTGGCTTGAATAGCGTGGCTGCTCAGGATGTCTTCGGTCCCTCAGTTCGACCAAAACCATCAGGGACGAGCCAACAATACTTCGGTGCCAATTCTACCAAAAGCACGAATTCGACTGGAAGTGTAGAACATTCTCAGCAAACGAACACACGCCCTGCATCGCAGCCGAACTACTATAGTGAACTTTTTGGCAGCAATGGGGCCAAAGTGGAGTCTCGTACAAGACTGAAGCCTGCGATGTCCCTTGAAGCCAAGACCGTCTCGACTGCGGATGATGCAGGTGGTGTCGTTCAGGCTGAGTTTCAAGCGGAACCAAATGCACAAGAACAAATACAACAAGTTCGAGCGGCACGACCGTTCCCTGGACGAACTCTTTCTCAACCATCAGCACCTCCAAAGTCATCGTTGACGACGCCGATTAAAGTTGCCTCCGAATCTCCTGTCTCGGAAACTCAAACTCCAACTGCTCCCGAAACTGAGCAGTCTGGAACAGTGACATTCAGTCGCAGTCGACCTGCGAAGAAGAGCCTGACGAGTGCCCCCACGGTTGCGACCGTTCAAGCGATCTCCGGACCGCAGACACCTTCGGTGACCATCGAG
>DAOUPA010000221.1 GCA_030626405.1 Planctomicrobium sp.
GAACGAAACCCTGATTCGTGAGTTCCTCCGCCGCGCGTCCGAATTCCATTCACATAGCTGCGAACGTGTTCATCGGTCGATTCGGTCCATTGAAGAACCATTTCAAGGCGAACTTTCCCTTCATCTTTTTCCATTTTGAAGAGTTGTTCATGAACGACTTTGCGTTTGTCGTCTTTGATAATCTTTTCAAGGTACGCCGCGATTCCTTCCGGATGATGCAATTCGTACCGCTCGTTTTTGGCCTCATCGATAAAGGTGATTTTCAGACCACCATGGATGTACGAAATATCCTCCAGGTGTTGGCGAATCGTGTCGGCGTTAAATTGAATTCGGCGGAAAATTTGATCGTCTGGGCGGAAGAAGATGATCGTCCCATGACCGCGAAACGGTTTCTTCTTTTTGACTGGTCCTTGTGGACGTCCGCGAGAGTAGGACTGTTGCCATTCGTGACCATCGCGATGAATCGTTGCGACCATTTCTTCAGAAAGCGCATTCACAGCCGAAGAACCAATCCCATGCAGTCCACCGCTACGAAGGTAATTTTTCTCGGAGAACTTCCCGCCTGAGTAGAGTGTGGTCAGGATCACTTCCAGAGCCGACTTACCTGTCTTTTTATGCTTGTCGACAGGAATGCCTCGACCATTATCTTCAACCGTAATCGAACAGCCATCTTTGTGCAGAATTACCTTGATCTGGTCACATTCACCGGCGAGATATTCATCGACGGAGTTGTCGACCACTTCCCAGACAAGGTGATGCAAACCACGCGAGTCGACACCACCGATGTACATCGACGGTCGAGTACGGACGTGTTCGAGTCCATCCAGAACTTCGATATCGTCCGCAACGTACTTCGAAGAGGCTTTAGCTGTCGCTGCCATAGAAAAATTTGAGGGCTGATGATGAGTGGAAATTGCTTCTCCCCGACGAGGAGAAGCGTAAGATGAGGAACATCGAAAGAAGTATCAAGGTCAATCAGGAATCGCAAGCAGGGTGGGTGAAGTACGCATGCCTTAGATTTGGTGGGTTTCGCAAGTGAATATGACAGGACCGTACAGGCTGGACCACAGTTCGATTTGCGTACGTAACCCACCTTGAATCAAGCTGCACCCACCCTACGTGTGCTTGTTCTCTTCAATCCTTTGATGTGCCGATGCGGTAGAGGTGGTTCTCGCTGCGCAATAGCAAGGATTTGCCTTCAACGGCATACGAGGCGAACGTCCGTTCGTCTTCGTTCAGAGTGTTTCGAGCAAGTTCTTCGAACTCCTTCGAAGCTTTCACAACGATGGTGGTTCCATTTTCATCCTGAAAGTAGACGCGCCCTTCAGCAGACAGCGGTGACGCCGAGTAATTCCCTTCGAGGCGTTCCTGCCAGTGGATTTCTCCGGACTTCGCGTCGATGCAGCTGCCGATTCCTTTATCTGAGACGACATACAATTCTTCACCCACGAGAATCGGTGAAGGAGAGTGTGGCATTTGCCGTTCAATTTTCCACTTCAAGTGCGTCTCGGTGACATTTCCTGACCCAGTCGGATCGATGGCAAGCAGAGTCGGCTTATTATAACCAGTGCAGATGAATACCAGCCCCTGACCGTAAATTGGTCGCGGAATCACTGAATATCCACCGGGGTAATCGACCCGCCAGATTTCATCGCCTGTCTGCGGATCGTACGCGAAGACGGCATCGCTCCCTGGACAAACGGCTTGCGTTTTCGAATTGACTTCAATCATGAGCGGCGTGGAAAACGAAAACCCTTTCTTCGGATCGGTATCGCGGTCGGTCTTCCAGAGGATCTCCCCGTTCGCTTTATCCAGTCCGACCACAAATTGCTGATCACCACCATCACAACAGATCACGAGAACATCTCCGGCGAGCGCTGGCGATCCACCATTCCCATGGACCGGTTTGTAATCGAATTTTTGTTTCCAGACCACTTCCCCTTCGAGTGAAACGCAAGCGGTTCCGTGCGGGCCGAAATGAAGATAGATTCGGTCTCCTTCAATGACCGGTGTCGGACTCGCATGACTATTCTTCTTATGCATCTTCACTTTGTCAGCCTGCTCGAAAACCTCCTTGTCCCACAACGGAGATCCATCGTGAACATTCAGGCAGAGAAGACCGAGTGAATAGTTTTCTTCTTCTCCCTTCACCGCTGTCGTCAGGTAGACTTTGTTACCAACGATGACCGGTGACGACCACGCGATGCCATCGACTTCGGACTTCCACAAAATATTTTCCGTTTCACTCCAGTTGACCGGAAGACCAGTCGCCTGAGTATGTCCCTGACCTGTCGGTCCACGAAACTCCTTCCAATCCGCATTCGCAAGCTGAGAGAAGGCCACGAAGAGAACAAAACAATACGCACTGTTGAATTTCATTAATCATGTTTCCTATATCGTTTTTGAACAATCAATTCTTTGTAATCGTTTCATCGAGGTTCAACAGGATGTTGGCGATTTCGAAGTAGGCAGCTTGATCGGCGAGGGGGAGTTCGTCAATTCGGTCAGCTTTGGGAATGACTTGTTCTGCCGATTTGATGTTTTTTCGAAATCGATTCCGTTCACTTTCAAAGAAAGTGAGCAGTTGTTCGGTCTCGTTGCTTTCTGGTGAACGCGACACGGCAAGACGAAAGGCATATTCCAGTCGAATTTTCGGCTCGACTTCAGGATGATCCGCAATCAATCGCTTCGCTAACGCGTGTGCCATTTCTACATATGCTGGATCGTTCAAGAGGGTCAGCGCTTGCAGTGGCGTGTTCGTTCGAGATCGTTTCACCACGCAGGTTCCACGGTCCGGTGCGTCGAAATTCACGAAGCTTGGATACGGCGCAGACCGCCTCCAGACAACGTAAATCCCTCGGCGAAAGCGGTCTTCATCCGTGTCCGTTTGATACTTGGGAGCATTGCGCCCCACGTGTCGCCAGATATTCGAAGGCTGCGGTGGATAGATCGGTGGTCCGCCCATTTTGTAAGAGATCAATCCACTGACAGCGAGACCGTGGTCGCGGATCATTTCCGCGGTCATTCTCAAACGTGAACCACGCCCGAACAAACTGTTGAGCGGATCGGCTGCCAACTGCTGCTGTGACATTGACGAGTCCTGACGATAAGTTTCAGAGAGAACGATCAATCGGTGAACGTGCTTCATCGACCAGCTGTTGTCCATGAACTCCACCGCCAGCCAGTCCAGAAGATCCGGATGAGTCGGGTCATCTCCCTGAGTTCCGAAGTCTTCGAGCGTCTCTACGATTCCCCGTCCGAAGAACTCCGACCACCAGCGGTTCACAGCGACACGGGCAACAAGCGGGTTTTCGCGCGAGACCAACCATCGCGTAAACGCCAGCCGATCTGGACGCCCCTCTTTTGTTACCGATGTCGGCATGCTACTCAGCGCCGCCGGGACAGTCGGTTCCACTTCAAGACCAGGTTGCAGAAAATTTCCTCGCTTGAAGATGTTCGTGATTCGCGGCGATTCCATCTCGACCATCACTAATGTTGTCGGCGGCTTGATCGCATCAATTTTCTTCTTCAGTTTCGCCTGTTGCGTTTTCAGGTTGAGCGACATTTTATCCGTTGAAGCTTGGTAGTCGCTGAGTTGTTTTTTCTGTTTCTTCGTTCGTTTTTTTGTTGAGGCGAGGAGCTCTCGGATGTCCTCTGGGATTGCTTCCGCGCCTGGTTCACCCGTCATTGCCAGGAATCGGAATCGCCCGATAGTTCTCGCACCACCGTAGTGTTGGTCGATGGTGATCGTGAACTCAGTTCCAGTTTCTGTTCCAGCCGGTTCGGCAGTCAGAAACGATGCCCAATGCGGTTCATGAAACTTCGGATTGATCGCCCAGGCAGTTTTAGGATCTCCATCGATGAGACCAGTAACATCGAAACTTTTTTGAGAGAAATCAGCCTTCGCTGAATGCAATTCGACCGGCACTGCTGCCTGATCTGAACCGATCTGCTGGGCCGTTATTTCCAGCTCATAAGCGACGAAGTTGGGTCGGTCTTTGTCACCTCGCCCTGGACCTTTCCCTGGTATTGAGTCATCAGTGAGTGTCTCGATTTTGAAACCGGTAATGCCTTCGAGATTGGTCCGATACTTGATTGTGTAAAAATCTTTATCAGGAGCCGGACCAGAAAGCAGAATGGATTGGTCCGTCAGAATGTCATGTTCCGCCCCACCTGACGACGTAAAAAACAGTGGCTCCAGGACATGCCAATGCGGAGCCGAATCAAGACTTGCCAACAACTTTGCTTCCCAGGATTCGCGTTCGGTGGTGAGTTCTTTTTTTCTGGCTGCGATACGGTCTGTCATCGATTGATGTTGAGCACGATAATCGGTCAGTTGAGTTGCCAGTTCATCTTCGAGCGGCAACTCCATTTTCGGGCCGGAAACTTCAAAGCTCACACCGGTTCCATTCGGCTGGACAACTTCCAAAGGCGTGTTGTTGAAGTAAGCAAATATCTGGTAGTAGTCCTGTTGCGTGAACGGATCGTATTTGTGATTGTGGCACTGAGCACATTCGAGGGTTGTTCCTAGCCAGACGGTTCCAGCCGTATTGACTCGGTCGATGATTTGATTCGTCCGGTTCTCTTCAGGGTCGACTCCTGCCTCCACGTTACATGTCGTGCAGCGCTGGAAACCAGTCGCGATTTTCTGCGTGACCGTTGCGTCTGGCAACAAGTCGCCCGCGATTTGTTCAATCGTGAATTGATCGAAAGGCATGTCTGAATTGAACGCATTGATCACCCAGTCCCGGTACGCCCAAATCTCACGGAACTGATCCGCTTGAAATCCGTTTGAGTCGGCATAGCGAGCAAGGTCGAGCCATTGCCGCGTCCATTTTTCTCCATATCGAGGAGACGCCAACAGTTCATCAACGATCTTTCTGTAATGCGCAAAAGAAGGATCGGCTTCAAATGCTCTCAACTGTTCCGGCATTGGAGGCAACCCGGTGAGATCCAGAGAGACTCGCCGCAACAACTTCGCTGGTGATGCCTGGGGAGATTGGCTCAATCCGTTTTTCTGTTCCTTGAGTTTGCGAAGGACGAAAGCATCAATCGCATTCGCAGTTCGTCCGACGTTTGTCGTGTCGGGAACTTTGGGTCGCGTTGGAGCGACATATGCCCAATGACTTGGTCGAGCATCACCATCAGGCCATTTGGCTCCTTCGACGATCCACTGTTTGAGAATATCAATCTGTGCAGAAGTCAGCGCCGTCCCTTCCGGAGGCATACGCTCTGCTTCGTCTTTCGCAGTGACTCGAAGAATCAGTTCGCTCTTACCGGGATCTCCTGCAACAACCGCCGGGTCACCTGAGTCGTTGGGGCTGAAGATGTCCTTCCGACCGAATAACCGCAAGCCACCTTCACGTTCTTCACTTCCATGACAATTCTCACAACGTGCCTGAAGGATCGGTCGCACGTCACGATTGAAATCGACGTTTGCCGGTTCTGCCGCATGTGACACGACAGAGAATGACACGGATGCCATCCAAATCAGAACAGGCAGGTTCAAACAGGTGTTGTAAGGCATGCTTCGAGGCAAATTAAACGGGAGGAGAAAAGGAGGGCAGAACTTTAAGAAAAGACGCAGATCCACTCGGAATTCAAGAAAGGTCCTACATTAACAGTCAAATCTACAATAATTGATATTGTCGTCGAACGTATCGTGTCGATCAAGATAGAGGTGGTTTCTTTTCAATGGGAGAATAAATACGGATGACGCTCTCGCGGATTCAAAAAAGCGAATTGACAACCCAAGATGGTGTTTGCCTGCGCGTTATTGAGCACAACGTCCTGAACTCTTCCGGGACTGTGCTGCTGGTCCATGGTCTTGGTGAGCACAGTGCTCGTTACGACCATGTTGTGCAAGTTTTGAATCGATCTGGCTTAAACGTCGCCCGCTTCGACCATCGAGGGCATGGTGTTTCGCCGGGTTCGCGCGGTCACGTTCCCAGTTACGAACACTTTTTGGATGATGTTTCACTGGTTGCCCAAAATATTATCGCGGCCGATCCTTTTCAGAAAATCACTTTGTACGGGCATAGCATGGGCGGAGGGATCGTCGCGAACTGGTGCCTGCGACGCTTCGACGATTCCTGGAGCGACAACATCGTCGGCGCCGTTCTCTCGGCTCCCTGGTTTCGATTGACGGCACCGGTTCCAGACTGGAAAGTCTTCCTGCTCAAGAATTTATCGCAAGTTGTGCCGACTCTCGGCATCCCGACAAACATTCGAGTCCAGCAAACTTGCCGAAGCGAAGACGCCATCGAGCGTTTTAAGAAAGACGAATTGAACCATCAACGCATCACTGTGAAGACCGCCATCGAATGCTACACCGCAGGTAACTGGGCTTTGAAAAATGCGTCGAATTGCAAAGTCCCGATTCTTGCGATCCACGGTTCTGCCGATCGGATTACATCGCCGGAAGCAACACGCGAATTCTGCGCCGCTGTTCCGAATGCCAGGTTCGTCCCGCTCTACGACCTGATCCACGAACCCCACCACGACCCGAAATGGCGCGAAGTGGTTTACCACGTCACCGAGTGGGTACTCAAACGATATCAGTTCAGCTACGCCGCTTGAATGCTGCAAGTATTCAGCCGTTCGAAGAACTCCTAATCTTGGGGAATGACTCTACCTGACTGCTTCAACTGGCTGGATCGTGGCTGGTGCTGTGACACTTGCTGGCACTTTGAAAACGAACTTTCCATTCGCGCGGGGTAGCTTGAGAGATGCACTGTCATCAACAGAAGGATCATCGCCAAACTGGAAATGGGTCTGCAATTCTTTCCATCCGGCGAGTTGTGATTGATCGAGAATTTCGCTGACCTCCTGATCTGAAATCGTAGCGAGAGGGAACGCGATCAGAACGATTTCATAAATGTCATCTGGTGAAGTGATAGGCTTCACCGCCATTCGGCCTGTGATCAACTCGGTAAATGCTTCGCGTTGCGTCTGTGTAAGCCAGAGTTCTCGGTCAAGCAGAGAGACGATATAAGCGATGCGTGCTTTGTGTTCATTCTGGGCATTGACTTTGAAGTAAGATTCAAATTCCTCCTCCAGAGATTGATCGACTTCCTGAATGATTGGATGCGAAAAAACCGCATCAATCCCAGGTCGTGGAAAAGTGACAGAGTATCTGAGAGCGACACCAGGCTGAGCGTTATTCATTCTGGCTTCAGTATTCCGATAGCTCTGCAGCGCCGAATTCTTACTTTCGTTTACTTTGTAGTGAACGGCTCCCTTGGCTGCGACTTCGAGGCGCCTCGCATCCGCTGGACTCAGATCCAGAAAGGCGATCAGACAATCGAAACGAACCATCACCGGACGCATCAATTCTTGACGCAGCCTTTCTGCCAATTGATCAATTTTCTTATTGGTCGCTTCAGGGGAATCCGATCGTGTCAAAACCAAACTCCATCTGGTAGACGGCAGGTGATTTGATCGTTTGAGTCTCAGCATTGCTGCCTGTGGAGGAGTGATGTACTCATGCGGAAAGCCTGCCAAAAGCTCGATCGTGTAAGCGTAAGGAAAGAACGCCTTCTTGTTGCTGATCGAGAAGCACATCGTCTTGGATTTGGAAATCATCGAGTCAAGATGTTGCTCGACAAGAGGCCGCTGCATTGGAGTGAAGTAAAGCAGGCCGTTGAGTTCAGCGTATGCGTGGTCACGAATCTCAGACCGTAACCGCGCTTCGCGTTCATGCCGGGCTTCATTGAGTACGGCCTGCTGAGAGTTCGTTAAGAACGAATCTATCTTTTTGTGCCACAGCGGAGCATCGAATTTCTTCTGGCCAAGACCATCAAAAACAAAAGTGATTGGCAGAAGATCACGAGCCGTCGGCAAGAGAAAACCTTGGCTCCACCGTTTGGAATCATTGTTTAGCGATTCGCTGATCAATTCGTCGTAGCGATCACTTTGCGCTGGTGTCAACTGGCAGTGATGATCGATCCAATCCTTCTGAGATAAAAGATAAGCTTCAACTCGTCGCTTCACGGCAGGAAGGTGTTCCTTTTCCAACGTGTAGCCGATAAAACTTCGAATCTGCTGGAATCTGGCGGCACCTAGAATGAGACGCTGCCTGTTCATCTGAACTGGCGGTTGAAGTATACGAAGATGAAGCGGGGCATTTTGTTGCAGAAAAACGGGAGCCTCTTGCGGTAAGACCTGAGAAAGTGCAATCTGAGGAGAACACAGCACAATCAGCGGCAAGAAGAAAGCATGCAACCAGAATAGAGAGAGGCACAATCCCATGCACTTTCTCCATGAGGAGAAAGCCTCGTGCCAAATAGAAAGACTCGACAGCTTGGATTGAGTCAGTTCCATGCAAACTTCCTTGGTCAGACCCGACATCGGAAAATTTAAATTTCACCGAGAGTAACTCGTTCGTACCACGAATACCACTCTTTTCTGGAGAGATGTCACTGTTCACGGAGACAAGTTTGAGAACTCATTGAGACAGCGTTTCCTGTCTTTTCAAGCCGGAGGCTTTTCAGCAATTACCAGTGGTTGAGCGGCAGCGACACCACTGGTGACGTTTCAGCAACAGAGCCGCATCCCGGAGGGATGCCACCGTGGAATTGGAGTCGAAAGAATGGAGAGTGGAGAAACGAGATGAGCATTGATGGCAGGTGAAACGGACTTCTCTGTCGATGTAAAGATGTAAGAACCTAAACGTCTCAACGGAAGTTGTTGCTGGCATCCCGCAGGGATGCGATGGTCTCGGTGATCAAAACCGGTGGAGTCGCTCACGCTCGACCACCGGCTAGTCACTTTGATCCCTCCGGGATATTTCTTCGAGAAGCACTTACAATTCAAACAATCCATAAACGGTTACGGTGAGTCTTCAATGGCAAGGAGGACACTCTCCTTACTATAGTCATTTCAGTCGGCAAGAGATTCTAGAACAGAACTCCGGAAGAGGTGAGAGGATGCAGCGGCAAGTTTATTTGACTGGTCAAGTCGTCGTGGAGAGCGAGGCGAAGATTTCGATCTTTGACAGTGCTGTCATGCTGGGCGATACAGTCACGGAATCAACCCGGACTTTTGGGCATCGTCCGTTTAAGTTGGAGCAACATATCGCGCGACTGTACAAGTCACTCAAAGTGACCCGGATTGACGCCGGCATCAGTGAAGAGGAGATGCTTCATGTCACACTGCGTTTGTTGGAAACGAACTTGCCGACCTATCGTGAACACGAGGATTGCTGGATCGTGCATAACATCTCGCGAGGCTTATCGATCGCTGGCGCCGATCCGACGTCGCAGAGTGGGGCAGCAACGGTGATGATCTTCACACAACCGATGGATCTAAGTAGCTGGGCGAAATTCTATACCGAAGGCTGCCATGCCGTGACGCCGATGAGCCGCATCGTTCCAGCGCAGTCGCTCGACGCGCGCATCAAGAATCGCAGCCGGATGTCGTATACTCTTGCGGAAATGGAAGCGAAACTCGTCGATCCACAGGCACAAGGGATCATCCTCGACATCCACGGCAACGTCGCAGAAAACAAAGGTGGCAACATCTTCATCGTTTCCGATGGCAAACTGAAAACACCAACTACAAAAAACTGCCTGGCTGGTCTTAGTCGCGAGACAGTGATTCAACTCGCCGCTGAGTTGGAAATTCCTTGCGAAGAAACCGAGCTACAACCCTACGATCTCTACACTGCCGACGAACTGTTCTTCACCAGTACCCCATACTGCATCATGCCAGCAACAAAGTTCAACGGCTTGCCAGTCGGTAATGGTCAGGTTGGTTCCATGACCCTGCGCCTGCTTGCCGCCTGGAGTGAGCTAGTTGGTGTTTATATTGTTGATCAAGCCCAGTGAATTGCGAAATGCTGGGTCTTGACCCAGCCTACTGCGCTTGAATGAATTTCTATGACTGATAAATACCAGCTTGCCGAAAATTTCGCAGATGCTGCGAACGAATTCGTTGAACTTGTTTCGAATCCTGGCTCGTCGCCCGATGTGTTCGCGCGTGCTTTACTTGCTTCGTTAACACGTTTGTATCTTGCAGCTTTGGCCTTATCAGCGGAGACGGACGTCGAGCTCCACAACATTGAATTCCTCAAGGTCACCAAAGACGACTGGCTTCACATTCACAGGAATGTCTCTGGAACGATTGGTGAACACGACACTTACTGGATCACCTTCGATCCGATCTTTCCACGTAACGATTCAGGTGATCCGTGCTTAGCATCACTCGGAGATGATTGTGCTGATATTTACCGCGATATTATCAGGCCACTTTCAGCGTTCAATGCTGGACAGACAGAGATTCTCGATGACATCATCTGGGAATGGGCGGACACACCATTTCAATCCCATTGGGGCCTTCACGCAGCATGTGCCATTCACACGCTGCACTGGATCGTCTTTCCAGAGAGTGCGTGAGATCTAAGTGAAATGCTGGGTCAAGACCCAGCCTACAGTGCTTCAAGGTGTTACGAAGCACGCTTCTTCAATTTCTTGCAATCGCTCATCGCTTTTTTCAGCGTCATTTGTTTTTTCTTCTCTGCCGGATATTTGCGGAACCAGCGAAAGAGAATTCGGGCGGCTTCGAAGTCGCCCGGTTGCGAAATGTTTCTTGTTGATGAACTGCCGCTGAATTGCTCTTGTGCAGAAGTGATGAGAGCTGCGGTCGCGGCTTTCTCGCGATCTGTTCCCGGACGTTGGACAACATCGACAATCAGGCCACGGACGATGATGATCCACAACGTTTGTTCGTCCATTTTGGATTTGACCTGATAAACAAAATTCGCCTGA
>DAOUPA010000363.1 GCA_030626405.1 Planctomicrobium sp.
CCATTGGGGCGTTCGATCCCGGTGTCTGCAACAGACGTTTTCCCATCAGATGTGAAGTGCCAGACTTTCTTGTTACCAGGATCCGTAAAGTATCCTGACCCATCATGCAGCACGACGAGGTCGTTACTCTCCACGCCTTTGCAAACGACTTCCATTTCACCGCTCATGCTGTAACGGACAATTTGCTTGTTTCCATTCTGGCATGCGTACAACTTTCCATCTGGGCCGAACGTTAATCCATTCACTTTGGGGCTGTTGTCTGCAAAAACGGTGACGTTTCCGTCGGTGTCAATTTTGTGGATGTTGTTATTTGGGATGTCCGTGAAGAAAAGTTCCCCCTGATCGTTTGCAACGGGACCTTCTGTGAACTTGTGACCTGAACTGACTTCTTCCCACTCTTCGCCGGGAATCAAAATTTTCGTGCGCCGATTGTTTGTGGTTCCCTTCTTGATTGGCTCTGGATAATTCTTCCACAACCAGCGCACCGCGTCAGGCATGATTGCTGCGGAATGTTTCGAGTTATGTCCGCCGGTTCCCCAGACGTGGTTGACTTCGTACTCCGAAAATTTCAGAGCCGACAGCATTGCCTGATTGGAAACAAACCATTCTCCCCCATACAGATTCAAATCTGTTGTGCCATCTTGCAGAAAGACACGCAGCGGCTTTGGTTCGTGTTTGCGAATGAGAATCGGGTAGCTGTCTCCACCTCGCAGGCCGACAAAAGTGCCAATCGTGCTCAGGACGCGACGAAATTGATCCGGTCGTTCCCATGCGGCAGTAAAAGCACATATCGCGCCAGAACTTGCTCCACTGATCGCACGTTCATTCGGGTCATCACTGATGTTGTACGACTTCTTCACTTCTGGAAGAATCTCTTCGATTAGAAATCGGGCGTAGCGATCACCTAGACCATCGTATTCAAAACTTCGGTTGTAACGTGCCTGTGCATTCTTGTTCGCAGCTGGGACAACACCAGGTGTGATGAAAATTCCGATCTGAACGGGGATTTCCTTCTTGTGAATCAAATTGTCAAAGACTTCCGGCAGGTGCCATGCTTTCGCTCGGTTCAATCCATCTTGAGCTATGAAGACGCACGTCGGTTTGTCTTTGTTGTATTGCTGTGGAACGTACAACCAGTAGTTTCGAACCGTCCCCGGGAAGATTTTACTCTTCCATTCGATGGGACCTACGATTTCACCACGGGGAACGCCATCGTGGTATCTTGAATCAGCTTGCAAGGTGTTTTCGTCTTGGGCAAATGCACAATTCGTCAACACACACACAGTCAGCGTTGTTGTCAGAAGCAAGCGAATCATTCGGTCGGTCTCCCAGAGTTGCACGTCACATATTCAATTCCGTAAATCGTACAAGATGGTACTGAATCCCAATGTGCAAGGCGATTGAGCCGACACTTTAAGACGGATTTCTTGACGAGTTCTCGTCCGGAAAGATGCGGACGCTCGCTTCAACCACCAATGGTGGTTCCGATTTGGTAGGTGAGAAACGCTGCGACGTATGCCAGAGTTGTCATGTAAGCAAACGTGAAGATCGGCCAACGCCAGCTGTTGGTTTCCCGGCGGATTACCATCAGAGTCGCACCACATTGCGCGCACAAGGCGAAGAAGACCATGATCGAAAACGCGACTGGAATGGTGAACAACGGACGGCCATCCGGCCATGTTGCGGCGGCGAGTGTACTTCGCAGCCCGGGGTTTTCTTCGTCGACATCGCCTCCAAGGCTGAAAATCGTTCCGAGTGTGGCGATGACAACTTCACGGGCAGGGAACGATGCCAGCGCCCCGATTCCGATTCTCCAGTCCCAACCGAGCGGTTTTACGACCGGTTCAATCGCCACGCCCATGCGGCCTAAATAACTTTCGCGGATGAGTTTCCCAGCGAGTAAGTTATGTTGAGCGGAAAGTTGATCGAGTGTTTCCTGATCGGCAGGCGTTGTGACTTCCATCGATTCCATTTGCGTAGAAATCTTGTAGAGTTCCGTATGGTCTGATGGAAAGTAACTGAGCGCCCAGACGAGCACTGTTACGCTGAAAATTAACGTTCCTGCTCGGACCAGGAATGCCTTTGCGCGGTCGTAGACGCGGTCGAAGACGATCCGTGGCGAAGGCCACTTGTACGGGGGAAGTTCCATGACGAACGGAGGCGTCTCGCCTTTGAAGAATGTCTTCTTGAGAATCCAGGCGACTGGAATTGCAATCAAGGTTCCCAGTGCATACATCGAGAAGAGAACCGTTCCCTGCAACGGAAGCCATCCGAAGATGAACGTTGCTGGGATGAATGTGTAAATCATCAACAGATACACCGGCAACCGGGCAGAGCAACTCATCAGCGGTGCGACGAGCATGGTGACCATGCGGTCTCGACGGTTTTCGATCACGCGTGTTGCCATGACACCTGGGATCGCACAGGCAAACGAAGACATGAGCGGCAGGAACGACTTCCCGCTGAGACCAATTCTGGTCATCAGCTTGTCCATCAAAAACGCCGCGCGTGCCATGTAACCACAGTCTTCCATGATCGCAATGAACGCAAACAGCATGACAATTTGCGGCAGGAAGATAATGACCGAACCGACACCGGCAATCAGTCCATCGACCAGTAAACTACGTAGTGTTCCTGGCGGAATCCAGCTTTCAACCGTTGCAGAAATGATGTTCTGGCCACCTTCAACGACATCCATGAAAGGTCCTGACCAGGTGTAGATCGCCTGGAAAACGAGAAACATCAGCAAAGCAAAAATCAGAACTCCCGCGAAACGGTGCGTCACAATTTTATCGATGCGATCGCTGGTACTCAGTTGATGATCGCTTGCCGGTCGAACCATCACTCCATCGAGTTGTTCGCGAATCCAGTTGTAGCGAAGTTTCGTTTCAATCGCTGGAATTCGGCAACCTTCTGCTGCAAGTCGTAAACGTGCTTCGCCGAGGTATTCTTTAAGCTGTTGTGTATTCTTTTTATTGGTCGCTTCTTCACTCGCGCCGCGAACATCCAAAAGCATTCGCTCGTGAAGATAAAAATGTGCAGGTTCTTCTCCATGTTCCACCAGCCATGCGGAAAGTTTTTCGACTTCGGAATAGAAGGCGTCGGGAAACAAACGCGGCGGAGGTGTCACTTCATTTTCGATCACCTGCAAGATTGCTTCGCTGACAGCCTCGATACCATCCTGTCGATGTGCAGATGTCGTCACCACGGTGACGCCCAACTTTTTTCGAAGCTCGTTGACGTCGATTGTGATACCGCGTGTCTTTGCCAGATCCCACATGTTCAAAACGAGAATCGTTGGCAAATTCAAATCACGGATCTGGCTGAAGACGTAAAGATTTCGTTCCAGATTTGAGGAATCAACAATGCAGACAATCGCCTGCGGTTTCGGAATATCGTCTTGTCGACCGAGAAGCACATCGACCGAAACCATTTCGTCCGCTGAGCGCGGGGAAAGACTATATGTTCCAGGGAGATCAATAAGCGTGATGTCTCGATCTTTGAATCGGTATTGTCCGACTTTCTTCTCGACAGTCACACCAGGGAAATTTCCAACGCGCGCTTGTCCACCACAAAGTGCATTGAAGAGTGTACTCTTGCCGGTATTTGGATTGCCGATCATGGCGACGGTCAAGCTTGACGATTCTGAAGACGTCGTGACCGAATCAGACATGAATTCTACCGAAGGTTTTAAGTGAGGCTTGGGGAATGACTACGAATCAGAGACTTCAACGCGAGCAGCTTCTGTCGCGCGGAGGGAAATACGGTAGCCACGAATTGAGTATTCAATGGGATCTCCCAGCGGAGCAAACCCGATGAGTTCGATTTCCTCGTCTTCGGTGAGGCCCATTTCCATCAAGCGGATGGCAACGCCATCGTCGCCATGAACTTCCAGAATTCGCGCTTGGTCGCCAATTTGCTTCAAATCAGCGAGAGTTTTCATCGAATGCGCCTCGTCACTCACGTCTAGGGACCCTTGTCGGATTCAAACGCCTGTTTCGGAGAGTTCCACCATGATCATCGTAGAAGGATCGCAGCGATAGGAAAATCGATGCCCATTGATCGCCAGAATGCAAGGCTCTCCCTGCTTCACCATTCGGATCGTAACTCCTTCTCTCAGACCGAGTTCCTGCAAACGGTGGGTCCACTCGTCAGGAGCAACAACTTCAAGAATCCGACCACTTTCGTGTGCCTGAAGAAGATCGAGTGGAACAACTTGAGTGGTGGTCGCGACGGACATGGACTCTCACTGTTAGAATTGAGACTCAGTCTCAGTTACGTTTATCGAATTGTAGCAGGCTGGTGGGCTACTGCAAATCGGTATTTCAAGAGAATTGTCATTAGTGAGATCGACGACATCAGGAACCATTGATTAATAGTTGGTCAACATCACTCCGTTTGTGATCGTGTCAATCAGCAATGCGAGGTCACCGAGAACAAGAAAGAGACGTCAAAAAATTCAACTCGCAGGTGAGGTCACTTGCTCCGTCAGAGGCTACCCCCCCCTCCTTGTCCTCGAAGCCATTTCGCCGTTTTGGCTTGCTCACTTGCACGAGAATGGCGAACTCATTCACCATGGTGTGAGAAAATGGTTCCCTGAGAAGGTTAAGAGTAAATGCTGTTATCGTTTTGCCGTCCCTGTTCGTGGTTGCTCTTTTTTGCAGTGACTCTCTCTTCACCTTCTTTGCGGGCGGAAGAGGCTCCCGCCACTTTGCTAGCGAAGGAGTATGACTCCACGGTTTTTTCACTTCTTCAACGCTACTGCTTTGATTGCCATTCCGGGGATCTTATTGAAGCGGACCTCGACTTATCTCTCTTCAAGACGACTGCTGAAATCCAGCAGCACACCAAAGCCTGGATTGGCATCCGTCGACTGCTTGAGAGTCGCGAGATGCCTCCAAAGGACTCTGCTCAGCCAACCGATGCAGAACGGGCCGTGCTGCAAAAATGGGTTCGAGATTTTTTATTGAACGAAGCGAAAGCGCAGGCCGGTGACCCCGGTCCTGTGGCTCTGCGTCGACTGAGCAATGCCGAATACACCTACACGATTCGCGACCTCACTGCCGTCGATTCGCTCGATCCGGCGAACGAATTCCCTGTGGATGGTGCCGCTGGAGAAGGGTTCACGAATGTTGGGAGTGGTCAGGGAATGTCGCCAGCGTTGGTGCAGAAGTATCTGGAAGCTGGAAAGAAAATCGCCGACCACGCAGTGCTGACGCCGTCAGGAATTCGCTTCTCGCCTCACACGACATCGCGCGATCATGTCGATGCATTGCTGTCCAGCATTCGAGAATTTTACGGTCAATACACCGTGAGCGGAGGCGGCGTGACCGTCAACCTGGATGGTCGGCCTTTCAAAACTAACCAAGATGGTCGTCTCCCCGTTGAGGCATACCTGAAAGCGACACTTGCTGAACGAACGACGATTCAGAGTGGAATGAAATCACTCGACACGGTCGCTGCCGAGCGAGGGCTCAGTCCGAAGTACCTTCGCACGTTGTGGGATGTTCTCGCGAACGAAGATCGTGAGCAATCATTGCTATTGGATGATTTACACCGTCAATGGAAAGCCAGCGACGAGGCCGACTTGCCGAAGCTTCTCGCAAAGATCGAAGGCTGGCAGGGACCACTCTGGAAGTTCAACCCGATTGGGCAAATCGGTCGAGATGGTGGTCCAGGTGTCTGGATGGAGCCGGTTTCGCCAATCACCGCGCGACAAGAACTTCGTCTGAAACTTTCAGAATCTCCGACTAAGGCAGACGTCGACCTCTTCCTCGCTGCCAGCGATTTAGGGGATGGCAATGAAAGTGACTTCGTCGTCTGGGAGCAACCCCGTTTTGAATTCCCGGCGGATGAATCCGGCTTTGTGCCGCCACCGATTCTACTGCGAGATGTGCAAGCAATTACACAAAACATCGAAGAATTGATCCGCTCCGAAACACCGCGAACAGAACAATACCTGAAAGCCGTAGCGACAGCATGGATAGGATCAAAGTCGCTGCGGCACCCAGACATCAAACGTGATCTTAACCCTGAATTACTGGAGAGTTGGGCCAGCGTCATCGGTCTGGGAAACCGGGCAAAGCGAGAGGTCAAAGGTCTCTTCACTGCAAAGCAAACGAAGCTGCACGGGTACGACGCCATCAACGGCTGGGGGAACGGCTTGGCATCGAGTCTGCTCACGAACCAATCCAAAGAAGCGCTTACATTTCTCACACTGACAATTCCTCCCCGGAGTGTCGTTGTGCATCCGTCACCCACAATCGAATCGATTGTCTCGTGGCGAAGTCCTATTGGAGGTAAATTTCAGATCGAAGCACTCGTTGCCGATGCGGATGACAAGTGTGGCAACGGAGCTGCATGGCGTCTCGAATCGTTCACGGAAATTGGCAGGGCTGTATTAGCCTCAGGCAACATCGACAATGGTGGGCGCGAGCTGATTCGACTGGAAGCACCATTGCAAATCGTGGCAGGCGATGTCGTCTCACTCATCGTCAACGCCCGCGATGGCAGCCACGTTTGCGACACGACTCACATCGAACTCAAACTCTCTGAAGTCGACGGTGAGAAGCGTGTGTGGAATCTCGCAAGTGATGTTGTCGACGACATTCTCAAAGGCAATCCCTTGCCTGATTCCTACGGTAATCAAGAAATATGGCACTTTTGCGCCTCCACAAATCAATCGCAAAGCGAGTCACTCATCCCCCACGGTTCAGCATTGGCACGTTGGCGGGCAAAGCTTGTAAAGACGAAAAACCTGAAAGAGATTGAGGCGTTGACGCAAGCGGTGCAAAGAGTCATCGCTGTCGATGCAAATTCAGAACTCGAACAGCCAGACAAGAAACTCCGCGAGCGGTTGCTCAACTGGAAAGGACCACTTCGCTGGACAACAGTCAGTGGAGCAGCGAAGCCAGCAAAAAACTCTACTTACGGTCTTGCTGCAACCAAATTCGGAAAACATCCGAACGATTCACCCATTGACCCAGCAAGCTTGTCCGTTCAGGCACCGAACGTTTTGAAA
>DAOUPA010000526.1 GCA_030626405.1 Planctomicrobium sp.
AAACTTCATGTTCAATTCAATCGTTTCCCGATGAGGTTTGTGTCGACCTTGATCTCTTTTCGTGGTTTGTTGGGAAGTGAAACTGTCACTTCCGCGTGTGAAACGAGTATCAAGTTGTTCCCGTTTGGTGTTGCATAAACGACCGCCTTTTTGACTGCAATGCGCGCAGGACGTTGGTCGTTTTGATCGTCATTATCATTAAATAAACCGAGCGACATCGCGTTGGCTAACGAATCTCCGAATGCCTCACCAATTCCAATTCCTATCACTGCACCGACTTTGGCGAATCGAGTTAACCCAGGTCCTTGGATGACGTAACGTCCTTCTGACCACTCCGCTGAGAGCGGCATCGAAGAACTTAAACCTAACTGAGCTAGTTGTGCCTTTTCCGCAGCCCCTGGAGTCCCTGGCATGAACAGTGTCGCCGTGGCCGTCTTTTCCCCTGTTGGTTTGAGCTTCAACTGGAATGGAAAGAGGTTTTGCTGATTGGTCTCAGGATCTGTGATCACATAGAGTGCGTATGTATGTTCTTCCTGTTCCATCTGCGATTCAGGTGGTGTTCTGGGAGTCGTTGGTGTTGTCGTTCTCGGAGTAATAGGAGTTGTGGTCCTCGGTGTTCTGGGAGTCATCGTTCTTGGTGTGGCCGTAGGAGTGCGAGGAATCCGTGTGAGCGGTGAACCATCAAGTCCGCTCAAATCGCCATCTGGTTCTGGGTCAGGAATCGGCTCAATCCGAGTCAATTCGTTCCCGGTAAGTCCGTCCAATTGACCATCAGGCAATGGTGCATCTTTCGCGGATTGGGAACATCCAAATGCACGCCGTACTTCCTCATCCGCTTTCAGCAGCCATATTTCGGCGACATCCACCGAGAACGTGGAGTCCAATAAATCATCCAAGACGCCCAACTCGGGAACGGTGAGAAGATTTGCTGCTTCGCTGAGAGAATTGAAGAATTCGCGTGTCGTTTCGAGTTCCGACTCGGCTGCGGCCAGGAACACATCCAAAGCGTCTGGGAATCCCTGTGATCGATCGGCCGTCGCCACGATGTTCCCATAGAGATTCTCCATGGTCTTCAAATATGTTTGAGCCAAAGGCTGATCAAGAAAAGGAGCGACCTGAGCTCGACCTTTCGACAACATGCCTGCCGCTTGACTTTTTAGTGAGGTTAATTTTGCAACTTTCTCTTGCATTAGCGTTAAGAGTTCGTCTGTTTCAGCAAGTTTTGCTGCGGTATCTTCGATGTGTTCTGCAGCTGTGGCGAGACCGCCACTCACCAAGCCGAGGTCTTCATTCAAGGACTGCAACATTTCAAAGGACGTTTTCAGTTGTGCGGTCATCGTCAGGGCCTGCACTAAGTTTTTGCTGGCTGCATCCAGTAATCTACGCGCAGACTGATATTCCTCTTCAGAAAGACGGATGAATTTTCTTTGGTCTTCAACGGTTTTCGCAGACTTTGCCTGATCAGCAAAATCGCAAGCTCGATCAGCGGCATGTTTCGCGGCTTGTTTCGCATCGATGACTTTCTCAACGATGCCTTCGAGTTGAAGTGTCGATTGTCGAAGCCCAGGCAAATCTTGCTGGAATTGAGCGATTCGTTCCGCCAAATCTTCAATAAGACGTTCTGTCTCTTTGAGTGAATCATTGGCTAATGTCAGCGATGCTTTCCCTTCGGCAACGAGTTGATGGGCATTGCTCAACAACTCAGCAATTTGAGACGAGAGACGTTCCGCGCGGGCTGCCGCTTGGCGCAACGGGCCTGTCGGATCGGTCAATTCAGGGGGATCATCTGATTCTTCCTCCGCATCTGGATCCTCATCAACCTCCGTCGGCTCGGGAATTATGAAACTCGTCGGTGGAGTTCGGAGTTGCTTATCGCCGAATGCAAAGACAAAGGCACACGTGTACTCTCCCGGTGGCCAACGATCTGCATCGTCAAACTTGGCCAGTTTTTTTACCAGGGCCAGTGAATCTCCCCATTTCTTTTCGAAGCTAAAATACCCTTCGATTTGCTCTGGCATGCGTTCATCATCTGCTGACGCATCCGCCCGTCGAAGAGGGATGATCTCCAACACGGTTTTCACATTCGACGAAGAGGGGCGAAATCCAGCGTGATGATAGAGTACCGTGGTGAATTCAAAAGTGTCGTGATCTTCGGATTCGGGCATCGCAAGGGGATGCGAAAGGTTGACGAGGGTTTGCAGTTCGAGCGACCCAGACGCATCTTGTGCGACACCATCAAAAGAGACGCTGGCGTCGTAGCGAATTGTTCCTCCACTGGCCAACACTTCTATGGGCACCTCCAGAAATGCTTGAAGAACACTTCGTCCTTCGGTTCCGCGGAGTGGCGCCAACTTCAATTTTGGAGCTGCGCGACCGCCCGGTAATGTGACATTCAAACTTGTTTCGATTGAACGGGGCGGTTCATCTTTGGGTGCCGACATCGTGATCAAAAACTCAAGCTGGTCGAACTTTGGTTGGCTGGCTGCGACATCAACCGAGTAGCGTGAGGCAGCAACTTTCTCGATCTGGCGAAGAAGTAAGCGTTGTTCGAGCGGACTGCGCCCAGGGCCTTTGTGAGTAAGAATGGCCCCTAAAATCGTCGGGGAAATATCTGTCGAGTAAACTGTTCGAAAGAGTTGATTCAGCTCTGCATACTTACGAGAAAACTGAGTGAACTCGAATTGCAGAGGTCGATTTGCGGCAACAAAGGTGCCAGCACCGAATGGGAGTGAAGTCGTTATTGCCAGTAGGCTTCGGTAGTCCATCGGATTTTTGATGTTGGCAACTGCCGCATTCCAGGTTTCGCACAAGGCGAGGCAGTTGCCTCCGTGTCGATCAGCATAGCGAGGATTGTCCAGAACCTCACGATGTTCGCGACCAAGCAAATTTCCCACAGATAAGATCATCTCACGCATTTGAAAATAGTAGGAACTGTCAGGGTCCAGGTCGAAATAATGAAATGTCGGCGTACGAAACGTTTGATTCCCGGTTCCACGGCTTTCGCACAAAGTCAGAAATTCATCCTGAGTCGGATTGCGTCCTGTCAGGGTTGTAAAGACCGACATCGCATGCAGCACTTCTTGAAATTGCTCCTGCGTAAGCGTTACCCAGCCACTGCGTCCAAATCCAACATTCTGTTCGACATACACTTTTGCCTGATCATCGCCACCCAAATCTGCATAAGCCACCAGACCGATAGTGTGCAAGAACATATGCCGAGCTTTTAGGAATGGGGCATTGGCTCCTGAAGGAGATCGCCAATCGGGCGGCAATGTCACAAATTGTTGATATTGATTGACAGCGTCCGAATAACGATTGACTAGGAGAGGCAACATTCCTGCGGTATGACCAGCGTACTTAAGGATCTCGACGACCGGACCACCGATTTTGATTCCCCGACGCTCCAGAAAGTTGGGGGCTTCGAGAAGCAACTCACTGAGTCGGGAGAAGTAATTAATCGCCCGCTGTGTATTGGCGGATTGCAAGTCACCATGTGGATTAAATTTGTTATGTTCTTCCCAAGCGTTGTAAAAGAGCAATCCTCCCGCTTTGACGTCCGGCAAATATTTCTTAACAGTCGATGTAATCGCCTGACCTTTCTTTGCAATTGAAACCATACTATCGAGAATCTCTTTATCCGCCTTTTCACCGTCAAGCCTGCGCAAAACTTCGTTCAGGTAGGTCGGTCCTCCATCTGTGGTAAACCTCTCTGCGAGCAGTGTATCGTGAAGATATTGTTTGTCCCGTTGCAGGACCTCATTGCTGAGTCGTTGCATGCTCGTGAGATGCCCCAATGCGGTACTACTCAGGGTGTCGAGAGCATCAACGAACGCAACAGATTGATCCAACGCTGAACCATCTCCAGCCAGCAAATTGATTTTCTTTAACCCTTTTGAAACAGCTTCTAATTTTTGGAAAGCCCCATCAAACTCCTGGTGCATTTGGATTGCAGTTTGTAAGTTCTGCTGAGAGGCCGTCAAACGCTGAACTTCAATCGTTTGCTTTTTGACTTCTTCAAACTGTTTGAGATACTCAGTTCGACGCTTCTCCACTTCCGAAGAATCTGTTGCCGTCCCGGCTTTCACTCGGCTGACTTCGTTTTGCCATGCAAGCCTCTGGCGATTGAGTAATGAGAGTGCGCTTTCACGCTCTTTTCGCTTGTCGTAAACGTCTTCATGAGCCAGTGGTTGCACGGCCTTCAAAAGTTGAATATTTGCTCGCGCAACACCACGACTGACATCATTGTTCTTTTCAAGCAGCGTATAGATATCGGTCACATTGGTGGGAGCCTTCAGCCTCGCGAGTCCTGTATCCAACTGACTGATCGTTGGAGTCACAATTCCTCGAAGTTGCTCGGCAATCCCATGCTCCACCGGCAAAAGACTGGCGCTTTCCTTTAACTGCGCGGCGATCACAGCAGCATCAGCAGCCGAGAGCGCTGCCTGACGAGCGAGTTTATTGAACTCATCTTCGCTCAAATAGCGATGATCGAACAAATTGTGCTGCTGTTTATACAAGATCAGCGTTAACGTATTCCGCGCTTCGCGAACCAAACCTGGGTCCATGGATTTTGGCGGCGGGAGACTCCTGCTATA
>DAOUPA010000156.1 GCA_030626405.1 Planctomicrobium sp.
CATCTGGCTGGCGAGGATAATCTCGCCGTTCGGAGCGAGAAGGTGGAAGAAGAATTTTCCGTTCCGTGCTTTCTTGATCTGAAATTTGGCTGGCATGGTGGTTCCTTTCGGATGTTGAAACAGGTTCGATAATTTCTTAGTGTCCTGTCAGGCTTCAAATGATGGGTCGTCAATACGGATTTCGCACTTCGCTGCCATACTCGTCAGGCATTGTGACCCATCAAAATACAATTGACGCTGCACCAAGTTGTGGATACCCGATCCGACGACTGTACTCACTTTTTCATTGAACTCGCAGCCCGTAACCGCTTTTTCTGCATTTTCTTACGTAGCCTTGGGAATTTCGTCGCCGGTTTTCGAGGCGTCTTGCGTTGGTTCTTGGACATGATGGCAATCCCCATCCATCCGATTCTAGCAGCTGCGCGTTGAGCCCGGTAGAATAACCGTTCAATCGACCTGCGAGGATACGAAGCCCACGATGCGACAATCTCATGTGCTGATGCTTTGCCTAACGATCTCCGCTTTCGTCAGCGACTGTGGTAAAAATGCCTTTGCGCAGCCGGCAAAACAAGATCAAGTACACTACGCAAGATCAATTGGTGGTGAGCAACGCCCCGGTATGTTCACCACTGAGGTTTGGCTGACGCCACTCATTCTTTTACCAGGCGTGACTCTTCTTATCGTGTCCACGTCGGCACGGTTTGGCCAACTTCATACGGAATTTCACCGGCTTCTGGACCATCCTGACGCACATGCCAAGATTCTCTCTCGGCATCTATTGAGGCGGTCGAAGCTGTTCCGAGATTCCCACGTTGCTCTTTACGCAGGCGTTGGTCTATTCGCCTTGGGTAGTTTGCTCGGTGGTGTGATCAACCTCTGGAGGCCCGAATCGCTTTGGGTTGTTGGTGGCGCCACGATGATTGGCATTGGCTGCATCGTCTACGCTGCCGTTCAACTTATGCGGGAGGCATTGCTCTATTTGCGGGTCGTTGTGGATCACACGGAACAGTTGCAAAAAGTGACAGTCGCTAAAGAAACGTAAAATTACTATCGGTTTTATTGGCCTCTGTTCCCAATAAGAGCCACATGGAACGATGTCTGACCTTGTATGGAGATCGCAGACAGTGCAAGCAGCGTTGCAACGAAAATGTGTCCAATCAACATCTAGCGAACTCCAGCAAGACCCTTGAGATCGTTTACGTTTGTCTCACGAAGAGTTTACCATACGAAGATAAAATGAACTGTAGTATCTGAGGAAATCTCATATGGTTGAGTGCCTGATCCGATCGGGGCTTTGTCTGGTCCTGATGAGCATTGTGATTTGTCCCGTAAGGGCTGCTGATATCATCTCGAGCGAGCAAGGCTTCGAAGGTGCTGTTCGTGTCATCGATCAGTGGGAAGATGATGCTTGGGGGTACGTCACAGTCACGATCCCTTATCGCGATATTCGTGGTCAGGTGCGCAAAGGACAAGGGCGTTTGTATTTCACACGAGACCTTCTTGATGCGAAAGATCTGCCACCGATCTATTGTCACGCTCACTACGAAATCCCGCAGGCGAAGGCGAAGAGTTTCTGTGAACTCGGTTTTATTGTGGCTACGGCTCACTACGAAGGAGATTCGTGGGGACTGCCTTTTGGAGACAGTTACAATCGAATGAAGGCTTTGATTCAATGGGTGAGGCGGCTCTCCTGCGTTGATCGCAGTCGTTTACAGATCGGAGGCGACAGTGCGGGCGGATACATGACGCTCGCCATGGGGGCGGAGTTTTTCCCGGTTGCCGCGTTGACACCAAACGTGCCGGCAGTGAATTGGGCCTATGGCTGCAACTATCTTCGCGCGAATCGGCAATCGTCTGGTGGTCTGCTGCCGCCCGGAGTTGAGCGACCATTACCAGTCCTTTCACTGATCGCACCCGGTGTCGATCTTGCCACCGATTTGTTCGGCAAAGACCTAAGCGCAGAGAAGTGGTATACGCTCAGCCCGGTTTCCTATCTAGACAGAATCACTGCACCGACTCTGGTCGTGTGTGCCACGGGAGACATGCTTTGCACAATCGAACAATTCACCGCGAAACAATTCTTCACGCTCCAAGGGCAGCAGTTCCCCGAAGATTACCAGCGAAGTTTCAAGGAACTCACGCTTTGCCCTCAGGCTCGACATCGCTTCGATGAAGCCCTGTCGAACGACGATCTCTTTATTCATGTGATCCCACATCCAGAGGGATTGCGTGAGTATTCAAGAGCAGAGGCAGAGCATCCGGAAAACCTCGTTCCGGGCAAGCGGAAAATCGCCGAAATCGATTTGCCTTGGTCGAAAGAAAAACAGTGGTCGCTTGTGATTCTTGACGAAGGATCGCCACTTCCACATTCCGGACATACGCGATACGACTGGAATGTTAAGCCTCGCAGCTTCATGGCATACCACCGTCAAGAAGACGTCCATCGCGACCAACTGAACGCTGCCAAGCTTCAGCGACTTATGGAACGTTACGCTGGACAGTTAACTCAAGTGGCGACACTCGCCGATGGAACGCCTGCCAATCGTCTGAACTTTGCAGCACTGGAACGCCTCGACGTATTGACAGGTCTTCTGGACTACTCGGCTCTTGGTATTGACCATGCATCAAGATTAGAGAACCTTTACCGGTCATGTCCCGTGCAACCGTTTGGGGACCGTTTGCAGATTCAGCAATTGCGTGTTACTAGAACTAAAATTCTTCGCCGTTTCGCGACTGACAGTTCAAAGAAGAAATCGTCGTAGGCTCTACTTGTCTCGCCTCAACCGGTGATTCTCTTTCATGATGAGAAGCGCGTGTTTGGAAGGACTCGCTTGAGTGTTTTGATTTGTTTAGCGAGTGCTGAAACACTATGAGCGGAAGGCGGCGTAGGTGACTGTTTCTTCTCGAGGTTGACTAGTGCGATAATGTATCCGTCTGTCGCCAATTTGCGACATCGATTCTTTATTTCTGGGCTTCCAAAGAGCTGAAGCTGACATGACTTAATCGATGACTATAGTATTTGACCTGCACGACAAAACACGGGCTAAAAACGTTTCTGTATCGTATGTGTCCTTACCTTGAAGAACGTCCGATAAATTCCGCAATATCTGACTGCCGATTAATGACCTCAGATGGCCCAAATAAACCCGGACGTTTTCCGCATTCAGACCATAAATATGGAAAGGATCCGTTCTTAGACTTGAGATTCTTGGTGCCCTCCACAAAAGTGGACATTGACATCCATTTATTAGCCGATCAAAATCCATAGACCAAATGTGTATCGTCACTATGATGTCGTAACGCATTCCTGCCTGTCCGGTGTCCAATGCCGGTGATTTTCCCGTTCCTCGTGGGAGCCCTCCGATATGTTTACTCCGCGCCTTCTTTCTTCGTTGCAGCAACCCGGGATTATTTTTTCTATTCTGCTGGGAGGGGTGTGTCTCATTCCTTTTGAATTGTTGGCTGACGACAAGGGCGATTTTTTTGAGAAACGTATCCGCCCTGTTCTCATCGAAAAGTGCGGTGAATGTCACGCTGGCGATACTCCCGAAGGAGATTATCGAATTGAGAGCTTGGCAGATCTCACGAAAGGTGGCATGAGTGGTCCCTCATTAGTGGTTGGCAAACCGCAACTAAGCGAATTGATTAAACGGCTGGAAGTCAAAGATCCTGACTTGCTGATGCCGCCTGAAGAACCACTGCCAGCGAAAGTGATCGCAGACTTCAAACAGTGGGTTCGCGATGGTGCGATCTGGCCAGGTTCGAGTAAATCGATGATGGACGAAATGGAAGAGGATGTTCTTCCCTGGGCATTTCATCCACTCAAAGCTGTTTCGCCACCAGAAGTGAAGAATCCCAACTGGTGCCGGACGGAGATTGACAATTTCATTCTTGCCTCGCAGGCACAGCATCAGCTGCCCCCAGTCGCAGCAGCGAACAAGCGAACGCTCTTGCGGCGTGTTTCTCTCGACCTCAGCGGTCTGCCACCGACCCCTGCCGAGATACAAGACTTCCTCGCAGATGAGTCCGCTGAAGCTTTCGCTAAAGTGGTCGACAGACTGCTAGAGAGTGACGCCTATGGAGAACGCTGGGGACGACACTGGTTGGATGTGGTTCGCTACGCAGACACCAGTGGTGATGGAACCGATATGCCGGTGCCAGAAGCTCGCTATTATCGTGATTATGTGATCGCCGCATTCAACAGTGACATGCCTTATGATCAATTTCTAATTGAACAACTCGCGGGTGATATTTTGGCGACGCAGACGCCGGATGATCCGAGAAATCACGAGAAGATCATTGCGACTGGATTCATTGCGTTGTCCAGACGGTACGGGAATTCACGAAATGCTGAGTACGAACTAATCATCGATGACACAATCGATACGATGGGCCGGTCGATGTTGGGGCTGACCTTGGGATGTGCCCGTTGTCATCACCATAAGTTCGATCCAGTGACGTCAGAGGATTACTACGGTCTGTTCGGCTACTTCAACAGCACGCTGTATCCTCATGCAGGGACGGAGCATCAAAAAGAGCGGGCTGATTTTGTTTCGATGACGATTCCAGAATCGCTTAAGGATATCTACGACTCTCCAGAAGCTTGGGCTGTTTCGACAAAGACAAAAGGTGTTGGCGATGTTCGAATCAATATTGCGGGCGATCCTCGTAAAAAGGGAGAGGTTGCTCCGCGTGCTTTTTTGAGTGCGATTACATCCGACCAGCCAAAGATACCCGATGGAAACAGTGGTCGTTTGCAATTGGCTGAATGGATTGCCTCACCAGAGAATCCATTGACACCTCGAGTGATCGTGAACCGCATCTGGAAGTTTCATTTCGGAAAAGGATTGGTGACGAACCCAAGTAACTTCGGCAAGCAGGCAGAACCTCCCAGTCATCCGGAACTGCTCGATTGGCTGGCTCATGAATTCATGAGCCATGGCTGGTCAATCAAGCATTTGCATCGGAAAATTGTCTTGTCGTCTGTGTATCAACTCAGCAGTATCAATCAACCAGAACAGGAAAAACTCGACGAAGCGAACGTCTATTACTGGCGTTTTGATCGACAGCGGATGGACGCTGAGGCATTGCGAGATTCAATCCTCGCCGTCAGCGGAACGCTGGAACCGGGCACCGGTGGTCGCCATCCGTTCCCTCCAAATGACAAATTGAAATTCTCTCAAGGAAACCCATTCAGAAAGGTCTTTGATCACAATTATCGATCTGTTTACTTAATGAGTCCTCGCCTCAACAAACATCCGTTTATGGCCCTCTATGATGGTCCCGACCCGAATAAAAGCACCGCTCAGCGAGCCAGTTCAACGGTGGCGCTGCAAGCGCTGTCGATGATGAACGGGATGTTCTTGCGAGAAAAGGCAATCGCCTTGGCGAATCGCCTCATCAAGGAAGCTTCTGGAGAAACGGACCGTATACAACTCGCCTACGAGCTTGTGCTGGGACGTCCAGCGAACGGAACTGATCAGGCAGAAATGCTGGAGTACTTAAAAGGCTATCAATCACAATTGCAGTCTGAAGGACGCTCTTCCGAGGAGGCCCAACTCCTCGCCTGGACGAGCTTGGCGAAAGTCCTGCTGAGCTCAAATGAGTTTGTTTACATCGATTGAATTTGAAGACAGAAGGCTCACACGTAAGAGTGAACCGGCATCACAATTACTTTCCCAAAGAATTGAGAACAGACCATGTTCAACGAAATCACACGACGCGAAGTGTTACGGCAAACAATTGCAGGTGCTTTAGGTCTGGGAGCCGTGGGAAGTTTGCCAGGCGTAGCAACGGCGAATCCGCTGGCACCGAAGGCATCTCAGTTTCCCGTCAAGGCGAAGCGAGTCATCCTGTTCTTTATGCCAGGCGGAGTCTCGCATGTCGATTCATTCGATCCGAAGTCTGCACTTGAGCGAGATCACGGAAAGAGTCTGGGTAAAGACCGAATCCTGACCGCCAGTAAGTGGGGATCACGGCGTCACGGCGAATCAGGACTGGAAATCTCTGACCTGTTTCCGTACACCGCCCAGTGTGCTGATGACCTCTGTCTGATTCGTTCGATGCACGGTGATAAGGGAGATCACTTTGAAGCGACGTTGAGTATGCACTCTGGTGCGATGGCCGGGACGCTTCCAGGTATTGGAGCGTGGGTGAGTTATGGCATGGGGACCGAAAACCCAAATTTACCTTCGCATATCGTTTTCGCAAAGAAACTCCCATACGCCGGTTCGCAAGCGTGGGATTCGAACTTCCTACCTGCCTATCACCAGGGAACACGAATCACTCCCGGGGCTGAACCGATCTCTAATTTATCTCCTGATCCAGCCCTCGCGCGTTATCAGTCTCAGGAGTTGGCTCTTCTCGAACGAATGAATGCCCGTCATCGCGATGCACGACCCGGAGATGGCGTTCTCGATGCCCGTATGTATTCATTTCAAGCGGCGGTCGGTTTACAGAAAACGGCTCCGCAAGTCTTTGACTTCTCTGAGGAAACCGAAGAAACACTAAAGCTCTACGGAATTGATCGAAACGATAAATCGAGTTTCGCCTGGCAATGCTTGGCGGCTCGCAGAATGAGCGAACAAGGCGTTCGGTTCATCGAGTTAATCGATAGCGGTAACTGGGACGCTCACAGCAAAATGCAGTCGTATACCAAACTTGCCAAGAACGTCGATCGCGGAATGGGAGCGTTAATCACCGACCTCAAACAGAGAGGTCTTCTGGATGAGACACTGATCGTCTGGTGTACCGAATTCGGTCGTACTCCCAGTGCGAAGAAAGCCAGCCCGGACGGACGCGACCACTACAAAACGGCCTTCACTTGCTGGCTGGCTGGAGGAGGAGTCAAGGGAGGCATGGCTTACGGAGCGACTGACGAGCACGGCATCAAGATCGCCGAAAACCCAGTCCACATTCATGACTTCCATGCCACGATCCTGCACCTACTTGGATTCGACCACACGAAGCTGACTCATTTCTTCTCCGGTCGAGACTTCCGTTTAACCGGACTCGCTGGCAACGTCGTGACCGACATCATCGCTTAAAGCAAAATTGTGATTGCCATCGCTGCAATGGTTTCACAATGTCTGGACCGGCGGTTGCAGACATTACCGACTGGAAAAAACGGCTTTCATGAAGCAGAATAATCGCACCAATACGAGAGAAGTTCTAAGCGAGAATTCACGAACACGACACCAAGGCAACGAATCAGTTTGATGGGATCTTTGAGTTCGACGGACTGGAGGACGTTCTTTTTTTCAGGCAGAGTTCCGGATCAGCAATCGGCCACAGTCGATCCAGACCAAATCGTCTGCAAAGAATGGCTTGGCGTATTGTTGAGACACTATGAGCGGAGAGTGGCTTAGGTTTTTGCTTCTCATCAATGTTGGTATTTGGCAAATCCGTCAGTCGCTTTGTGCTGCGCTGATCGAAGAATTGGCGAGTGAACGATGTTCACTCATTCATCGATTTGACTGGCATCTTTTGACGATTTACGACATTATTTCTTCAATTCCAATTCGTCAAGGAGTTGGTTTTCCATCGGCATCGTTTTGATCAGCGCGCCCGTAGTCAATCCATTCCCGCACATCACACTCGTCTGTAGCGGTTCCACTTGCCCGAGCAATACTGAAGACCATGAAAATCTACCACAACCCTCGATGCTCAAAGAGTCGTCAAACGTTGAAGCTCATCGAGGACGCCGGCGTCGAACTGGAAGTCGTCGAGTACTTGACGACCCCGCCGAGCGTGAAGGAACTCGATTGCATTGTAACGATGCTCGGTTTGGAACCGGAAGATCTGATGCGCAAGAAAGAAGCAGTCTACAAGGAACTCGGTCTAGCGGGCAAAATACTCTCCCGGGCCGAAGCCATTCAGACGATGGTCGAAAATCCGAAGTTGATCGAACGACCAATTGTTGTGCAGGGAAACCAAGCCGTGATCGGTCGCCCACCGGAAAACGTGAACGAGTTGCTCTGAGAACCGATTGACTTGGTTTCCAGTGACGTCTGCGCGTACTTCAATCCGGCCATTGATCGCTACTGAGCGTTCCGTTCTCACTGGGGAAGAGCGAGTGTTCCACTCGCAGGCACCGTTCGGGAGGAACAACTGAGGACGGTGAATCCCGATGAAATTGACTGCAAAGAACCGAACTGCGGAATCTTGTGCTCAACGGAGGCCGCGCAAACGGACTCAACATTGACGATGGCGGCTCGTACGAGATACCGGCACATCACGTTGTCGTGCATGGCTTGACGGTCCACGACATCGGTTCAGACCGAAACCACGACGGTTCTTCACTTTCTCGGTGTCTTTCGTACTACGACCAAGACCCAATCCTGCTGGTCCGGGAACACGAGATGCAGTTTGTGCTCCATTGATGTGATCTTGACACCGCCTGTATCGCCAGTTCGTGCGTTCGTTGCTGTGACAATAAAATCACCCGCTGTGTCGTCAAGTTGGAGAGTAGCCTTGCCGCCGCTTTTGATGTACACGATGTACTGCGACCCCGAAGCAGCCAGGCAATAGCCTTTTCCTTCAATAATAACATCGTTCTGGGGTGTCATCTCCGGCTGTCGACTTACCTGTTTGTTTATGGTCTGACAGGCAATTCCCAGCCATTTCAATCGTTTGCGGACGGCTGCTCGATGATTATTCTTCACGTTGAGATCGTATGACATGATTCCGGTCGTGGGTGTTTCCTGGTCTGCGTCGTTGTGAAAGAAGTAATGACCGCCACCGATTAGACAGGCGTAGAGGTTGTGCCTCACCTCTGCTCCCTTGTACGGCGGGAGTTCGAGTTCGAAGAATGGTCGATACGGTTTACTGCCGAAAGATTTCCTTGCGGACCTGTTGATGTCTCGACCTGCTCCGTGTCCGCCAACGACGGCATCGACACTTTCACGTCGTAGTTGAACATCGATCCAGAACGCCCCGCGTCGACGAAAGAAACTGGCGAAATGGTCGCCGCAGTTCCCTTCGGAATAGCTGTGTTCGTCCATAAAAACATAAAACGTATTGCCCAGTGGTAGCGTTTCCTCAAGCAGCTTTGCGGCGAAACGTTCCCACAGCCATTGCGTTTTTTGTGGGGCTGACCAGGCTTCGGACCAAGACTGGTTAAGCATTTCCTGACCGGGTGTGGCAATTCGTTGAACGGCCTCAATCAGACGACCGCGATCCGTAAGGTGTCCACCATTGGCGACATTGAACGGATGCCAGCCCCAATCCGATTGGTGCTTCGGCCAACCAAAGAAGACCGTGATGCCCACCAGAAGATTCTTCTTTTTCGCATAGTGACAGACGTCCCGCAAACGTGCCCAATAGTGTTTGTTTGGATCGTCCCCCTCATCGAATTGTTGAAGATTCCATTGCGGCAAGCCGTCCCGAGCCAGCGGCCCTTCGCTGTGACGAGGCCAAGGAGTGATGCCCGGATAAACATAGCCGTAGCGATGTTCGATGACTTTGGCATCAGGCGTTTGTCGGGGCGCCATAAAAGCCCAGATATGAATCGCATTCAAGCCTGCTTCGGCAGACTCGTCAATCCACCTGCGGTAGTCGATGTTCACGTTCTGCATCACACACTGTGTCCCGCTATCTCCAACGAGGACCAACTCACGGCGTCCGAGCCGCTTGATCCAGTCACGTTGCTCCAAACGATCCTCTGCCACTGCAATGCTTTGCGTAACAATGATCCCGCACATCAATGTCCGGAGAACTGCCGTTGGGATTGCTGGGCGATAAGACACGTTCATATCAGTTCTTATATATTGAGTGATGGGTCTGCTTCGACTGAGGGTGATTGTCTGCTCATGTATCCCCAAACGGCTGCACAGTCGTGAACATACCAGCCGTTTTGAACAGACAATCCGCTTGGCTGCTCTTCGGCGTCAGCCTTGAGATTCAAGAAAACAAGCAGCGTCAAAGCCAGCAAGGCCGAAAAATGCCGGTGTTTGAGCATGGTTTAGTTTCTCTTTACAATGCGTAGCGCCCAATCCCCATCCGCGGGAGCTTCGAAACTTTGCGTTCCTCCCTGACAGGTAGACTTGCCTGAGAACGAGTCATCTAAGCCATTTTTCGGATTCCACCAGGCGACATTATATTCTGCACCTGCTTTCAATTCGACTTGGATCTTCCCACCTTCTGGTAAGTAGAATGCATAAGATTCACCGGGCCGAGCCAGACAAAAAGCGTGACCTCCGGTTACCAGATCGTTTCGTGGCTGCATTCTCCAGAATGGCAGCGTTTCCATAAAAGCATGTGTGCCGCCAAGTTCTTTCCAGATATTCTCCCAGGCGGACATCGGTCGATCGTATTGCGGCAGCACATGGGCCTCCCAGACGCCTCCGCCCAGATACGCACTCCACCACGCTCGTCGGTCGTCTTCCGGACGACCTTCGTCAAAGTTGACAACTAAGACGCGCTGTCCACGCTGCTGGCAGAGGTTGATCCAATCGATGGCAATTCGGTTGTGTTCCAAGGCGTGCTTGAGGCCGGTCCGGCTGCCGGGGTTGCCTGTTTGGATCGATGTGAAATCAATCTGCGGAGCGTCCACGTAATCCACGCTCGGCCGATTCACATTATGAATCCCACGCGGATGATCGTAAGGGTCGATTTGTTGCAGTTGGCTCATGTACTGTAACGCTTGTGGGAGACGATAATTCTCATTGTGCTCTTCCCCACAATTAAAGAGCACAGCTGGCAAGTATCCAAACCGAGCAATGATCTCACGGTAATAGCGGTTGTGATCGTAACCTTTCCACGCACTGTCGTCTTCAAGAACCACATACGGCACGACGCCCTTGGATTGCATATATTCGAACAACTCACGCCACTGTTCGAGTTTCGCGACATCGAACCGAGAATCGCTACCACCATTTAACATCGCGTCTTGTTGTGACTCGCCGAGCCACGGCCAGACATCTTTATCATCGCCGCCAATGTTGTGAGTCATGATGTAACAGGAGTTGATACCTCGATCCGCGAGGTAGTCAATCGCTATCTTACGTTTTGCCGAGGTGTTGTAATTCACGTAGTTGCCCAGGAAGTTTTCGGGATCGTCACACCCTGCCTTGAGCCAGTACGGACCATCGCGAAACTTCAGATAGCGGATTTTGTTTTTTGCGGTTCCCACTGATTCAAGCCGCCCCCACTTCCAAAACCCGACAGCTTCGTCGGAAGTGTTGGTGACCGTGAATTGACCGGTTTTTCCATCAAGTCTGTTATTGTCGCTGCGCGTCTTGAATTTCCAGTCTCCCAATTCGCCTGCTGAGAAACGAACTTTCCAGACGTTTCCGTCCAAACCTCCCTGACCATCACCGTCATAGAAACCGGGAACTTGAAACTGCACCCCATTCGAACTCGTGAAATGCACATCAAACCGCACGGCGAATGGGTTTGGCTCACCGCGTCCCTGTGATTCAGGACCTGCAAACGTGAGTTCGATCTTCGACCACTTGGCGAACGGTCCACATTCATCTGCATCCACTCCAGCGGTGAAGCAAACGGTTAGGAGAAGTGTCGGTATCAGCGCGAATCGCATTGTTTTCTTTCGTAGACAGATCACGGTTGACGAACTGCGTTCATTAGCCGTTTCATGGCCTGGTTTGTCGGGTTCTTCTCGCCACTGTACCAGCCTTGCAGTTTTGCATCGTTGTATGAAACGACAATATCCAAGCTGGGAATCACCCACATTGCGCGGGGGCCGCCATGCCCGAACGCCCCGTATGTTTCGTGAGGGGCGTCGGGCCAGAACCGCGTGCCTTCACGATCAACGCCGTTGATCCACCACAGCCAACTGTAGCTGCCAAAATGGTCGGTCTGGTTGTCAGGTTTCTCCAGCGATCCGAGCGATCGCTGACCGTCAATCATCTCCGCCGACTTGTGGCCCGCTCGTGGTATGGAGTTCGGCAATGGGTTGGTAACCGCCATTATCGCATGTCTTCGGCTGATGAGTTGCTTGCCATTCCACTCCCCTTCGCGCAAGTAAAGCAAGCCGAAGCGGGCGAAGTCGCGAACGGAAATACTGACGCGGCCAGGCCGGTTCTTCGTTCCAAACGCCATCATTGTCGGATTGTCCTGGCATCCAAGTTGGTCAGTCAACAGCGATTGGAAAACCTGCTTATCAACTTTATCGTAGGTCGTACCGTAGACCTTTAAGAACAAAGTGTCCCAAAACAAAGCCATTTGCCAGTCGTTGTAATCGAATGCAGTTCCAGGTTTCTCGACTAACTGGTAACACGAAGTCTGGTTGGCGAAATGCCGCCAAGCGATCTTTGTGTCTTTGAAATTCAAGTGCTCGTTAATTTTTTGGAGACGCGGTTCCCATCGATTTACTTTTTCATCCAGGCTCTCAATCCGACCGTCTTCGACCGCTTTGAAGAGAAGGTGTGAATATAGCGGTTTGCAAGCCGAAGCCAAATCGGTGCGTCGGCTCATGTCACCCCACGAATAAACCAAATAGCCGTGCCTGACAACACAGCCTCTACCGCCAACAAACTTGCTAAACTCCGCCAGGTTCGTCGCGTTAAGGCCCACGTCGTCAGGAGTCTTTCTCTCCCAAGTCGTGCCAGGAGTGGCAGCTTCGAATTCCTCAGCTTGCACTTCACTTGCTAACCATCCGCCCACGGCGAGCATCGAAACCGTCGTCAACATTCTAAGCCAATTCATATCGTTCTCCAGGAGAGGATCGAGCTATCCATCGAGAGTGTATCAAGATGCTGACATTCGGGAAGCGCGCGAGCCATGTGTTGTTACGTAGTCAATTCTGAAAAAGTCGAGGTTGAAATTTTAATTTTCAGGCGGAGGAGTTTTTTGCGTTTGATTGGTTCGTGTTTGTGATATCACGCTTCCAGAATGGGGCTCGACAGGCTCTTTTTTGACCAGATGGTACCTGAATAAACGCTTCCGGGCCTGGATGCGAGCGCAGGCGATGCCAGTGCCGACGGTTCTCATTCGTGGTTGCGGCCGCATCGTAACGGGTCTTCATCAACCGCGATGCCTGAAACCCTAGGATGATGACTGCGGACGCAAAGCAGGCAGAATGTGACGGAGTCAATGGAGCAACGACAACTCCCCCCAAAAAACAACTCACTCGGGGCTTACTGAACCCGGGAGGTGTGATTCGAGAAAGACGGAGACCACGCCGTTTTTCCTTCATGGCCTGTTTGAAAGCGAGATAGCGAATCGTCAGTCTGAATGCGGAATCGAAAAAATGCACATCACACATGACAACGGGCGTTTGGCGAGTACGATAGAGGATTGTAAAGATTAGCATTCCCCTTGCCGGAACCGAGTATGAGCGATGCCAACCAAGTCACTCAAATTCTGAATTCGATCAAGCAGGGCGACTCGCAGGCAGCCGAGGAACTATTGCCACTCGTCTATGACGAGTTGCGTCGGCTGGCGGCGCAGCGGCTGGCGCGCGAAGCGTCCGGGCAGACGCTGCAGGCCACCGTAC
>DAOUPA010000185.1 GCA_030626405.1 Planctomicrobium sp.
CAACTGGAAGACCGCAACGCCGGCCTGATGTATCGCATCACCACTGCAGGTAAAAAAGCGAGCGAACAGGCAAAAAAAGCAGTTCGCGAAGAAGAACAATCTGCCGCTGCGTAGCCTTCTCTGCGACGATTACGAAATCGTAAAGACCGGTTCGCCTAGTTCTTCACGAATTGCTTCGCAACCGAGCCCGGGGGTGGTAGGAGCGGACATTCTTCCGTTTTTGCGGTGTGGTGCTCCGTCGGCAATGGAGCGGGTGACGTAACTATTGAAGTCGGTCGAAGTGAACAGCCATTCGGTTGGTGTGCTGTGGGCGAGGTGCGAAATCGCGGCGGTAATGATGTCGCCTCCCCAACTGTCTTCAATCGTCATCGCAATTCCGAGCGAAACACACAAATCGCGGGCCAGTTTCGCTTTGGTGAGTCCTCCAAACTTGCTGATCTTGATGTTGACGACATCCATCGCCGCGTCGGCATGTCCACGCGTCAGTTTGTCGATGCCATCGATGACTTCATCCAGGATAAATGGAAGCGAAATCGCCTGCCGCACGCGGAGGCATTCTTCATAGGTGCGGCAAGGTTGTTCGATATAAACGTCGAGGTCGCGGACTCCGTTCGCGACGCGCAACGCATCGTGCGAGGTCCAACCGGTGTTCGCATCTGCGATGAGTCGGTCGCCGGGTTGCAGCACTTCGCGACAGGCGTGAATCCGGGCGATATCAACACTGGGATCGGCACCGACTTTAAGTTGAAAACGTCGATAGCCTTCTTCACGATACTGTGAAATGCTGTTTGCCATTTCTTCTGGAGAGAGCTGCGAGATTGCTCTGTACAGTACGAAATCGTCACCGAAGCGGCCTCCCATTAACTCGCAAACAGGTTGCTGAGTTGCCTTCCCCAGAAGATCCCAACATGCCATGTCGATACCGGATTTGACGTACGGATGCCCTTTCATGAGCGCATCCATCGTGAGATTGAGTTTCCCCAATTCCAGCGGATTCTCGCCAAGAAGATGAGGAGCCAGTTCTCGAATCCCGGTGCGGACACCATTGGCATACGCGGCAAGATAAGCTGGCCCAAGCGGGCAAACCTCACCCCAACCGGTCAGCCCTTCATCGGTGTGAATCTCGATAATGGTCGTATCGAAGGTTTCGACGGTATTCCCGCCTGACCAGTGATAGCTTCCTTCGTGAAGAGGGAGGTCGACCTGATAAACGGCGATGCGGTCAATCTTCAATGTTGCCTCGATTTAGTGATGGAGTTGAGCGTTAATTTGGTGCGCGAACTTTCTCAAGCAATGGAGCGATCACAGGTTCCGGGACAAACTTTCGCAATTGCTCGGCATTGGTATCTTTCCCCATGATGGCGATTTGTTTTATCAACGTGCTGGAGATATGCGAATACGTTTCGGACGCCATCAGGAAAACAGTTTCAAGATCGGGTGCGATTGTTCGATTCGCCAGTGCCATCGTGAACTCCGCTTCGATATCGGAGACCGTACGCATCCCACGCACCATCACTGAGGCACCGACTGAACGTGCGAAATCAACTGTCAAACCAGTGAAGCACTGAATTGAAATATTGGGAACGTCGCAAAAAATTTGCGTCACGATAGAGAGTCGCTCAGCCGGGCTGAAGAGTGGCTCTTTGTCCGGATTGATTCCAATGCCGATGACCAATTCATCGAACAACTTCGCGCCACGAAGCGAAATATCTTCGTGCCCCAATGTGAACGGGTCGAATGTGCCTGCGTAAACAGCAATACGTTTCATGAGGTGTACTCCGCGAACGTTTATCTCTTCTGGAAATTTCCGGCTGCGAAGTCGGCTTGGGCTTTCTTTTCTTGAGCGGCGGAGACATCGGGATTCGGTGTTGCATCAACTTCGATATCGCCGCGTATCCATTTCACTGCTTGAGTGATGGAGTTGAGATATGGCTTACTCGTCCAAGTGTCTTCCCGGTGTCCCAGATTGTTGTAGTACACCTTTCCCTTTCCATAATTTTTAATCCAGCAAACCGGGACGTGATAGCCATGTTTGGTTGGCACTGCGTTTCCTGTTGGGCTTTGGGAGTAATCCAGGCTTAACAGCACACGGACCTTTTTCGGTTGCCAGTGTTCGTACATGTAGATCTCTTCCAGTTGGGTATGATCTTTTCCGAAAGGTGCAACCAAAGGATTGTCGGTTTCGTGGTTCGTCAATGTCACCTTTGTCCCTGCCGTCCAGGGATGACCGATAAAGACGCCACCGATCATATCCCAATAGCGCTCATCGTTATGGAAAGTATCACCGGCGGAATGAAATCCAAGGACGCCATGCCCTTTCTGTTTCAGCCAGTCGTCGAAGAAATACTGCATGTCCTTCTCTGCAATCGGAAGGTCCAGGGTCGTGTAGAACGCGACGATGTCATATTTCTGTAAATTCTCCTTCGTGAAATCGGCTTCGCAATCCTGTGTGCAATGAACTTCGAACAATCCGGTCTGCTCACCAAGCTGCGTGAGTGCAATTTCGGCAGGCGCGAGCGTTTCCTTTCGCCTCACCGAACTGTGAACGAACCCTTTGCTTTGGGTGACAAACAAGACTTTCGATGGCTTTGCTTTATCAGCAGCATGAGTTGCACTGAACGAAAGGAGAACTGCAAAAGCCATTGCGGCTGTGAGAGAAGAGAGTTTCATATGGAACGCCTGTTTGTAAGTTTTGTCCGAAGAGGGATTCATCATACCTTGATCAATGTTGATTGTCAGCGGTATTCACTCGTGTCAATATCCTCAAACCTGTTCCAGATAAGCTGCCAGCAATTCAGGGTATGATTCAAGATCGGTTTTGTGGGACATTTCCGTGACTGTATGAATGTACTTCACCGGGCAGGCAAAGACTGCGACACGAACGCCGGAGCGAGATTTCTGAATCGCGGCGCCATCTTGTCCACCGCGAGGAAGCACACCGCGCTGGCAGGGGATGTTGTTCATCTCCGCGATCCCTTCGAGTTGTTCCAGAAGCTTGAGATCAGTGATCGTTGAGGAATCCATAATCTTCAGGCAAACGCCATCGCCGGGAACTGTTACGCGTTGCTCTTCCGGAACACCAGGGATTTTACAACTGAGTGTTGTATCGCAAGAGAGTCCAATGTCCGGAGCGACTTCGAACGAAGCTGGGATCGCGCCACGCAGCCCGACTTCTTCCTGAACCGTCCAGACCGCGTGGATTTCGCAATCGTGGTGAGTCAGTTTCTCAATCGCCCGGATGACTGCCCAGCAACCGACACGATTGTCGAGACATTGCGACACAACAGAGTCGCCGACTTCGGAGAATGGTCCTTCGAGAACGACCATGTCACCGATCTTGACTTTCTCTTTGACGACTTCCGGGTCCAGACTCAAATCGATAAAGAAATCGCTGATCTCTGGAATCTTTTTCTTTTCTTCTTCGGAAGCGATATGAACCGGTCGCCCGCCGGGGTTCATCACTCCGCGCAGGTCTTCAGTGGACGTGCAAACCTTAACGCGTCGTGCAAACAGGTTGCGTCGATCAAACCCACCGACGGGATTGACTCTCACGAATCCATCTTTGCCGACATGTGAAACAAGAAACCCGATCTGGTCCATATGCGCCGCCAGCATCACCTTGAGTGGCTTCTCGACGGTGCTACCATCCTTCGGTCGAGACTTCCGAACACAAATCAGCGACCCCATCGGATCGGTCCGGATCTCATCGAACAGTCCCATTTCGGTGACGTAGTCTTCAATCACTTTACGAACTCGATCTTCACGACCGGGGACAGATGGCGTCTGAGTGAGAGTTTCGAGCAATTCCATCGCGGTTCTTTCCTTGAAAACGGATTTTGAATATTCGGCATCCACATGATTCTGAACCCGCAATGTAGCCGCTGAAACGTTGCCTGTGAATCTCCCCGTTTTTGGTTTTCGCGAACATCATGTTCGAAATCTCCTTTAGGCAGGTCTCGACACCTGCTTTGCAGACCTGCTACTCTCCCGTCAATCGATGCAAAACTGGCTGTAATTGCAGCATTGAAATAGAATTTTTGGAGTGAATGATGGCGGACGAAAAGCTCAGCAAGATGGAAGTTCTCAAGGATTCGAGCGACTATCTGCGTGGGGCGATTGAGGAAGATTTAGGCAACAGCGATCCGAATGTGAGCGCCGATAGCGCGCAGTTGCTTAAGTTTCATGGCACGTATCAGCAGGACAATCGCGACGAACGGGGTGGCGGCTCGAAATCGTACAGCTTTATGGTTCGCAGCCGGATTCCAGGCGGTAAGGTGACGGCAGCTCAGTTTCTCGCGGAATTGGATATCGCAGACAAATACGCGAATCAAACGGTCCGAATTACTGACCGTCAGGGATTCCAGCTACATGGAGTCGTCAAAGGAAATCTGAAAGAGACGATTCGCGGGATCAACGAGAGTAAGCTCTCAACACTGTCGGCGTGTGGGGATGTTTGCCGTAATTTCATGTGCTGCCCGGCACCGCATCATAACAGTCCAGTACATGAGCAAATGCAAGCTCTGGCTGCCGAGTTGGCACAACACTTCGCACCGCAGAGTACAGCGTACTCGGAAATCTGGCTGACTGACGACGAAGGCGAGAAAACGAAAGTCTCGGAAGTTTCGTTTGATGAACCGATCTACGGGAAGACCTACCTGCCACGCAAATTCAAAATGGCAATCGCATTGCCGGAGGACAATTGCGTCGACATCTACACTCAGGACTTAGGCTTGATGGCGATTGTCGAAGGCGAAAAAATCGTCGGCTACAACGTTCTCGTCGGTGGTGGGCAGGGAATGACACCGGCGAAGAAGAATACATTTCCAGCGGTCGGTCAGAAATTGACATTCGTCGCCCCAGACCAAGTTGTTGCGATTTGTGAAGCTGTTGTCAAAGTCCAACGAGATTTCGGAAACCGTGCTGACCGTAAACAAGCGCGGATGAAGTACCTGATCCACGATTGGGGATTCGACAAGTTCAAAGCCAAAGTCGCGGAGTATTACGGAAGCTCGCTGCCAGAACCGCACGCGACTGACGTCACCGATGTTGATGATCACATGGGCTGGCATGAACAAGGAGGCGGTAAGCTCTTCTTAGGCATCAATGTTGAGAGTGGTCGAATCAAAGATGAAGGCGATTTCCGGCTGAAAACTGCACTGCGGGTTCTACTGAACAAGTACGGCATGGAGACTCGCCTGACCGCGCTGCAAGGAATCATCCTTTGTGATATCGACGCCACCGACAAGCAGGAAATTGAAGGCATTCTCAAAGAACATGGCATCTCACTCGCAGAAGATTTATCACTCACGCGACGTTACTCTTTCGCCTGCCCGGCGTTACCGACTTGCGGACTGGCAATCGCTGAATCCGAACGTGTCATGCCGAGTGTGATTGACTCCATCGATGCGGTCATGCAAGAACATGGTCTCGGCGAAGAGAGAATTTCCGTACACATGACAGGTTGCCCGAACGGTTGTGCCCGTCCGTACACACCGGACGTTGGTCTCGTCGGAAAAGCCCGCGGCAAGTACACGGTTTACCTCGGTGGAAACGCACAAGGAACACGGATCGGGTTCATTCATAAAGACATGGTCCCGGAGGCAGAAATCGGCTCGACGCTTTCTCCGATCCTGGCGAAGTTCAAAACGGAACGAAACGAAAACGAAGCGTTCGGTGACTTCTGTCATCGCATTGGAAAAGAAGCGCTGGCGACGGCATAAGCACAAATATTTAGCCGTACACTTCAAGTGTACGGCAAACCGCTTCAACGCATTTTCCGAAGAGAGTTCTCATTTCTACCGTGAGATTGTTAAACTGCGAGAAGACCTCTTTCTTCATGTCGGTTTGGATCATTTCATGAATTTGCAAGGAACGTTTTCTGTCTTCATCTCCGAATTACCTGATGACCATGAGCCAATTGTGGACTTGCTCATTCGGGATTTCGAGTATCACCGAACGGATGCCAGAATTCGTCTGCGGCATCTCCCCGGAATTCTTCCAGACAATTTTTCATACGAAAAGGCGACTCAACTCGCAGCCGAACTCGAAAACGCTGATTGTCATGCAGGCGTGGTCGACACAAACAACATCCCCGATTTGAAACATGCTCCGCTGCTGCATCATGTTCGCTGCGAACCACAAGGATTCACGATACTGGACATTTCCGGCAATGTCCTGGAAGCTCTCCCTTGGTCATCATTCACTTTTCTGACAGTGGGAGCAGTCCCGACAACATCTGTCGAACGTGGTGCTCATTCTCAGGCGACTCCACCTGCTTCGGCGGCGAGAGAACCTGCGAAGGCTCCTTTGCGAAGTGATCACGACACAATGGCACTTTGGCTCGCTACGGATTCCCCGGAACGGTACTTGCGTGTGGTGGAACATGAAATGAATTATGAATATCTTGGTGATCGTAAATCAACATCGTCATCAGAGAACTTCAAGCATCTCATTCAGGACATTCTGAACTTCGCTCCCCAGATTGCCAGCACTCTCTCCGTAAAACAATACCTGGATGGTCGACCGCAACGGAGGTTTCACTACGACTCCCTCGAAGCACTTCGAGATGCAACCGTTGGGCAGCTTGTTGTCGTTCAGGAAGTGCGCAGACACGAAGCGTCCGAGTAACCTGACTTATTAACGGTCTTTGACTTTCAAATACTTACAAAGCGCTCTTATGATAAAATTGTTCCGGTTCGTTCTCTCTCTTCTTGTGTTCGCTTCAATCGCGAAATCTCCCCAGGCTGCTGACAGACCGAATGTTGTCTGGCTGATCTCGGAAGACAATTCACACCACTACTTGAAGATGTTCGATCCTCACGGGGCTGAAACACCAAGGATCGCGGAGTTGGCAGCACATGGTTTGATTTACGACCACGCTTTCTCAAACGCTCCCGTCTGCAGCGTCGCTCGGACGACGCTGATCACCGGTTGTTACGCTCCCAGAATCGGCACTCAGTTCCACCGCAAGCACGTCACCGTCCCGATGCCGTCAGGCTTGAAAATGTTTCCGGAATACATGCGTAAAGTTGGGTATTACACGGCGAACAATGCCAAGAAAGACTACAACGCGATTGAAGGAGAAGGTGTCTGGAATGCCTCTTCGCGAAAAGCAACTTGGCGAAATCGCAAACCTGGGCAACCATTCTTCTACGTACAAAGCTTCACAGCTACGCATGAAAGTTCGCTTCACTTCCCCAAAAAAGTTATGGAGAACCAAAAGACAACCACCGACCCAGCGACCGTCTTCGTCGCACCGTATCACCCAGACACGAAAACCTTCCGGTACACGAATGCCCGATACCGCGACAACATCCAACGCGTTGACCAGCAGATTGGTGCGGTGGTTGACAAACTGGAAGAAGATGGCCTTCTTGAAGAGACATTTGTGTTTTACTTCGGCGATCACGGTGGAGTCCTTCCGCGCGGAAAAGGCTATGCCTACGAAAGCGGGCTGCATGTTCCGCTCGTCGTTCGTGTCCCTGAGAAGTGGAAACATCTCGTCGATGCCGAATTAGGCTCGCGGCAGACCGGCTTCGTCAGCTTCATCGACTTTGGTCCGACAACGCTGCACCTGGCAGGGATCGATGTGCCTGAGCAAGTCGACGGAAAGCCGTTTCTCGGTAAAGGAGTGACAGCTTCCGAAGTCAACAAACGTAACACGGCATTTGGTTACGCAGATCGATTCGATGAAAAATATGATCTCGTCCGAACATGGCGCAAAGGGCGATTTGAATATATTCGCAACTATCAGCCCTTCAACTTCGATGGTCTCCAGAACAACTACCGCTACCGTATGCTCGCCTATCAGGAATGGAGAGAACTCTACGAAGCTGGCAAGTTGAACGCCGCACAAAGTCACTTCTTTGAAACACGTCCTGTTGAAGAATTGTACGACATCGAAGCTGATCCCCATGAAGTCAAAAACCTCGCAGGTGATCCTGCCTACGCAGCAACTCTCAAGGAACTGCGAGGGGAGTTGTCGGCGTTCATTTCGCAACTCCCTGACTTGAGCTTCATTCCGGAAAGCGTGTTAGCAGAAAAAGTCTTTGACGCTCCTGCTGAATTCGGACAGAGACATCAACAGTCGATTGCCAATTTGGTCGCGACCGCTGATCTGAGCCTTCTTCCGTTCGATGAAGCGAAGCCAAAAATTGAAGAGGCGTTGAACTCAAAGAACCCAGGCCAACGATACTGGGGACTGATCGTTTGCAGTTGTTTTGAGGACGAGGCAAAAGACTTGGCAACTCAGGCAGCCACTCTCGCCGAAAACGACCCGCAACGGCTCGTACGTATTCGGGCCGCCGAGTTCCTCGGCTTGATCGGCGCCGCCGACCCACAACCAGTGTTTATCAAGGCTCTCAAAGAGACCAACTCCGGCATCGAAGCCGGGTTGATCCTGAATTCCCTCACCCTCCTCCAAGACGGCAAACCCGGCTACAAGTTCGAGATTACTAAAGACCTGTTCCAGAACGAAGTTCTAAAAAACGACACTGTGAAGCGGCGTTTGGAGTACCTGAAGCAGTAGAGGAAGAGTGACAGTGTGCCACGGCTCTGCGAGCCGTGAGAAGCGGATGGTAGCGTAACTTTTAGAGAGAAACGTTTTCGTCATCACCAAGCTCAATCCTATTTGCCATACAATGAATCAGCTACAAATACCTCGCAATGACAGAACAGCATCGCAAAAAGCGTCGGTCGATCAATGAGGCTGGTCACGCTCACTTCTTGACCTTCTCGTGTTGGAAACGCTGGCCTCTGTTGTCGAAAGATCGATCTCGTCAGTGGGTTATTGACGCTCTTGAGAAAACGCGAACAAACCTGGACGTCTCGATCTTTGCGTATGCGATCATGCCTGAGCATGTCCATCTTCTGATTCTGCCGCGACGCAAGGACTATGAGATGCGGCGTATTCTTGCAGCGATCAAAGCTCCGGTTTCGCGAAGTGCGAAATCTTTTCTGCAAACGACCCAGAATGAAGATTGGCTGCGGCGACTGACTGCTAAAGATAGGAAGCGAGAGACATTTCGATTCTGGCAACCGGGCGGTGGGTACGATGGGAACCTCTGGAAGACTAAGACGATCAATGAGGTCATCGACTACATCCACGCAAACCCTGTTCGCCGTGGACTGGTGGATCGACCAACAGACTGGAAATGGTCCAGCGCCGCCGCTTACGCTGGAATGACACCTGTCCCTTTGATTGTTGATCAGGTTGATATCGAATAGTTGATTTGAGTTTGATGACAATGGTCAGCCAAGAGACGCTTTGCACGGCTCGCAGAGCCGTGGCACCCGGGATTTCGATTCAATCAACAAGGCCATCCGCCAACGTGCGATCAACAGCGACTTAAAGGACGATCTCATCGAGAAGGTCAAGGTAGCCGACCTTCGAGAAATCTATTTCGTCGCGATGGAAGCCGCAATCACCAAATTGACGGAAGTCGGTAGTATTTCAGACAGTGAAGCAGAAGCCTGATCCTCGCTCAGGCTGCACCGAACTATTCCTCCAGTTTCCCTTCCGCCCAGAAGTCCATGACTCGGACTTTGTCGAGGACTGGCAGGAGGACCTGGACGAATGCCTTGTGGTCGGCGTGGGGGAGGTAGGTTTCTCGGCCTTCTTCTGAATCGAAGCTGCCCATAAAGCAGTGGGTGAAACCGGCGTCGTGTTTTTCGGGGCTGTTGTTTGTTCCCCATTCGAAGCGTTTGATGACATCGATTTTTGAAGGCAACGCGGCGAACGCTTCTTCGACTGCTTTCACTGCTTCAGGGTCGGCATCGTCTTTGAATTTGAAGAAGACTGCGTGCTTGAGTTCCTTCTCCATAGGCTCGGAGGCGGTTCCCCAATAATCGATGACGAACACCTGATCGTTGAGACCACCCAGAGTGCTGCCAAACTCTTTGTGAGCTGGATGCGGAAGGTAGACCTCGCGACCGGCTTCATCTTTGAAGGTCAACAGGAAGCAATGGGTGAAGCCATCGTTCTTGCCTTCCGGGCTGTTGTTGACGCCCCATTGAAAATCGATGATCTCTTCAATTTTGTTCGGCAAGTTCCGAAACGCTTTGACGATTGTGTTGACTTGTTCTTCCGTTGCTTCTTCTTTGAATGAAAAGAACACCGCATGCCGCAGCACCTTATCGTCTGTGGAAGGTGTTTCTTCAGAGGATTCAGCCTTTTCAGGTTCCGTATTCATTTCAGTAGATTCTTCGGATTCGGACGGCACATTTGTGTTTGCTTCTGATGAGTCAGCAGTCTCCGTCTCTGATCGACAGGAACTCAGGCACAAAGCGAGCATCAGACAAGAAGTTGAGAGTAAGTACGATTTCATTTTAATCTTCCAATACAAGCGAGAGTGATTCAAGGTGAACGATGACCACGAAATTCAGGAATCCAACTACGATACCAAAGGTCTAACAATCCTTACAGTGGGCCAAACTTTGTTTGTGACATCACCCAATCTTCAGTTTCGCAAATTCGTCAATCAGGTCAGGCATTGCTCCGTGATGAGAAGCGACGATGCCACCGATTTTGTTGGCAAAGAAAGCTGATGCTTCGAGTGACCTGCCTGAGAGTTGGGAGAAAATCAGCCCGGCGGTGAAGGCATCTCCGGCACCGACCGTGTCAGCGACTTCGATTGGCTCGCCAGGAACATCAATCGAGTCGTCTAAACTGACGACCAGACAACCATTCGCGCCGCGTGTGATGCAGACGAGATTCAAATCGTACTTATCGATAAGTGCCTCGGCGAATTGAGTGTGGTTGGCTGGCAATTTCAACATTGATGCGAGCAGGTCGACTTCGTCGTCGTTCAGCTTCAAGATCGTGGCAAGGTTTAGTGACGATTCAATCCAGGCGATGTCGTAATAGTCTTGCCGAATGTTGATATCGTAAACGCGCAGGCATTTTTCGGGAGTCGCCGCAACCGCTTTGTAGATCGTTTCTCTTGAGGTGGCGCATCTTTGCGCCAGTGTCCCAAAGCAAACGGCGGCAGCTTTTTGCATGACAGTTTCCAGCTCTGCGGTGAACTCAAGATTGTCCCAGGCGACATCTTCGTGAATGATATACTCAGGTTGGTTCTCAGCATTGATCGACACCGTCACTCGACCGGTCGGGGCTGTCTCATCTCGTTGAATCACTGAAGTCTGAAGATTCTTCGACTGGAGAAATCCAATGAGTTCATTGCCTAAGTTGTCTTGCCCAATGCGACTCGCCACGAGCCCGCAACAGCCCAGTTGCTGAGCCTGAAACGCAACATTTGCAGGCGCCCCGCCAGGTCGTTTCCCATCTGGAAAAACATCCCACAGCAGTTCACCAAGTCCAACGACGATGGGTTGGTTTGTGTTTTCGGTCAATGAATCACCCTTTCGCATTGGAGTCTTCAAGTTCTTCGCTTCGCAAGTAAACGAACCAATAAACCACCCCGACCATGAACGCCCCTCCGATGATGTTACCAATGGTCACAGGCAACAGGTTCGAGATCAAAAAATTGTCCCTGGTCAAGTTGCTGTAACTGTCGGTGCCTGAGGGCAGAGTCCCCTTGATGAATAGCCCTAATGGAATGAAGTACATGTTTGCGACGCTGTGCTCGAAGCCTGCTGCAACAAATGCTGTGATGGGAAAGATGATCGCAAGGATCTTGTCGGTCGTTGAGCGAGCGCTGAAGCAGAGCCACACTGCAAGGCAGACCAGTGCATTACAGAGCACGCCTAAAGCGATCGCCTGGACAAACCCAAGATTGCATTTTGCATTGGCGATGAAGAGGGCATTTTCCCCAACAGCTCCGTCTGCGAATGTGTATTGTTTACTGAAGAATACGAAACCCGCTGTCGCCAGCGAACCTGCGAAGTTTCCGACATACACGATGGACCAGTTTCGCAAGAGTTGAAAGTAAGTCGCACGTTTGCAGGCGACTGCCATCACAATCAAGTTGTTTCCGGTGAACAACTCTGCGCCAGCCACGATGACCAAAATCAGTCCAAGAGAGAAGGCGACGCCTCCCAAGAGTTTTGTGATCCCGTAGGGAAGCACGTCTCCTGCGCCGGTTGTGACAACCGTGGCAAACATTGCTCCCAGGCTAATAAATGCTCCAGCTAGTACCGCGAGTACAAAAGTTGTCACGGTCGGCATTGTCACCTTG
>DAOUPA010000015.1 GCA_030626405.1 Planctomicrobium sp.
CCGGGATACCAACTGTAATCCGATGTAAACCACCAGTAGCCGTTGCCGTAGAGCCAGTCCCAGCGGTCGTTGGGATACCAGCGCGAGTCGTGCGCAGATCGTTCGACTTTGAATTTCACTTTCGCATTCGTTACCGGGGCACCGTAGAAGTATTTCGCTTGAATCGTTGCGGTGACGGTTTCACCGAGTTCAATCGGTTTGTCAGGTGTGTTGATGGTGACTTCAAATTCCGGCTTCTTGTATTCCTCAACACGGAAATGATTCCCGCCGCTGACACCATGATTGTGATTGATATAGATGTAATACTGCCCGAGTTTCGCGTCTTCCGGAAGTTCGAACTGACCAGCAAGCCCGCCGAATTCGTCGGTCTTGGCTGATTTCTTGTAAACTTCTGTCCCTTGCGGGTCGTTGATTTTGACGGTGAAGGTTTTGTTTGCGAAGACAGAAGAATCCTGTTTGTCGTACTTCGTTTCCCGCATCCAGAACTTGAACTCGACCGTCTGGTTCGGTCGGTAAACAGGTCGGTCGGTGACGACATACGTCTTCCGCTGGTTGTACTGTTGATCGATGTAGTTCCCATACCAGACGCGGTTGAAGCCGAGGTACGCAAACCGCCCGTCCTTGCCTTTCGCCGTTGCGAGCCATTGGAGTTTGCGGTCCATCAGCTTTTGATCTGTGGTGATCATTCCCTGATTGTCACTGAACTCTGCATGTTGTTGCGTGCGGATGCGGTATTGTCTTTTTGTGTTTTTGATCCGTTCTTGCTGCCAACCGAAGAAGTCGACTTTCATTTTTGAAACCGGCTCTCCTGTCACAGCATCAGCGACGAAGTACATCGCTTTTCCATTGAGATTCTTTTTGATGATCGCTGTATCATCGAGCCAGATAATCACGCGGCTCGTGTTGCCATCTATCATCTTGGCGGAGAGCAAGTACGCTCCCGCTTTTTGCAGCGGCGTCGTGATGGTGACGCGTCGGTCGTAATGATTTGGACGCGGCTTCAGGTCGAGAGTCCAGTTGGCGACCATGCGGCCCCGGTATTTCATTTCGTTTTTCGACACAATGCGGTAGCCGATGTTCCCGAGTTGTGCTTTTTGCCAGTCGAGTTGTTTAGGGCTGGATTTCAGGTAATCCTTTACGTCTTGCAGCAGTTCAGGGACTTTCAGTTCGTAAGCTTCAAAGGCGACAGAATCACCGTTTCGGAAGCGATAGTCTATCGTCGCACCTTGTCCAGCAGGTTGGCTGCCGACACCTTCGAATTGTCCCCAATGATCAACGATTTGCTCGAGCCGCAGCTTCTTGTTTCTATTCCGATTGTCGCCATGCTTCGCAATCGACTCGCGCCACATCTTCGCAGCTTCTGGATATTGCTGACGGTCCTCAAAGATTTCTGCAAGTTGGTAGTAAGCACTCTCCGACCAAGAATTGTTTTCACTTTGAGTCAGTTCACGAAACCGAGCGATAAAGTCATAGTCGTGCGGGAGTTTGAATCTCTTCACGCCGGTCGCCAAACGCGCGATTGTTTCGTTTTCATCCAGAGTGTTCAGCGCCCAGGTTCCAGCATCTTTCGCGGACTCTTCAGTGGCTCTTGGAAGGCGGATGCCCCACTGTCGCATCGTGCGAACTCCGAACTGGCTGCGGGCAAATATCGCGAGGTCGTAGGTGATCTCCGCCTTGCGGCTTGGACTGGAGTTGACGACCTCCGCCAGAAGCCAGCGCCAGCGCTCTCCGTCATTGGTCGCTGCATCAAGTGACCCTGGAACGTTGTAATAAACTGGTGTTCCGTCTTCGTCAACCGGCGCGCCTTGTGCCCGACCGTTCCCGTAACCGTAATAGCCAATGCGATAGTCCGGAAGTTTGGTGATGTCGGTCAGGTCTTGCAGCATCCAGGCTAGATTATTTGTTCGTCCTGTCGCGATAACAGATGCGAATTATTTGTAGAAGTTGGAAGATTGAGGCTCGTCGACGTTATCCGCTTTGAGGCGATGCGCATCGAACATCCATTTCAATGCCTGCACACGGTCGCGTTCCATTGAGGAGGCATACTGCCCGCCGCCGCGACGATTCCCGCGCAGGTATTCTCCGCCAACGATGTAGCCATAGTGTGTGGTCTGCATCATTTGTTGAGCAGATGCCCAGAATGCTCGCCAATCATCTGGATGTGATTCGATGACATCTTCAAGAAGTGCGTCAAGTTCCGTCAGTTTCTGCAACTGGCTGAGACAACCGACAGCCAATCGAATGTCTTCTGTTAGTTCATCACCCGAGTTCTCGGCATCTGTAGTGAGCTCTTTAAATAGGACCAGGGCTTCCTTGTATTGCCCATCTTTGTAAAGCTTCTCGGCATCTTTGCGGATGTCCGAGAGCGGTCTTTCCGCCGCCATAGAAACTAGAAACCCGGTCGAAACGAGGCCAATGAGAATGAGGCCAGAGGTCATATATCGAGTCATCTTATATTCTTCCTGAAACTTCTACCAGAATTGGTCTTAAAGTCATGGAGCAGAATTCGCTGCCGTCCTTGAGACGCAAAGTCTTTCAGTTTAGTTCCAAAATCTTCGTGTTTGACTTCGCACCCAGGCCAATCATGCCTTCTGGGCGTTGGATTTCCAAGTCTGAGGAGCGTCGGCTTCAACTAAGAAAATCGAGTTAATGATTGACAACGGGCGTCATCTGAGGCACGATGTACGTCGAAAGCGCTTCCTGTGCGTTCGACATCTGCCGGAAAAGGAGTTTCGGGTTCAAAGATCAAGGGAATGTCGATTCACTTCCGTCCGCGATATTCGAGTGCCTCACACTCGTCACTTCCCCCCGACATTACTTTCAGACACCAGTCATTTATTTCCTCCAATTCTCCTAACTCAGGGATCATGTCGTTATGTCCGCTGCACGGATTCCAGTGATTGGAATCATCGGTGGGATCGGTTCCGGAAAAACAGCCATCGCAAACGCGGTGAGCGAGTTTGTTTCGGTCTGTCGCCTCGATGGAGATGTGATTGGACACGAAGTTCTGCGACAGGAATCCGTCAGAGAAGCGTTACGAAATCATTTTGGCGACGTCATCTTTGATAATTCCGGTGAAGTCGTGCGGTCCAAAGTTGCAGATCTGGTGTTTGGGACAGAACCAGCAAAGCAAGCAGCTCGGCAGCAACTGGAATCGGTTGTTCATCCAGAAATTCGGAATTTCATCGAGAATCAACTCAAAGAAATCCAAGACCAGCAGTTTTGCAAGCTAATCATCATAGACGCAGCATTACTTCTCGAAGCAGGGTGGTCTCCGGTTTGTGACGCAATTGTCTTCCTAGATGTTCCAGAACATTTACGTTTGCAGCGTGTCAAGCAAAGAGACTGGACAGAAGAACAATTCCACGAACGCGAAGCGAGTCAGCTTCCATTAAAGGAAAAAGAACAACGCGCAGACATTACGATCAACAACGGCGGCGACTTGCAAACCGCGGCCAGCAAACTTTCCGAATGGCTTCACGTTCGTTTCCCATCCCAACGGGTAGAAGCCCATACGTAAGCGACTCAATTTCAACCACACGTCCTCACTTTTAACACATCATTCCTAACTCACTGATCTCCCTGATTTCCGAATGGACCTTCAGTTGCCATTTAAACAGGGATCAACAAGCTCCTCTCTCAATTCACATCGAGGCCAAATCATGGCGAAACCATCCGAATCCACTCACCTTCATCAACCCGATGAAAACTCTGACGGTCCATCCACAGGCAGTCAGGCAATCTACGATCCCGCAAATTCGCACTACGAAGACGCGAAGCAAGGGGACATCCACATCGCCGCTTTGCAACGGATGACGGTAAAGGAGTTAATGGAACTCGCGAAACAGGAAAAGGTTGAAGAATTCCAGGGCTTGAAGAAACAGGATCTCATCTTTCGCATCCTTAAGGAACGGACCAAGCTAAATGGCCTAATGTTCGGTGAAGGAACTCTTGAAATCCTCCCTGACGGGTTCGGTTTTCTGCGAAGCCCCGACTACCACTATCTTCCCTGTCCAGACGATATTTACGTTTCACCGAGCCAGATTCGTCGTTTCGGATTGAGAACCGGGGCCACGGTCGCCGGACAAATTCGGCCTCCGAAAGAGAACGAACGCTACTTCGCCTTGCTTCGAGTTGAAGCAATTAACGGCAACGACCCGAACCTTGTCGCCGATAAAGTTCCATTTGACGACTTGACACCTTTGCATCCAAAGGATCGATTGAGATTGTCAGAAGATGGCGCAGAAATCAGTACCCGGATTGTTGATCTCGTGGCTCCGATTGGATTTGGTCAGCGTGGCTTAATCGTCTCTCCACCTCGAGCGGGCAAAACTGTCTTGCTGCAACAACTTGCACAAGCGGTCATAAGAAGTCATCCGGATGTGTACGTCATCATGTTGCTCATCGATGAACGACCGGAAGAAGTGACAGACATGGAGCGGCAAGTGAAAGCCGACAATTGCGAAGTTGTTTCCAGCACGTTCGATGAACCACCTAGCCGCCACATTCAGGTCGCAGAAATGGTGATCGAAAAAGCGAAGCGGATGGTCGAGTACGGTCAAAATGTCGTCATTTTTCTCGATTCCATTACTCGTCTTGCACGTGCCTACAATACGGAATGTCCGAATTCTGGAAAGATTCTGACCGGTGGTGTCGATGCGAATGCTCTGCAACATCCGAAACGTTTTTTCGGTGCCGCACGTGCCGTTGACGAAGGTGGCAGCCTGACGATCTTGGCGACCGCCTTAGTTGATACCGGATCCAGGATGGACGAAGTCATCTTCGAAGAATTCAAAGGAACCGGCAACACAGAACTGCATCTTGACCGCCGCATGGTTGAAAAACGAATCTGGCCTGCTATTGATGTCAACAAGTCCGGCACTCGCCGAGAAGAACTGCTGATGGACGAAGAAGAACTCCGCCTCGTCTGGATTCTCCGCCGCGTCCTCAACGACATGAGCCCCACCGAAGCGATGGAACTGCTCACGAATCGCATGCGACGAACAAAATCGAACGACGAGTTTTTGAAGTCAATGAATTTGACCTAAGACAATGTTCCGACGCACATTCTTAGCCGGACACTTTAAGTGTCCGGCAAAACAAAAAATGCTCTTCTAACTTAAGTGACATCAACATGGATTTTCAGACACGCTGCGTACATACCGGCGTCAACAAAGACACGGCGTACAATAGTTGTATAACTCCAATCTACCCAACTTCAACGTTTTACTGGAACGATCTCGAAACGAACAGCGGATACGACTACACACGCTCTGGAAACCCGACGCGAAGTGCACTGGAAGAGAACCTTGCTTCTCTTGAAGGCGGGATTGACTGCCGGGCGGTGAGTACCGGCATGGCGGCGATTTCGGCGTCGATGTACTTGTTCAAACCGGGCGATCACATCATCGCTGGCAACGATATCTACGGTGGAACATTTCGCCTGTTCTACGACATCTTCACCTCTCAAGGCTACAAGTTTTCGTTTGTGAACATGCGTGATCTGAATGCTGTCAAAGCGGCGATCACACCTGAGACAAAAGGGATCTGGATCGAAACTCCCAGCAACCCTTTGTTGAACATTGTCGATATCAAAACGATGGTCGAAATCGCTCAAGCAAACAGTTTAATATCAATCGCCGACAACACTTTTCTTTCCCCTTACCTCCAACGACCCTTGGAGATGGGAGTCGATGTGGTGATTCACTCGACAACGAAATACCTCAACGGACATTCAGACGTTGTCGGCGGAGCGGTCATTACGAAAAAAGAAGAGCATCAGGAACGAATTTCCTACATCGTCAATGTAATGGGATTGGCATGCTCTCCTTTCGATGCATGGCTCGTTCTGCGCGGAGTCAAGACACTCGGTCCACGCATGGAAGCACATCAAAAAGGAGCGATGGCAGTCGCTCGCATGTTGGAAGAACATTCGAAAGTCGACCGGGTCTACTACCCTGGTCTGGAATCGCATCCGCAACACGAACTCGCGAAATCTCAGCAGGAAGGTTTCGGCGCCATGCTCAGCTTTGACGTCACTGAAGACCGTGCATTCGCAGAGAAGGTCTTCAAGAACCTGAAACTCTTTCAACTCGCAGAATCTCTAGGTGGAGTGGAATCCCTCATCGAATACCCAGAAACAATGAGCCACGCTTCCATGACCGCCGAAGCCCGCGTTGGGGCTGGCATCAGCGATCGAACCATCCGAGTCTCCATCGGCATTGAATCGCCTGACGATCTTGTCGCTGATATGAAGAACGCGTTGGACGCGTAACGGATCGCCACACACTTCAAGCGTGAGGAGAAACGCAATCACTTATGGAGCGGCGATGTTGCCGGTGATGTCGAGGAACAAATCGCTCGCAACATCATGAGACTGAACGAAAATCCCCGGGTCGTTGCCGTTAGTCGTGTTATTCGTGATCGTCCCGAGGATGTCGCCCGTGCCGTTGGAAACGAGTGAGATCCCGTCGCCGACGTTGCTATCGGCGGTGTTCATGTCGATATCGACAAAGGAATCTAGAGTACCGTTGAAGACGACCGAAATCCCGTCGCCCCCGTTCAGGTTGGCAGTATTGAGCGAGATCAACAACGGAGCCGTGGTGTTGTTGGCTACGATGTTCATTCCATCACCTCCATTGTTGTTGGTGATGTTTTGGCTGATGATCGCAGCAATCGTAGCAGCATCAATTTCGAGACCACTGCTCCCCGACTCATTCAGTTCATTCCCCAGAATGAGGCCTGCGAACTCACCAGTGATATCAATATCAATTGCATCATTACCTGAACGCAAGATGGTGTTGTCGATGAAATCAATCGCAACATTCTGGCCTTGGATATCAATCCCTTCGTCGCCAGCATCAGTGATCATGTTGTCCACGATGATGCCGCTGGCATCTGCAAGTCCTGAAGTGTCTATCCCGATTCCATCATCACCAGCAGCAGCAATGGTGTTTCTGTTAATGTTGAAGCCAGTCACATCTTCGCCGTGGATGCCATCTGCTTCACCAATTGCGGTCAGCATGAATCCGGAAACTTCGTTATTGTTCGCCAATGTAACGACATCAACTCCATCTTGCCCTGTAATGGCAGCCGATACGCCACCAAGATCTGATCCTGGAATAACAATCAGGCCAACTTCGACCGTGTCCACGTTATGCAGGAGATCTGCGGAAAGCAATCGCTGGTCATCATTCAGAGCAATGGTGCCCATCGGTGAAAACGCGGTGTCGGGGTCAACCAGAATGATATCGATGAATTCGCCATCGTCTTCAAGTAAGTTTGGAGCATTCAGCAGGTCGCCTCCCATCGCGATTTGAGCGACGGTGATCAGGTCACCATTCATTTCATCGGTCGCGAGCAAGTCAGGTGCGTCTGTTGTATAATTGTGGACAGGGATCACACTTCGGCGTTGCACCCGTGACCACAATCGCGACGCAACACTTTCGCTGCGCGATGTCGCATCAATCGCTGGTCCACCGAAGTAAATCGAGACGCCACCATAGACAGTGATATCAAAGAAATCGTCGTGTGAAACAGTCACGTTCCCAGCGACGTTCGACGTCAACCACGTTTCCGCCGTGCCGTTCACACCCCAGGTGTCAGGACCACCATCTGCTGAAAGATAGTAAACGCCTGCCCCAAGTTCGGATCGAACAGAAGGGATTTTGCGGGAAACGCTCAGGTCGAAGATATCGAGTGCTTCGTCGAAGTTTTCTGTTTGAGTCGCCAACCGGATATTCGAAACACCCATCGACCCACCGACTTGCGACTATCCAAGGCAAAAGAAGCATTCGAGCGGACCGCCCAGTCAGACATCAACGCTTCCAAACCAAACCCAAGCGTCGAAAAATTGTGCTCAGAAAACCCGTTTGAGTATTCACGATAGTTGTAATAAGCGTTTCCACCAAGGACCGCGCCACCCATGTCTTGCCGGTACCCGACACCAATGTCGCCACTCCAGTTGCCGGAGTCGTAGTTCACGTTGCCGTGACCATCAACAAACAGAATGCTGCCCGGATCTTCAAAGATCGCCATGAACGCACCAGTACGATAGTAACCGTCCTGCACCCCCGGTTGATTTCCACTCATACCGCCAGCTTCAAAGCGAAGAGGACTCTCGTTGAGATAGTTCCAATCAATCTGCTGCGCCTTGGCAGTCCCGCCAAACATCGCCACAGAAGCAAACGCCGTCACGGCGAAAGCTTTAAGAGCTTTCATTGTTGTTCGAAATTTCATGTGTAAGGTTCCTTCGTTAAGAGAGCACAAAACATCATGTCTGCGCAGTGGTAGGTCAGACTCGTTCCCTCTTCATCGGTATTCACAATGAATGCCTAGTAAAGGATTATTCTGCATTTCAACCCGAGCAGTTCTTTCCCTCACCCCGTGAACTGAACAAGCCTCCAGGATTACTCAAAGCAACACAAAACTCACCCAATCCGGCGGTAACCGCCGAACGCCACCAGCTTTGCCCACAAGGCAACGACCGTTGAGGCTGAGTGATGACCTTTGATATGCTCCAGGGAACTGTCCCGAAATAGGTTCCCGATTTGTCGAGATCAAAACTTTGCTTGTGACACCAGGTTTCACTTCATTGAGTTGGTAGTGGATAGCAGAGAGTGGGTAGGTAATTTGCAACTAAGTTACTCTTGTTCTTTTCCTGCCCACTACCCACTTTTTACTGTTGAGGTCACGAAAAATATTGATCGGCAAAACCATCAAACAGGGAAGTCGTTTCAGGACTCTTCGCAAGTGAAGCGAAATCACCTCAGGAGCGAATCATGTGGAACGGCAACCGACGACAGTTTCTGTAAACGACCTCGGCTATCGCGGCCGGCAGCCTGCTTCGATCTCCCGAAAGGAACCTCAACAATTCGTCTCTAATTTCGTAAAACACAACTGAAGAAAAGAGATTCTCGGAACTCCCCACTGCCTTTTTCGTCTCACCATCATCAAACTATTACTTGACCAGAGGCATGGCTCATGAAACGCATTTTTGTTTTATCATCAGCGATCCTGATCCCTACGGTATGTTTTGCGCTGGCAACATCTGAAGTTGGCAACAAACCACTATCTAAAGCGAATTACACCGATTGGCCGGGGTTGGTTGATGCGGTCAATGACAAATCACGGGTGTATCAATTCTGGGTCAACGGACATGAGTCATTCTACTACGTCGGTGAGACTGCGTCGGCGAATCGTGTTTTGAAAGAATTCGCAGAGACCAAGGTTCCCAAGCGAGAACTCATTATTCTTCCAGGGCCTGGTTCTCTGGTGACCATTGGAAAGAAAGCAGTGACCATTGACTATCGAATTGAAGTCGCTGGCGGAATTGTTCGAGCAGCACTCTTGCGTGGTGGTCGTTCCAAAGTTCAGAATGTTCACCCCACGATGTCGATTTATATGACAGAGAATATCGATTTAGAGAAATTGGAAATCCCGAATGGGTTGATCATATCGCAACTCTCCGACATTGAGAAACGCTACGAAACTGCCATGAAGGACGATGACTCTGGGGTCCGCCGACATGCACAGACCTGGATGAAAGCGCTCAATAAGGAGTTCCGGCGTCAAGGTGAAGAATTCAAGTTACTGGAAAAACAAATCGCGGAGATTGACTCATTCGTTACTGAGCATCAGAAAAAGACCGGCTCAGAATAACTGGTGAATCAGCGTTTCACCGGCGTGATCATTTTTACTTCAATTTTTCCTTGAATGTGTTGAACTTCCCGGTCGATCAGGATTTCCGGAACGGGCGCGAACTCACCGTTATCAAGAGCAATCACGGGCTTCATCACGGGCTTCATCACGGCTGTCTGTTCCATCGTTTGCTCTGCCGCTCCATCTTCATCGGCTAAAGGGATATTAAGCGTCACTTCAAACAGTGGACCTTCAATCGCCTCTGATTCACTTTCAGGGAGCCACACAATTGGATGAAATCCTTTGATCCAGGTGTACCCAAAGCGTCCAGAGCCAATTGACGCAACGCCATACTCTGCTCCATAAAGCGGCGTTAACTGAGAAACCCTGACGTGCTGCTTATGTGTCTCATTTGATTCAAGATCGCGATATTCCAATTCGTAATCGCGAATCACAAAGTTATGAGTCGTCTCCCAAAACTCAACGATTTGAAATGGCTTGAATATCGCCGGAGCGAAGTCGAGACGCGTGTTCAAGATGAACAAGAGAAGTGGTGCCGCAAACGCACCGAGAATTCCAATTCCGATAAACGAAGCGATAGGGCTACTGGAGTCTGGTGTCGGTTTCCAGAGTCCAGCGCCCAACAGACCACTGAGGAGAAAACCTCCGACAGCCAAGCCGACAGGCAACTTCCAGTCGCCACCAGTCGGGCATGAGAACATCAATACATCAAAGCCTGCCATCACGAGTAAAACGATAAACGAGATTAGAAATGTGATCATCAAAGCCGTAAAAGGCGATGTCCCTTCCAGCGGCTGACCGTTTTTGAGAATGAATTCCCGCTCCGGATCGAGTCCCAAGAATCCGTAAACCGCCAGTGTTTTGTCTTCCTTGCCTGGATGGTAAACCAACGTGACGTAATCTCCCTGCTTCAGGGTGCAGGACATCTGTTTCTCTTTCCCTGGCGCCCAGTGATCAAGTTCAGGGATATCTGCAACGACAAACTCGTCAGTGACCGGATGGCGATAAGCAACTCGCGCGACATACTGAAACGCTGGCGCATCCTGCGTGCCAGTCACGACTGGTTGGCAATCGACAACGCGCCCAATGATCGGTTCTCCCTGCTTGACATAGGCATAACGCCCGGACTTTACAATTCCCAAAACAAATTGCAAGACGCCAATTCCAATCAACCCGAAACCGATCCAGTGCAACCCTTTCAAAGGCAGAATGTAGAAACTCAAACCCTGAACAAACGGGATCGGCCAGAAAATGATAAACATGATTCCCAACGCAATCAGCGAATAAATTAAACCTTTTTGTCTCTTCGCATGTGATCCAGTCCGCAGATATTTCGGGATTGGCCTGGGACGCGGTGGTTCAAATTCCTCGCCATGGTCGAAATCGGAAGGTGCGTCGAACGGACAAAGATCGACAACGGTCGTGTCTGTTTCTTCCGCACCAAGAGGTACTTGAGCCGCATCACTTTGATTCAACTGCTGATCACCTGGCTCTTGAGATTGTTCTGGCGAAAACGATGACATAAATTCTCTCACGGTTGGTGCGATTTGACTCGACACATTTTGTGCTTCAACGAAGGAGACGTCAACGATGAGTGTGCAGCAGGGTGAACGAACGTTTCATGTGAAAGAATGTATCAGTCAAAGTCGCCTTTCATTTTCGTCTTCATCTCCTTGCGTCTGACCGATAGACTTTGCGTTGAATACGCGAATGATTTCATTTCTGAAGAGATCCGCAATAATCATTTCATCGCTGCAAAACAATGAATCGATCTTGTCTGTTTTTCATCCTGATTCTCACCGCTTGCGGACGGAGTTCAACGACACCGCCGGAAACGAAGCATGTTGGACCGACCGCACCTCTCAGAGGGCGTGAAAATAATCTAAATCTCACTGAACAACGGACCACGCCGCAGCTCTCACTGCTGGGCAAAACAGCAGTGGCATCCGAAGAACCTTCAACAGGCGGCGACACTTCGACTCACACCACTATCATCACTGCTGGGCAAGCCAGCAGAGGCACCCTGGAATTCGCTGAAAAAGAGAATAAGAGTTCCTCATCGATTCATTTTCCAACAGGAGTTCGCCCTAAGTACCTACCACAAATTCGAGTGACTTACGCAAGCGTTCAACGGATGGAACCGGGGCTGACGCTTTTCAATCTCATTCGCTGGGAGAACAACAAACCAGACACCGATTTCGGAGCCATTGTCGCAATCGACCATGAAGGCAAGTTGCGTTGGTCATATCAGGCACCGCATCTCATCTTCATCGTTCGCCAACTTGCAAACGGGAACTTGTTGTACGGTTACGGAAACAGAACCGATGGTCTGATTGAAATCGACTTGCTGGGAAATATCGTTCGTCGCTGGGACGCAGCAAATCTGGGCCGGACAGTTGCCGACAATTCGATTCCAGTTGCAGTGGATTCGTTGCACCACGATGTCTACCCAATTGACTCCGAGACATTCTTGGCACTCACAACGAACCTTCACGAAATGCAGCCGTACTATGATCCGTCCTATCACTCACGGCAACGAATCCCGAAAGCGAACATCATTGCCGATCAAGTGATTGAGATAAAAACAGACGGGACCATCGTTCATCGCTGGCCGCTGTTTGATTTGCTCGATCCGCGCCGAATCGGGTATGGCTCGCTGCACAATTTCTGGGACAGTCGAGGCTATGAGCACGTCGAAGGCGGGACATTCGACTGGAGCCATTCGAATTCCGTCACTTACGACTCGACTGACAATAGCATCATTATTTCCGTTCGGCATCAGGATGCTGTGATTAAGATTGATCGTGTGACCGGAGAGCTTGTGTGGATCCTGGGGAACCCCAGAAATTGGAAAGGTAAGCACGCTCGCAAGCTACTCAAACCAATTGGTCGGCCGCATTGGCCGTATCATCAACATGCAGTGGAAATGACACCACACGGGACTTTGCTCATGTTCGATAACGGGAACTATCAGGCAATGCCTTTTTCTCAGAAACTCCCAGCGAATGAAAACCAGAGTCGCGTCGTTGAATTTCGTGTCAACACAGGAGACATGACTGTCGAACAAGTCTGGGAGTACTCTGGAGCAAAAGATGATCAGTTCTATTCAACGTTTCTGAGCGACGCTGACTGGCTTCCCTCCACCGGAAATGTGCTCATCACGAGCGGTGGAGAAATTCGCGGCGAGGACGGCGAGCAAACAGACGCTGTTCCAGGAGTTCGGCAATGGGCGGAGATTTTCGAAGTCACCCACCCCAATCGCGATACTAAACTGGACAGCGAAAAAATATTTGAAGTGATCATCGAAGCGAATTCATCGGAGCCAAACATTGGTTGGTCGATCTATCGAAGCGAGCGGATTGACGATCTCTTCGGCACAGCTGGGCCCTCAGGGGAAACACCTGAAAGTCATTCGAGTGACGGAGAATGTCGCTGAAATTCTTTGAGCATCTGCTGACATTCACATCTCAGTGGAACTGAGATCCTCAACCAAGTTGCAATGCCAACCTTTGACTCGTATAAATTCGTGCGATAAAACGATGGTATGCAAGCTGATGAACGGGACGATCTGCTCCGTGCGGAGGCACCATTGAGCAATGATTGTGATTTTCCATTTCTCAATATCCCTGATGATCTCGATTGGACAAAGCTAATGATGCGAAGTACGGCTCTTCTTGTTCTCTTTCTATCAGGGGTCGTTTCTGCGGAAGAGACCCGCCCAAACATTCTTTGGATTGTGGGTGAGAACTTCGCTCTCGATCTTGGTTGCTATGGACAAAAAAATGTAAAGACTCCCAATCTGGATCGGCTTGCCAGGCAGGGAGTGAAATACACAAATGTTTTCTCCACATCTCCGGTTTGTGCACCGAGTCGTTCGGCGTTCATCGTTGGGATGTATCAGACAACGACCGATATGCACAACATGCGGTCGCATCGCGATGATGATTACCGACTGCCGTTGGGCGTGCGGCCGATGACGCATCGTTTGCGGGACGTTGGTTACCAAACAGCGAATATCACGAAGATCGGTGATAAAACCGTCGGCACTGGTAAGCTTGATTTAAATTTCGTGAACGAAGGTCCTGTCTATCAAACTCAAGATTGGGAAGAACTGAAAAGCCACCAACCATTCTTTGCTCAAATTAATATGCCTGAAGCGGAGTACGATATTTATGATCGCAAGTCCTCCGAAAAACCGCGTGTGAAGTGGGTCGGCGAGGAATGGCATCCTCAAGTCGCAAACGAAGGGAATGTGACGCCACCGCCGTATTATCCAGATCATCCACTGGTGAAACAGGAATGGGCGCGGTATCTCAACTCAGTCTCTGGAACCGATGTCCGTGTCGGCTGGATTCTGGATCGACTCAAGAAAGATGGCCTCGATGGAAATACAATTGTTATCTTCTTCGGAGATAACGGTCGGCTCGAACCGCGCGGGATTCACTGGTGTTTCGACTCAGGACTCCACGTGCCACTGATCGTTTACTGGCCGCAGTCGCTCTCTCCGCCGGAAGATTTCAAACCGAGGACCACGAACAAAAACCCAATCAGCTTGCTCGACATCACCGCCACCACGCTAGCGATGGCAGGCATTGAGCGACCGTTCGGAATGCAGAGCCGAGTCTTCCTTGGCGACGATCGCAATCCACCGAGGAAGTATGTCTTCGCGGCACGAGACCGAATTGACGAGACCGTGATCCGCCAACGTTCGGTTCATGATGGCCGGTTCCACTACATTCGTAACTTCACGCCCGGTGCTGGTTTTTCGACTCTCAACCGCTACAAGGAAAAATGCTTCCCGATCAAGCCACTCATGAGAGAACTTGATGAACAAGGCAAACTGACTGGACCACCTGCCATATTGATGCAGCCATTCCCACAGGAAATGCTGTTCGACCTCGTCCATGATGAACACGAAATCAATAATCTGGCTGGCAAACCAGAGCATCAGGCGAAACTCCGAGAGATGCGGTCTGCTCTTGATACCTGGATGGTTGAAACAAATGACCTTGGTCGTCATCTTGAACCAAGATCACTTGTGGAACCATTCCTGAAGGAGATGCACGATTGGTTTGGCACTCCTGCGAATGTTGATCGAATTCATCAATCGCCAAAAATTGATTGATATTGACACACCACCATTGAAAGAAAACCATGATTCTAAAAACGCTGACGAGTTCTCTGTTCCTCCTCGTGCTGGTGAATGTCGCAGCAGCACAACAAGAGAAAACTCCAGACGATGGCAAGTTACGTATTATTTGTTTCGGCGCGCATCCAGACGATGCCGAATACAAAAGCGGTGGCAGTGCCGCGTTGTGGGCAAAGATGGGGCATCACGTGAAATTGGTTTCAGTGACGAACGGTGATATCGGGCACTGGCAAATCGCTGGTGGACCACTTGCCAAACGACGAACGGCGGAGTCCGCGCTCGTCGCGAAAAGACTTGGTGCGACTTCCGAAGTTCTCGACATTCACGATGGCGAAGTGATGCCAACACTGGAAAACCGCAGGAAGATTGTGCGCCTCATCCGGGACTGGAATGCCGACATCGTGATTGCTCACCGCCCTTGGGATTATCATCCTGATCATCGCTACACAGGCGTTTTGGTTCAAGATGCCGCATTCATGGTAACGGTTCCGTTCTTTTGTCCAGACACGCCAGCCCTGAAGAAGAACCCGGTCTTCCTTTATTCCAGTGACCGATTCAAGAGACCGTACCCGTTCCGAGCCGATATCGCGGTTTCGATTGATGATGTCTTCGACAAGAAGGTCGATGCGCTCATGGCACTTGAGACACAAATTTTCGAAGGTGGCGCACTTGGTAATGCAGAGCGAGTGAGTAAGGTTCCGCCCGCCTCACCTCCGGAACTGCGACGTGAATGGCTCAAAGGGAAGTGGCAATCTCGTGCAGGTAATGAAGCGAAAAACTTCCGCGATGCACTGATCGAGTGGTACGGTGAAGAGAATGGAAAAGCTGTTAAATACGCCGAAGCCTTCGAGATTTGCGAATACGGTCGACAGCCCAAGCATAGTGAAATCCTGGAACTGTTCCCGTTTTTGCCCAGAGACTGAATATCACTACTCAGCTTTAGGTTCGGTCTTCGGCTCTGGCTTTGGCGGAATCGTCAACCAGAGATGCGGCGTCGTTTGTTTTTTCAATTTGAGAGCGGCGGTGGCGAGGATTTCGGTCTTCTCGTCACCGTATGTCGCTACAATTTTCACCGGACCGGTGAATGCCACGGCGTCTTTGACGTCGATTTTCAGCGTCACCTTTTTCGCTGAATCGCCTTTGGCTTCAGATTTGACAGATTCAGCAACGATTCCATCCGGTCCGCTTTGAACTGAGACTATGACTTCACCTTTGAAACCAGCTAATCGGCTGATGGTTACCGGGATTTCTAACGGTTTATCACGTTTTGTTTCGAAGTGATCCGCCGAGACAGTCAGTTTCAGCCGTGGCTCATCGCGAGTGATAATCATTCGATAGTAATATCGAGAGCCAGCGTGATTGTAGCGATCAGTGATTTCGAAAATGTAGTCTCCGTCTGCTGGGGCTTTCCACGCGAAGTCAATATCCAGATTTTCTTTAGCGGAGATGTCGTCATTCTCTTTGATCAGAGACTTGTCAGCTTTGCGGATCGTCAAAACAGGATCAAGATGTGATGCGAGTGATCGAGCATGGACTCGAATTCGAAGTGCATCACCTTTTTTGACACTCACTGAGTATTGATCGATTTCGTCCGGGTGGTTGATTACCCCGATCACTTCAGCTGGAATTTTAATTGCGGCGGCGTTTTTTTCTTCAACAATAACAGCTTCGGCATTTGCGACTTCGGGGGCAAAATTGATCAGTTGAGGTATCGCAGTAGCGCTACTCGAATCTTTCAGGGAGCCACCAAGATTCCACCCGACGGCGCCGAAGCTTTGCACAGCGGATTGAGATATGAAAGGTCCAGTCGTGAGACTGAGCCGGTAAATAGATGTCGCTCCACCTGCAAAATTGATAGTGCTATTCGGAGCTGAAGGGAAACAAAAAATTCGCACGAAGTAATTTCCGTCTTGCGGCGCAGTGAATGCGATCAGCGGATCGAAACCGTGATCGTCATCGTTATGTGCGACGACAAATCCAGCGGCGTTCAGGATTTGCAGGGCAGAATCCATTGGCGATCCGAGAGTCGCGAGCGCGTCCACCGAAGCGATGAGTCTTTCGCCTTCATCGAGTGTGACCGCATACGTGTCAACTTCACCTCCCTTGTGCAAAATACCATTCATCACGACCGGCAACTCAATCGCACTCTTCGCGTCAATTGTCGAATTGTTCGGTTCCTCTTCGCTTATCTCAGGGAGAACACCAACGATGATCGGCAACAGTGGAGTTGCGCCTTCTGGATTATAGAAGCGAATCCAGTGAAGCCCAGGTTTGGCTTCTGCGGAAGCAGTGAGAGTGAGTTGGTCACCTTTTTCTGAAAGCTTGAATTCGCCCAGACCCGCAGTTGTGCTCCACACTGAAACTGGTTGCGTCCCAGGCTTACCGGTCAGTTTGAGTTCCGCTGTGGTCCCTTGTTGAATTCCGGAAGGGAAGAGAGTCGTCACCGCCGGTGATTCAGCCAAGGCAACTGTGCCTGAAAGGATGTAACTCGCGATGGCAATGAGAAAAGAAGTGTTTGTACCACGGAGGCACGGAGACACGGAGGAGGATTGGGAGTTGCTAATTAACATGAAAGTTTCGCGAGTCAATCAAAGAAGCCGGTTGAGAAATCATTTACTATAGAGTGGACGGGATGCGCGTGTGGAAATGCCTAGCCCCAGCGCTCCCTTCTCCGTGCCCCTGTGAAAAAACACAGCGTCTCCGTGGTGAAAAATCGCTTACCCCATTAGCTCAGTAATCGGAGTAGGGTCGCTGACGAGGTGAGCCGGACGACCTTGTGGGGTATAGAGAAGTTGATTGGGATCAATACCGAGTTTGCGGTAAATCGTCGAGGCAAAGTTCTCCGGCGAGAGGACACGGTCCACCGCAGAGTAACCTTGCCGGTCCGTTGCTCCGACTATTGTTCCACCAGGAATTCCGGCACCTGCCATCAAAACTGACATCGCATTCGCCCAGTGATCGCGACCGCCTCGTTCATTGATTTTTGGAGTACGCCCAAATTCACCCAGCATGACAACGAGTGTTTCGTCGAGCAGTCCCCGTTCTTCGAGATCTTGAATCAGTGTGGCGACTGTATTGTCGACCTCGGGGAGTCGCTTCTTGCAAGTTTTGAAGAGATCGGAATGGTGATCCCAGCCCCCTTCGTACAATGTAATGAATGGGACGCCTGCCTCGACGAGTCGTCGCCCGAGTAGCGCTCTTTGACCAAACGAAGTGCGACCGTAACGATCTCGAACAGCGTCTTCTTCACTGCTAATGTCAAACGCTTTTTGCGCGGCGGGTGAAGAGATGAGGTCGTAACTTTGTGTGTAGTTCTCGTCGAGTGACCTGGCAGGGTCGGCACTCGCTTTGTTTTCGAATCGAGGAAGTTGGTCCACAATCGTTCGCAGGTCTTTGCGATTCGCAAATCGGTCATCTTTCAATCCACGCGGGAGGGCGACATCTCGAACACGAAAGCTGCTGCTGTTAGGATTGTCAGGAACAACAAACGGGGCGTATTTTGCGCCGAGGAAGTTTGGTCCTCCGGATCGTGACATACTGGGAATCGAGAAGTACGCAGGCAACCCGTTCTGATGACCCCGATCATGCGCAGCGACCGCACCCAGACTCGGATGGAAGCTGACAAATGCACCGCACCCGACTGGAATACGCGGCGGAGCGCCTGTCATCATGTAGTGGTTACCAGCGCCGTGATTACCCTGGTTGTGGCGGATCGAACGGACGATTGAGATTTTATCCGCCATCTCCGCGAGCTTCGTCATGTGTTCCGAGAATTGAACTCCAGGAACTTTTGTCGCAATCGGAAAGAACTCTCCTCGGATCTCAGTTGGTGCGTTCGGTTTCGGATCGAAGGTTTCGTAATGTGTCGGTCCGCCATCGAGCCAAATCAGAATACAACTCTTTGCTTTCACTGGCAGGTGAGCAGCCTTTTCGCCAGCATCACTACGTAATTTCAACAAGTCAGTGAACCCGGCACCGATTGCGGCAGTCAACCCAAACTGCAGGCAGTTGCGACGAGTGATCCCATTGCAATTTCGAGACAACGATGAGTGATTCTTATTGGAAGCCATAGTCATCAACACAAAAAAAAGAGGAAGGAATTCGGGGAGGGGGAGTTAATCTTTGAAGACGAACTCGGGGGTATTCATCAGAGCCCACATCAAGTCTTCGGAAATGAGCCTGCGGTCGCTCTCCTCATTCTCGTATAAATTGACGCCGATGTCCAACTCTTTGTCATTTGGGTAACGTGAATAGATCGCGAGATACATTTTTTTAACGATTTCTGCGGGGGCAATATCACTTTTTGCCAGTTCCGCGGCCCAGCCTTTGTCTGATGTGACCTTCTTGAACAGGTTTTCGGAATTCATCAGATGTAAGGTTTGTACGACTGTCGGATCAGACACTCGTTCACAAGGTGGGTCCTGGTTCGGATCAGGACGACCATATGCATCGAGGAATAATGAACCGATGCGGTGTGTCCAAAGTTCTTTGGCTCGCGAGTTGGGGGCCATCGCAGAAAACGTCTCAGGGACTTGAGTGATTTGAATGACGGAATCGAGCAACACCTCGGCACGCAGGCGTTGTCGATAGTGCCGAGAGAAGTATCGATTGTCAACCGCGTTTCGATCCGTTGGAATGGAACTCAAGCTGTAGGTTTTTGAAAGCACGATGTGGCGAATCAGTTTCTTGATATCGAACTTATTGGAGACAAACTCGTCGCCTAAATGTTTGAGCAACTCTGGATTCGAGGCAGGATTCGTCGCTCGCAGGTCATCAACAGGATTGACCAGACCGATTTTCATCAGGTCGGTCCAGATGCGGTTGACCATTGTTTGAGCGAAGTAATGATTGTCGGGAGATGTCATCCAGGCAGCGAGTGAGTCACGCGGATCGGCACCTTCGGGGATCTCGGGGGCTTCCCCAAAGATTGGTTTCGGGGAGAGAACTTCGTTTGTGAGAGGATGCCGGACACTCCCACTGTTCTTATTGTAAATGAATTCTTCAGAGCCGGAGATCGGTGCCGAAATGCCAGTTCCTTTGCGACCGACTTTCGCAAAGTAAGCGGCGAAACTGTAGAAATCTTTTTGCCCGTACACTTCGAATGGATGATGATGACACTTCGCGCATTCGAGACGAATGCCAAGAAATAACTGACTCACAATCGTCGTCAGTTCATCTGGTTTCCGCCTGTTTCGGAAGAACGTCGCATTGCCGTTGCGAAAGGTACTCCCTTTTGCTGTGATCAACTCTCTCACAAACTCATCGTAGGGCTGGTTCTTTCGGAAGGCCTCACGAATCCATTCGTCATAATTCCGTGTCGCTTTGATGCCAACATGGTATGGATTCGGACGGAGCAGATCGGCCCATTTATTCGCCCAATGTTCGGCGTATTCCGGGTTCGCCAAAAGCTGATCTACCAACACACCGCGTTTGTTGGAATCATCACTGTCGAGAAATTTTTGTGCCTCTTCGAGAGTTGGAATGCGTCCAATGATGTCGATGTAAACTCGACGCAGAAATTTGTGATCCGGCGCAACTTCAGAGGAATCAAGACCAAGCCTGACGAGTGTTTTCGAGACCAATTGGTCCACGGGATGATCACCAGCGATAGAGGCAGGTTGACCTGTCTCTCCGGGAAGCGGAACCGATGCTGTAAAGATCGAGAAGTTTCCGGCATAGCGGGCCATGATTGCCGCTTCTCCAGTGATTTGACCTGCCGTGACCAAACCGTCTTCATCGACTGCGCTAATCGGAGTTTCGTTCGACTGAAAAACGGTCAGCCCAGTGACATCGCGAGTGGAACCATCGGAGTAGCTGGCGGTGACTTTGAGTTGCTGTTGCTCTCCATGACCGAAAGTTTTTTCATTTGGTGCAACTGTAATCTTTTCTAGTTCAGGTGTATTTGGAACGGAGCGAGGAGCACCAGCATTGATCCAATCGAGGAGAAGTTTGTAGCCGGGGCTATCGACAGGCAATCTCACCCCACCACCATGAGGCGATTTTCCGGACGGCTTCGACAACAGCAAACTCGCAGTTGGGCGAGTCAATGAGATCCGCCGACCCCGCGACTGTTTCGTCAATGCGTTGTGGTCGAAGTCGGAATCAAATCCGAGTAATGACAACTGAAACCCGTTCTGCCCACGCTGCTTTCCATGACACGGTCCTGAATTGCAACCGAAACGCGTCAGCACCGGCTGAATGTCGCGTTGAAAATCAATCGATGGTGGAACTGGATTGCTCCCATCTTCGCCAAGTGCGAAAGAGCCGCTCACGTTTGGAAGTAAGAACGCAAGGAAAAGGCAAACGGAAAGAAGAAAACGCATCATTAGGAAAGGAACCTTCCAGTTGGTGGGAAGATCAGGCAAGGTAGGTGTTTTGTGGTCCAGGATTGTACTCACCTCAGTGGGATTTGATCAATGATCAATGCGAAAATTGAGAATTCCTCCACGTGTTCCAGGAGGGAATTGAGATTTCCAGAGAATTTATTTTCAACAATGATGTGACATCTTCGAGGTTAAATCGCCTGAGAGCAAGTGCGACTCATTGACAGTTGCTTAGCTTGATTTCTGACTCGTCTGGAGAGACAGTGATGCCGTCACGTAGTGAAGAGTCATCCGCGTTCATCAGATTCTGCGATTCGCTCTTTCAAGAGCAGAACATAAAGTGGCTCTTGGGGCTAGGGACGCTGATTCTTCTCAGTTCATCAACGATGTTGGTAACGAGCCATTGGGATTCGTATCCCCCTCTTTGGAAATATGCCGTTCTGCTCAGCTACACATCTTTGATTCATGTCGCTGGCCAACTGGCGTATCACCGGCTGGCATTGAGGAAGACCGGGACAGGGCTGATGTCTTTGACGGTTCTTTTGATTCCGCTCACTTTTGCGGCCTACCGCTGGATCCATCCCGCTGGTGTGCTTTCGATTGACGGGCTGTTCGCTCAATCAGGTCTGTTAGTTTTACTCGGTGCCAACTCTGTCTTTTCGTTTCTCGCAGCGCGTCGGATCTTCCGCCATTTCTTGAGAAGCACGCAGCCCACATTTCTTACCAGTTATCTGATTCTCGCAGCATTTGGTGCGATCATACCTGCATTGCCTCCTGCTTCTGCAACGGTCATGGCAATCATTTCCTGGGGTGTCTTTGCTATCGGAGCCATGAAGGTCAATCGCCATACTTTTTGGCTGGCTGAGGAATACCGGCAACCGCGTATCTTTGGATTCTTCCCAATCATCCTGCTCGGCACTCAGTTCCTGACGATATTTGCAACGTCGCTCTTTCCACACGTTGCATTCGAATGGATAGGATTAGGATTGGTGCTGACCGCGATCCCGATTCTGCTCGCTGCCGATACGCTGGCGAAAGTCATTCAATCACGAAGTGAAGTTGCGACTCCTAAATTGGCCCCCAGTGTTATTGTGTCGATGATCATTGGCGTTGCTGTCGTTCTGGGAGGTCTGATTCTTTCCGGTTATGGTTACCCTGAAACGGTTGCTCTGGTCCCGACATCCATTCTGGCGGCAATCGTTATGGGACTGGTCGCCAGGCGGACTCAAAGAGTTGAACTCGTCTGGATGATGTTGCTCTTCGTTGTGACTGCGTATCAGACTTCGCCAGTCTTCTTCAAAGAGCTTGCCCTGCGCTTGTTAGACCAAGGCGCCACTGCAATCGGTGAGGAACGGATGCCGTTGGCGTTCTACGGGTTGACTTACTTGCCGCTTCTGTTTGTCACAACGTTGACTTCTCGCTGGTTATCCTCGAAAGAGAATCATCTGTTTGCGAACCCGTTCAGACAATTTTCGGTGTTCTTCCCACTCGTCCTGCTTCCGATCTCCTTTGCACATCCGAAGGCAACTCTCCCTGTGAGCATCGCAATTGGAACGTTGTTGGTATTCCAGATATTCTTTTTTCGAGATCGTCGTCTTCAAATTGCAGCACTCGCGGCGTTTCTTTCGGCGATCTTTGGGTGCGTGCCTATTCTGGATGCGGTCTTTGGCTGGGCGCCGAACTCACAACTGGCGTTGATGACCTGGATTGTCGGTGGCGGTTTACTGCTTTTCCCAGGAGCGTTCTTCGACAGTTTCGTCAGGAAACTTCCGAAGTCCAATTCAAACTCAATCATTGACAATCTCTCACAGAAAGCGAGTCTTGGAATCATCACCTGCTGTGCGGTCGCATGGACGGCTCAGACAGCTTCCGGAGTGATCGAACCGCTGCCGGGGATCGCTTGTTTCGCGATTCTCGTGTGGCACTCTTTTCGATTCAGGCACGTTCTGGTCAGCTGTCTTACGCTCGCATTGCCTTTAATCTTGACATTCACTCTTGCAGGACAAGCTGGTTGGGGATTCGCGGCGCAACTCACACTAAGTGCATTGCTGCTGGCCGGGATGTCTCTGTTTGGCCTTGTGATGAACCGGAATCCACAGAAGCCCGTTTCGCAGGTTTTCCAGCAGGCTAACGCCGTTATTGCCAGCACAGGAATCATCATATTGCAGGTGTTTCTTATTCCGTTGATGATGTCCGGAATCGTAGGAATGACAAATTTTTCTTTGTGGGGGGCAGCAATGATTTCCCTCATTACCGGTGTTGATCTCGCCTGGCGTTCGCGTTCTTCGGCGTTGATCGTCCTCTCCTGGTTGAGCCTGCTTGCCTTGTCGGGAGTCGCTTTCATGGAAAGCCTGCAAGGAACCGCTGCTCTGATCTGGATGCCGGTTGTCTGGGCATCTGTTGCCACCGCGATTTCTCCATTAGTGAGTTATCTGAGACACCTCAACAAGAATTCCACGGTGAGCGCGAACGTTCGCTGCTTGTCTACTTTGGAGTGGTGTGTTGGATCGACACTTGGTCTCATCGCACTCGCAAGTTTACCTTTCTTCGCGGGGACGCTTCGTGTTGCAGCACTGATTGCACTCGCAGGCTCATTTATTCTTGCCTCTCGTCGACGCGCAAACGTGATGACGGATCTCCTGCTGACAATCGCAAACTGTCATTTGCTGGTGATGATCGCGCAGTTTGTCTCACCGAACATGGAATTTTTGTTCGATTTGAAACCTGAGCAAATGGAACTGGCAGCGATGCCGGTTGCCTTTGCTGCGGCGCTCTCTGCTCTATTCTGGGAACGTCGACGAAACGTCTCTGCCGACATTGCCAGTTTCACTTCGAATGCCGCGCAGGGTCTCTCATTCGCAGGTCTGATCTGCTTCTCACCATTACTGTACATCGGAATGACAACAGGTCAACTCGTCTTCGCACTACTCACTTTGACTGTTTTGATCGTGATTCAATGCCGAATCGCTTTGAAGAAGATGTCTGAGAACGCGGCAGAAGCCACCGACGAAAAAGTAATCGCTCGCGCAGAAACTCATGTCTGGATGGCACAAGGGCTTGCTGTTTGTGCTTTCACTTTTCTGAATATCAACTTCACGACCCTTGCACTCTTCGCTCCGTTGGGTGTTTCATTCGTTCTGTGGATCATTTCCTGGAATTGCAAAAACGCCGGTGACTGGAGAGTTTTCTGTCGACCGCTTCAAAAAACGGCATTTGTGTTGCCAGCATTCAGTGTTGTCATTGGAGTTAGCGAGCACCTGTTCAATCAATCGGTCGACTGGATTGGTGTGAACAGTCTGGCCCTGCTATTTGCAGGCGCATTCTACTTCTGGCGCGGGCTGGAAGAGCGGAAAGCAGGATTGATATTTGGATCAGCCCTCATACTCAACATCTCGCTGGCGATGCTCTGGAAGAATCTGCAATGGAGCGATCCGCAGCTCTTCCTGATTCCGGTCGGAATGACCATTCTGGCACTTGTCGTATTTCTGCGTGAACAAATCCCGGACCGATTTCAAGCTCCTCTGCAATACGCCGGTGCACTCACGATTCTCGTTTCTCCAACATTCGAAATTGTCGGCGGTAGCTGGCTGCATTTAATCAGTTTGATGATTGCATCTGTCGTGATTGTTGTCGTCGCGATGGGACTGCGAATACGAGCGCTCATCTACACCGGCACTGCGTTTTTGATTGCCGATTTAATCGCGATTGTTGTTCGAGGGAGCATTGACCAACCGAGCCTGCTTTGGCTGGCTGGCATCGCCGTGGGAGCCGCCGTCATCGGATTCGCGGCGTACTGCGAGCGACATCGAGAAAAAATGTTGCAACAACTGCGGTTCCTCGCCGCAGAGCTAGAGACCTGGAACTGATTCCGTTTCAGTTTCAATACCACTTGACCACTTCCCCGCAGCGTCAGTTCGTTGCATTGATGGTTCGGCTTAGAGCCACTATTTACGCCTTATTACTTGGAGAAGACTCATGTCTTGGATTCAACAATTTACGTTCATTATGCGTTCAAATATCACGGCAATTCGAGAGAAGATCGAAGATCCAGAGCGGATGCTGCATCAACTGATTGACGACATGGAGGAAGAGTTGGACGTCGTTCGACAATCGGTCGCCGCCGCGATTGCGGATGATATTCAACTGGGTAAAGAAGTCGAAACGCTGCGTTCAGAAATGGGAACCTGGGAAGGACGCGCAGAAACCGCCCTTCGAAACGGAAATGAATCGAACGCGAAGCAAGCTCTTGAACAGAAAATTCGTTTGGAAGAACGATTGGCGGTCATCGAGACAACCTACGAGTCGCAATGTAATCAGGTCGCGAAATTGCAATCGTCGTATCGCGATCTCGAAGACAAAATTCGACAGGCTCGCCACAAAAGGACACTCCTCATCGCTCGACTGGCTCAGGCAAGTTCAAAACAGAAGATCTACAACGTACTCGAAAAGGCTGAAGGCAGGTCTGCATTCGCGGAGTTCTCTCGTCTCGAACAAAAAGTAGAACGCGCCGAAAACATGAGTGCCGCTTACGACCGTCTCGAAGGAAAAGACCCTGAAGGCGAAGCACTGACTGAACAGTTCGAGAAAGAAGAACGCAAAGATAAATTGGAAACTGAATTTGAAGAACTCCGGTGTCGCATCCAGACACCTGCATCGTAGACCCAGGCAAATCGGTGGGACGATTTTTCGAGTGAGACTGAGTTGAGGCATCACGCATTCTTTTGCAGTTGCAAGGGGACAAACAACGCAAGGTCTTATGAAACCAACAATTCACAACTAAGTCGGTTCCCGGATAGACTCTTACTTACTCAAACCGGACGAATCCTGCTCGTTGGAGAAAGGCCGGTTCTTACCTGCAAGATGCCTCTTGTTTTCCGCCTCGTTTTAGCGAACATCTCATCGAGTCTGGGACGAGGTTTCGCGAATTCCAGACAGATGAATCCGTTCTGTTGCTCAATCGTATTAGCGCGATTGTATGAGTCACAAGTATCGTCTCGTTCACGTTTAATTCACAATTGTTGAATTGACGGACGGGCCTTGATATTCCGCTGGCATTGCCGTTTCAGACGTGTTAGCTTGGTTTGACTCGCCTTGAGAAGCGACCGATCCTAGCGGGTGGAAGTCGCGAAATTATGTGTCGTGGAGGTCATTCTGTGTCAGAAATCCCAACTGGGGCAAGCAAAGATCCGAACCCTGAATTTACGAAAACACACATCGCTGAAGAAACGGTGTTTTCGAAAGAGGAACGGGATATTGCTTTTGCAGTCGAAGTTTTGGCGGCTGCTGTGATTAGTGAACGGCAACTGTCGTCAGCACTCGCGACTTGGACTTTGCACGGTAGCACGGCTTTAGCTGACCATCTACTTCAAGCTGGCTTATTAACTGAGAAAACACGACTCGACCTTGAAGAGTCTGCCTCATGCCGGTTGAAGGATTTCGACTTTGAAACACTCAGAGACAACCAGCCGGGACTCTCGAATGATTCAGTGGCAAAAGCGGCGCTAGATCGTTTGGATGAATCAGGGCGTGTTGCCAAATTGCTGGGAATGAGTGTTGTGATTTCCGGTGTAAAAAACGATGAGGTTCGGGAGCATGTTTCGAAATATGAGATCATCCGGAAACTGGGACAAGGTGGATTGGGGACGGTCTGGCTAGCCCGAGACATCGCGCTGCAGCGCTACGTTGCTCTCAAGGAAATTAAGAATTCGAAAACCGTCGGTAAGGCCACACTCGATCGGTTCCGCCGTGAGGCCGAAATTACAGGTCGCCTTGAGCATCCTGGAATTGTCCCGATGTATCAACTTGGAGAAGACACTGCCAGCGGCGAAGCATTTTATGTAATGCGGTTCTTGGGCAAACAGACGTTGCAGGACGCAATTGTCGAGTATCACGAGAGACGTGACGATGGTGACGACGATCCCATGTTGCTTCGCCACTTACTGGTATCGTTTGTCAGTATCTGTCAAGCAATCGGCCACGCGCATTCGCGTAAAGTCATCCACCGCGATCTAAAACCCGAAAACGTGGCGATTGACAACTTTGGTCAGGTGATTGTCATCGACTGGGGCCTGGCCAAGATACTTGATGATGGAATGCTCGGCGATAGTCTTGTCGATATTGGATTTTCGGACCTGGCCGATGGACAACGAACTCTCGACGGACAAGTTCTGGGCTCCCCACTTTACATGGCTCCAGAGCAGGCTGCAGGTCGACTCGATGAGATCGACGAGTCGACGGATGTGTTCGGGCTTGGCGCAATTTTATTTGCAATCCTCACCGGATGTGCCCCACATGAGAAAAGTCGTGAATCATCGGGAAGTGCAACATCGCGGCAATTGATGACCCTCATTGCCAGCGGAGAGACACCGCAGGCACATTCGTCAAACCAGGACGTGGACCACGTGCTCGAAGCCATTTGTGCCAAGGCAATGGCCAAACGACGTTACGCAAGGTATTCGTCGACAACGGCATTGGCCGAGGATGTCCAACGTTGGATGGCGGGAGAACCCGTGACTGCCTACAAGGAAAGCCTCTCACAACGTGTGGGGCGTTGGATTCAGCATCACCAACGACTCACTCAAGTCATGGTTGCTGCGTTGATCTTGATCGTGGTTCTTGGAACAACTCTGACAATCGCCAAGCGGCAGGACTTGATAACTGCTCGGTTGGCGCACTTCGAAGAAATGCGTTCTGACGAACGCGAAGTCGAAATTCAACTGATCGGAGCCGGAGAAGACCTCAGCATCGATGTTCGATTCATGTCAACATTGCCCCCGATCCAAGGCATCATAGACGCACGTGCTGGTGTCGAAAACGCGGAGGAAGAAGAAGTCTGGGACGGTCGTTTGGAGACAATTTACGAGGGGTTATTGCGAGCTAACCCTGATTATCTGGCCATTGCGTACATTGCTTTAGACGAAGGTAAACTGCAAGAAGTTGTACGTGTTGATCGACATGCAACAGATCACGGCTTCATCCGGCGAGTGCCGCAAAGTCGTTTGGCCTCTTTGGAAATGTCGAACTTTCTTGAAGACGCGCTCAAGATGGAACCCGGGGATGTCAAAATCTCCTTGGACCATAGACTTTCGGGGAACCAAGGTAGCAATGGTCTACGAAGAATGGTTGCGGCCATTCCTGTCTTCGATGAACAGTCCGGTGAAACTTTTGGTTTGGTTGCCGTTGAAACCCATTTGATTAGTCAAATTGAAACCATATTAAATGGCTTGGAAGATCGCTTGGGGGAAATCTACATCACGGACGCTGCTGGCAAAGTTTTGGTCACTTCAAACCCCAAATATGGTGTGGAAGTCATTACGCACGACGTTCAGGTTTTTGAAGACATCCCGGAAACAACTCAGTTCTTCACGCCAGATTCGCGACAAAGGTACTTAAGCGACGAATCCTCTTTCTTCGCACGACGAGTTCAACTCGACGCAACAGAAACCTCGTCCAGTCTTGGAATCGTACAGAGACTTTCCTTAGGCGATTAAGAGCCAACGTCTGTCGCAAGCTGACTGCATTTCCGATGTTCCGTTTGAGTCAAGGCTGGAAATCTAATTGGGTATATGAATTCTGAGTTCACCGTTAAAGCATGAGTTGATCGGGATGATTGCCTGTTCCAGGAATTTTGTCCGCTCTCATTTCTGTTATGAACTAGCATAGAGTCCATCACTCGTCTTAGGTCAGTTCAGCCAGTTCTCACACAAGACTACAGTGCGGGGGACCACATGAATTTCTCGACGTAGGCACTTGGAATCCCTATTGTTTTGCACCATTTCTCATGGATGGATCTATTCCGGCATGTGCCTCGAATGTTTACTTTTTTGGTATCACAAAAAAGTTAGAAAGTCAGGTTCAGGATTGTTCTGCACATTCAGTTATTCTCTATGGGAAAGCATGACACCACTTGTTGCGGATGAAAATGGCTGGTGATGACCGGACTCCTTTATCGTCTTTGGCGGCTGTTCAAAGGTGAATGTTGAGGAAGCATCGAATGAAGGGAACAGAAGTTCGAAAATTCCTGACTTCGCCGAGAGAGAATGAACTTGGCGACACTCTTTGCAAACTTTTCGTGAGCTGGAATTCTCTATGCTGGCGATTCCCTCCAATACTCATCCGTTGTATCGGTCAATCTCCCGGTGATTTCCGAGATGGACAATGGGCGATGCCAACTGGCGTGGAATGAACAGCACGAGCAATTGAATAGAGATTAGGATGCAATCCAGTTGGTTCAATATCAGGATTTCAGAATCACAAACAAAGAATCACAGTCATGATGAAATCCGGAAACATATTGAAATGCCTTGTTGCTGCTTCTGTCTTTGCAGTCGTATTGATTTGTTCTTCGCCTCAAGCTGCCGAGAAAGGGGGAAATGGAAAGAAGACCGTCGACTTCCTGTTTGTTCAGAACGCGGAAAGTGTGACGCTCAAAGATGGAGTTTTAACTTTGGAAGGTGTCTCACCAGACACTCTGTATTTCTCCGACCGTCCCAATCGACTTGCAGGTCGCATCACGGTCGCTGATTTCGTCAAACAATGGTCGAAGGCGAGCGACAGTTTTCAAAGCAATCCTCCTAATGCAGTCCTGACCGTACTTGAAAACCCGACGCCAAAAGACATTGTTGTCGTCCTGGAAAATCCGCGAATCGAGGGCGGGAATCTTGCCTATAACGTCGAAGTGGCTGATGGTGAGAAAGCTGTGAACGGCGAGGCTTCTGCGTTGTTCATCGACATTATCGGTCGCCCTGCGCCATCATTCGCTAATTAATGAGCAACAGTGAAATCGGAACTGGAAAAACACAGGGATGCACAGCAAAGAATATGTGTTCCCTGTGTATGGTTATTGCCCGAGGTTCTGAGTTTTTGTTTTACTAGCAACCGAAGCGACGACAGCATAAGATCAGGTTGAAGTTTCATTCACTTCGGTTGAAACAAGTCTATCCAAAAGATCAGGGGGCACGCTGTGACAAACGAATTCGAATTGATCGCTGTCGGAAAGCTGCTGCACGTCAAAGTGACCGGCAAGCTCACCAAAGATGCCTATGAAGCGTTTACACCCATTGTCGACCAACAGATCGAAGAGCACGGCAAGCTTCGTATCCTTTTTGAAATGCACGACTTCCACGGTTGGACTGCCGGCGCGATGTGGGAGGACATGAAGTTCGATTTCAAACACTGGAGGGACATCGAGCGGTTAGCAATCGTCGGTGAGACGAAATGGGAAGCGGGAATGGCCGTCTTCTGCAAACCGTTTACGGGAGCGAAGATTCAATACTTTGATCATGCCAAGTTAGATGATGCAAAATCCTGGATTGAGGCTGAGTGACGATTGGACGTCAACCGTCAAATTTAGGCAGATGTTTCCATGAACGCCGCAACGCTCTCTTCATCGGAGTCAACACCTCCAAGTTATTGGAAACGCGTAGCTGTTCAAGTTGGTGTCACACTGCTCGTGTACCTAGTTGTGGCATACTTTGTTGTCCCACAACTATGGAAGACTTACGCAAAGCATCGACCCTCATTTGACGATAATCCTCGCCTCACCCAGACGAGCGATGGTCATCCCGGTGACGCAATCAACGTTGCCTTGATAGGCACTGAGAACCAACTGATCGCAATCATGCAGGCCGCCAAATGGCATCCCGCTGATCGGCTAGGAATCCGGAGTGATTTGCGAATCGGCGTTGATACCGTGCTCAAGCGGTCCTATGACCAGGCACCGGTCAGCAAACTCTACCTTTACGGTCGCTCAGAGGATTTCGCTTTTGAACAGCCAGTCGGCAACGATCCACGCCACCGACATCACGTCCGCTTTTGGCGCAGCAAGAAGACTGACCGGGGCCGCCCAATTTGGGTCGGAGCCGCAACTTTTGATGAACGCGTTGGGCTCAGCCACACAACAGGCCAGATCACGCACCATACAGCGGCTGAAATCGATACTGAACGATCACATGTCATCGACACGCTTCAGCAGACCAACGACTTAGACGAAACGTACAAGGTCGCGGGTTTCCACACTCAACGCGAAGGGAAGAACGGCGGAGGCGACCGCTGGTTCACCGATGGCGCGTTGGCGGTGGCTGTGATCAAAGAGAACTTTGAGGGAGAAAGTGACACTGCCAGCGAATCAGCATCGACTCGCACTCAACCTAATTCACCCGTCACAGAGAGCAAGTTGCAAACTGAACGCCGGGTATTGCAGTCCGGTTCAACACATCTCGAATCTATCGTATTGGAGATGCAGAAATTGGCAATGGCTGCACCTTGGCGCAAGAGCGGTTACTTCAATGCTGAGCAGCATGATCAAGTCGAGAATCTTCTGTTCCGCTTTCTCACCTGTCGACACGCTCTCGGGGAACTGGCAAACCACTATCGCGACAACGAAACTCGCTATGCCAGTGACAAAGCCAAAGTGAAAAGTTCTGCGATTGCCTTTAACGCAGGCTTTCGTTTAATCCTCGCGGATGCCTCTCTGGTGAATGCGTTTCGCGGTGATCCCGTTGCCATCGCCAAGTTGAATGAGGAATTCTACCGCTCCAGAATCCCGGCCAAAACGTATGACCGACTATTACTTGGGGTAACGAGTGAAGAGCAGCTGAAATTTCTTCACAACGCATTTCTACTTTACACCGAGGAATTGGGAAATTCTGATTCGTCATTGGCACGAGTTGTTCAGGAAAAGTCGTTCTATCTCGATCTGGTTAAGAACACAAAGACCATCGCCTCTCGTGCCGACGCAACGGTTCAGGAACTCGTCGAGACTGAATCACGATTTTTGCCCACGCTAGACAACCAGCTTCGGCATACACGTGTCGCCGAGCTGTTCAGGGCAATCGCATGTTGAGTTTGGGGTTCGGTGTGATTTTTGCGTGATGTGAGTTCCAGTCAAGGGGCGATTTTGGATTTGCCCTTCTTCTTGATTTGGAATGGAGGCGCTTTGTAATGAAGAACG
>DAOUPA010000735.1 GCA_030626405.1 Planctomicrobium sp.
AACGTTTTTTGACACTCGTTACGGATTCCCTTTTACAGCAAATGAACCGGAATCAATCTTTTGGTTGGATCACGCTGTAACCTTAATCGCATGTCTGACGTCACACGCATCCTGGGAGAGATTAAAGCGGGAGATCCGCAAGCTGCGGAGCAGTTGCTCCCGATGGTCTACAACGAACCTCGGCGACCGGCTGCTCGGGATTTGAGTGGTGAAAGTTTTGGTCAGACACTGCAACCGACAACGCGAGTCCACGAAGCGTATCTTCGTCTTGATCATGCTTTCTTTAACTTCCTGCGGGGAATCGTGTCCTTAACTATCATGGACAGGAACACAACTTCCAGGGGGGCATGATCATGCTTGCCGATTGTTCCTGCCGGGTTTGTAATCCAATTCCAGTTCCAATACTTCACCGTCGTCCAACAACTCAATCTCGACGCACCATTCGCCTGACCAACCTCGGAGATCATAAGCATTCCGTCCCTGCACGGTGGCTGCCTTGACTCGCAAAATCTTTTCGATTGGCACTCCGTACACTTCCATGGTTCGTCTGGCTCGTTGCATGACGATATTGGGGACGGTGTTCAAGTCGATCAAATGTTTGCCTTTTAATGATCGATACGAACTTCGTGTTTCCAATTGGATTTGGACTTTGAAAATCCGGTATTTCGACCCCTTGAGACCCAACTTGATTTTCACTTGCAGCGGTGTGCCATCGACGTGACCTTTGAGCTTGTATTCGTCGCGTCTTGTCACCACACGTTCGACGACAAAATTCGGAACACGCCGCTACGTTTCCTCTCGAACGATATCAGGCAGTTCATCAATCGAAATTTCTTTCGGTTGCTTCCTGCGATATTCGAGATAGATTCCGATGGCGACCACAATCAGAAATGCGGCAAAGAAAAAGTAGAGAAATTCGTTCATGGGACCATCTCCTCCACCTGTGAGAGTCGCAAGATGTTCGGATTTATAGACAATCAGATCACAACAGACCAAGAAATGTACCATAACACCACGAATTCAATGGTCCATCACATTCAATCAACTTTCCCGAGCCGTGGTTAGGGTACAGAATGAAGCAGAAACCACATCTCTGTTTTCTCAATCTCTCCGGGTGAAACGCAAACTAGTGAAACACTAAAAGATCTACACTGTGTCCGATATTCAACCGTTGTTAGACTTCACAGGCGTGCTTATTTCGAGGGAATTTGTTCTGGATAATCATCAGGAAGACAAGTCTTAGCTGGCACCGAATTCGCTGTTCTTAACTCAGCCACTAATATCGAAAGGAAGGTTCATGCCGGAACCGGAGACTTCGAAGATTCCTGCAAAAACTCTTCGAAGTAGACGCCTCAAACTTTTCAAACTCAGCATTCTGGTGATTCTGGTTGTCTGGATCGGTCTACTCGCGCGACCCGCATGGCACATCTTCAGGACGCACAACCAAGATATCGCCGACCGTCAACCGACGCCTGCCGGTTTCATTGATGATGCCAGTGCGATGAACGAAACGTCCATCAACGAAATTTGGGAAATTCCAGACGCTGTTGATGATGCAGAACAGCAGTTGCAAGAGTTGTTCGTTCTGGCGAAAGCAAAGGGGCTGAATGTCTCGATTGCTGGCGCTCGGCACAGCATGGGTGGGCATACGATTGCTCCCGATGGAATCGTGATCGACATGCTCCCTTTTCGTTCCATGTCTTATGACGAAGATTCGAAACTCTTAAACGTTCAGTCAGGTGCAATTTGGCATGACGTCATCGAATATCTCGATGGCTTCGACCGAGCGGTCGCGATCATGCAATCGAACGATTCGTTTTCAGTCGGTGGATCAATCAGCGTGAACTGTCATGGCTGGCAATTTGGGAAACCTCCGATTGCTTCGACTGTTGAATCGTTCCGGCTGATGCAGGCAAACGGGGAAATCGTCACTTGCAGCCGTGACGAAAATCAGGAACTCTTCAGCCATGTGCTCGGTGGCTACGGGTTGTTTGGGATCATTCTGGATGTTCAACTGCAAACAGTTCCGAATCGGCGTTACAAAGTCGACAGGTTTATTGCCCCCACGATTGATGCGATCACGACTTTTGATCAGCAAGTGACTGATCGACCGGAAGTTGAGATGGTCTATGCGAGAATAGAGACTTCAGCAAAGAACTTTCTGAACGAAACCCTCATCTATGTTCTCTCTCACGATCCCGCTGCCGACGACAAGCTTCCAGAATTGAAAGAGAAAGGATTCGTCGGTTTGAGACGGAGCATTTTTCGAGGCTCGATCAACAGTGAATACGGAAAACGACTTCGCTGGGATGCGGAAACAAGTCTTCA
>DAOUPA010000338.1 GCA_030626405.1 Planctomicrobium sp.
CCATCTGAATCTGGTTCACCCAAGTCGAATCTCCCTGTTAAGAAACGTCGCCGACGAAAGCGACGTTCCAGGGCAATTGCGCTCATTCGGTCCTATCAGAAAGGGGATTGGAACCGGGCAAGTGGAGAACTCAGGAAGAGCATTCCCAGTCTGGGAGTCAGTTTAGCTGTTCACGCAATCATCCTCTTGATTCTGGGGTGGTTCGTTATTCGCAATCAAGACGACAGTTTTTCACCATTGGAATTGGGATGGTCAACCGTCGTAGATTCGAATGAAGACGAACCACCGCAAGACACTCCGCAGCCGATTGTGATTCCCTCTGTTTCGATGAATCGAAATCCAGAGTCAGCTCGTACGGCACTCCCTGAAGAAAAAACGCCGGAACAGCCGCAAGAGCAGCAAGGTCAGCCAGGGCTTAAACTTGGTGATGTTTCGAACGCATTGCGACTACGAAAACAAAAACCAAACCGCGAGAACGGTGACGGGACTGGAGCAAAGAAGGGAGCGGGGCGAGAGGCAATTGAAAATGCATTGAAATGGATTGCAAAACAACAAGAAGCAGATGGTCGCTGGCGGCTTAATGGCAATTATGCAGATGCTGGTACAATTGAAACAGATACTGGCGCGACTGCCTTGGCATTGCTGGCATTTTTGGGAGATGGTCACACTCACCGCTCGGGTGACTATCAGACTGAAGTGCAAAAAGGTCTTGACTGGTTACAGAAAATCCAGAGAGAGAATGGCGACTTTTTTGACATCCTCGAACAAGGCCGCGAGGCTCATTTTTACTCTCACTCGCAAGCGACCATCGTCTTCTGCGAAGCACTTGCTCTGACCGGTGACGATTCGCTTCGTCTTCCGGCGGAGAGAGCTGTTCGTTTTCTGGAAGAATCGCAAAACCCTCTCTTGGGTGGCTGGAAGTATCGCCCCCTCAATGACGACGGAATCGGAGATCTTTCCGTGACCGGTTGGGCGTTGATGGCATTACACTCGGCTCGCATGGCAGATATTGAGGTTGAATTGAACACGTTTTTTGTCGCCGAACGTTTTCTCAATTCCGTGCAAGAACAACCCTCGACCGCTGCTTACTACAAGTATCGACCGGACTTCCCGATTGCAGAATCTCAGAGGCATCCGATGACCGCAGAAGGGCTCCTCTGTCGACAATGGCTCGGCTGGCCGAAGAACCATCCTCCACTTAGTCATGGAGTGAAGTTTTTGCTGGCGGAAAAGAATCTTCCGGAGTGGAAGCCGCGCAGGCGAAATGTCTACGCCTGGTACTACACGGCACAAGTGCTCCACAATCTCGGGGGTGAAGACTGGAGAAACTGGTTTGGGACCGTCTTGCCGCTGATGGTCACCGCTCAGCAAAAAGCCGGTCGAGACAAAGGAAGCTGGCATCCAATGCGTCCGGAAGGTGCATTTCTGGAGCGAAGTCATGACGCCGGCCGTCTCTACTTGACCGTCATGTGCGTGTTGATCTTAGAAACTCCCTATCGACACGTGCCGCTTTACGAAGAGGAATGAGACCCCTTTCAATTCGGAAGGTTAGTCACTTCGTGTTCTTTTGCTCGTTCAATAGAACTTGGTTCAGATTGAGAGTACGATCTACTTTCAAGATTTAAAGTCTTTTTCAGGCGACGAGTGCCAGAAGTGTCGAGACGACTCGCCTGAGTTCACACCGGAGATCACCATGCGTATGCCTCATTCGTTAATGTTCTTTTTCTTTGCCTTTCATGTCACAGTCAGTGGTGCCGAGGTTTCTTCTGAGCGGCATCAGATCATTGCAGGCGACAATGGGAAAATCGTTCGCTTCGATAAGTCCGGGAAAGTTTCCTGGGAATGTGACAAAGTCAATTCAGTGCATCACATTCAGCAACTCGATAACGGAAATATTATCACCCAGCAAGGTTGGGGGAAAATTGTCGAGATCGACTCTCAAGGCAATATTGTCTGGGAATACGACGCAGCAAACAGTAACGGGAACAATGGGAAGAAGCTAGAAATTCACGCATTTCAGCGGCTCAACAATGGCAACACGATGATTGTCGAGAACGGAATCGGTCGCATTATTGAAATCACCAAGGACGGGGAAATCGTTCACGAAATTCAATACAAAGTGAGTGAACTCAATGCCCATCGTGATGTTCGGATGGCACATAAACTCAAGAATGGCAACTATCTTGTTTGCCACGAAGGAGACGGTCGCGTGACCGAATACAAACCTGACGGCAAGATCGTTTGGGATTACGCAGTACCTCTTTTTAATAAGAAGAGGGCAGGTGGTCACGGTCCGGAAGCGTGGGGGAACCAGGTCTTCAATGCTCTACGATTACCAAACGGGAACACTCTCATCGGGACTGGCAACGGACACTCTGTGATTGAAGTCACACCGAACAAAGAGGTTGTCTGGGCCGTTCATCAGCATGACTTAAAAGGCATCACGCTTGCCTGGGTCACATCGCTTGAAGTTCTTCCCAACGGCAACATCATCATCGGCAATTGCCACGCCGGTCCAGAGAATCCGCAATTGATCGAAATTAACCGAGCGAAAGAAGTCGTCTGGACCTTCAAGGATTTCAAAAACCTCGGCAACTCAACTGCTGCCTCGGCGACTGTAGGTGTCCAAGGGAACGTCTTGAGGTAAGCGAATGTTTAAGAAGACGATTCACTGCGGAATTTTTTGTCCCCTCTCCCTGGAGGGTTGGGGTGAGGTGTGAAGCTCGATTTCAAATAGACGCAGGGAATTCACGAAACACGTCACAAACGTTCCAGTGGTGAGTGCATTTCATTCCCACATTAACGACTAAGAGGAGCAACAATGAGCCGTATATTGTTCACTGCCTGTCTGGCAATGAGTTTTCTTTCAATCACTGGACGCAAGAGTGCGATGGCCGAGGAGAAACAGGTGGATTCGATTCGAGTTTATGTCGGAACGTACACGCGGAAAGGAAGTGAAGGGATCTATACTTTTGAACTCGATCCACAGACCGGGAAAGCGACCCCGCCCCAGCTTGCAGCGAAACTTGTGAACCCATCGTTTGTGGCAATCAGTCCATCTGGGAAGTTTCTTTACGCGGTCAACGAAGTGAGCAACTTCCCTGGTGCGAACGGTAAGAAAGCAGGCGGAGTCACCAGCTTCTCGATGGATGCAAAGTCCGGAAAACTCACCAAGTTGAACAGCCAAATTTCCGAAGGCGCTGGTCCTTGCCATCTTTCGGTCGATCACACTGGGAAGTGTGTGATCGTCGCAAACTACGGCGGCGGCAGCGTTGCGAGCTTGCCTGTGAAAGCAAATGGCGAACTCGAGTCGGCTGCCAGTTTCATTCAGCATGAAGGTTCAAGTGTGAATCCACGAAGACAAAAAGGACCACACGCACACTCGGTGAACGTTGATGCTGGGAATAATTTTGCAGTCGTTGCCGACCTCGGTCTCGACAAACTGTTGGTTTACAAACTCGATGCCAAGGAAGGAACTTTGACACCGAATGACCCGCCGTCTGTGAGTTCAAATCCCGGCGCCGGACCTCGGCATTTCTCCTTTCATCCGAACGGAAAATTTGCTTATGTTTGCAACGAAATGCAGTCCTCCGTGACTGCCTATGCTTACGATGCAAAGCAAGGCGTGCTGACATCACGAATGACGCTTTCAACACTCCCAGAAGATTATGAAGACAAAGGAAACTCAACCGCGGAAGCACTCGTGCATCCGTCTGGGAAGTTTCTGTACGTCTCGAACCGCGTTCACGACAGCATTGCCATGTTCCAGATCAAAGACGATGGGACAATCAAGCACATCGGGAATGAATCAACGCAAGGAAAAATTCCTCGCAACTTCGGTATTGATCCGACTGGGAAATATCTTCTCGCTGCAAATCAGGATTCGAACACCATCGTGGTCTTTGAGATCGATCAGTCGAGCGGCAAGCTCAAGTCAACCGGCACGGTGATTGAAGTCCCGACTCCGGTTTGTGTACGAATGACTCCGATTGATTAATTGCTATCGTTTTTGTGAAATCCTTTAGCCGCACACTTGAAGTGTGCGGTGTTTTTTTTCACTTTCTCAAGCGGGCTGCTCTTCACCAGCAACGGGCTTATCCAGAGACCACTTCAGCAGAGGCGGGGTGACCATTGTGGTGAGGATGACCATCACGATAATTGCGGAATAAGTTTCCGGACTGACGACTGGTTCACCATCCAGTCTCAGTGAAAGACCAACGTTTGCAAAGATTAAACCGACTTCGCCACGAGGAATCATTCCCAGGCCAATCGCAATTTTGTTGAGGCCTTTCTCCAGGACTCCAAACGAGCAAACTTGCTTACCAATGATCGCGGCGACTGTAATTGTTCCTGCCAATAACCAGACGCTCGGATCGGCGAAGCTGCTGAGGTCGACCATGATTCCCATCTGAACAAAGAAAATCGGCACCAGTAACGCAGTCAGTGGACCAAGAGCTTCTTCCAGTTCGACATGTTCTTTCTTGCCTAAGTCCTGGTAGTGAGCATGTTCCAGAATAAGACCTGCGGCGAATGCTCCCACGATCGGTGCCAGTCCAACCAAGTTTGCAAGGTAAGCCAGGCCAAAGCAAATCACCAAACTTGTCGCGACGAGTAAACCACGACCGCGCAAGTAACTCGCGGCTTTGAACAGCGGTTTCACTAAGAGATGTGTTCCCAGCAGGACTGCCACGATGAGAAAACCAACGGCTTTAACAATGATGATTCCCAGGGCCGACATGCTAAACTGGTCTCCCTGTTCAATAATTCCACAGACGACCGCCAGAATAATCAGTCCCAACACATCGTCGATCACTGCGGCACCGAGGATGACTTGTGATTCTCGTTGTTTCGAGCGACCGAGATCTTTCAAAACACGTGCCGTAATTCCAACACTGGTTGCACACAACGTGGCACCCAGGAACAACCAGACTTGCCACGGTTCATGTTGCAGCAATACCCAGCCGATTCCCACTCCCAGCGCGAGAGGAACGACGACTCCAAGGACAGCAACCAACAGGGCGGACTTTCCGACCTTCATCATGTCGCGCACGCTTGTTTCGAGACCAACCTCAAACAACAACAGAACAACACCAATCTCCGCCAACATTTTCAACGCGGCACCAGTGTTGTAAACATCTCCAATGGAATGCTCCTCAGGCGCCTTCAGAAAATCGAGCATGTGCCACGCATGATCTGGTCCTAAAACCCCAGAGGAAATCAGCGCGATGTTTCCAAGGACGATTCCGACCGTCAATTCACCCAGTACAGCCGGCATTCCAACCCGCTCGAAGAGGTCGCCAGCGACTTTGGCGAAGAAGAGGATCAAGACAATCGCGGCGAACAACGGAGCGGCGACATTTTCGTGACCACCTGCGGCGTGATCTTCTTCACCTTCGTGACCATCTTCTTCTTTGTGGGCTCCAGTATCTGGCTTCCCGTTCGTCGATGAGTCTTCTGATGTTGTTTTTGAAGTCTTTTCTTCCACTTCTGCCTGAACTGTTTCCTGTCCGACAGCATCTTGTCCTACCGCTACGGAAGACGTGAAGAAGTCACTGCAAAACGGAGCAAGGACCAGGAGAACGGCAACAAACACCCAGTTGGGGAGAGTCCGCTCGCGGCGTCTGTTGAGAACATTCAGCAGTCGTTGATGTGGGGAACGTCTTAAGCGGAACAAGAAATCACTCCTGGATCTTTTTCTGCTGCCCAATTTATATGGGCAGAAAGACATGAAAACGTGTGGAGAGGCAAGCCGTAAAACTGCCTAAAGGGCGTAAGTTAACGCATAATGAGATTTCACAAGCCTGCATTGCGGCGAATTCGGAAATCCCGATATGATCGGAACCTTAGCAGGTATCTGAACTAAGGCAACATTTGTTGCCTTGAATTGAGTTATCAGGAATCTTTGTCTCGAACGATTCTCAGAGTCTAGCACTGCTTTTGAATTGATGGATGGAAAATGAATTTGACGGATCAAAACGCTCCTCTTTGGTGTCAGCAGAAACGAATAATATTTCTGCTCTCAATCGTAATTCTGGCTGCACAGGGTTTTCCCTCAGCAGCGAGTGCACAGGAGTCGTTGGGGGTTCAGGTTCCTGATGGCTTTGAAGTCACTCTTTTTGCTGATGACGAACTCGCTCACGATATCTATTCGATGACAATCGATTCATTTGGGAGAGTCGTTGTCTCAGGGAGAGGCTATGTCAAAATCTTGATCGATTCAAACGGCGATGGAAAGGCAGATACCGCAAAGACCTTCGTCGATGGACCAAAGTCGGGTGCGCAAGGAATGTACTTTGTCGGTCACGATCTCCTCTGTGCTGGCGATGGCGGCTTGATTCGCTATAAAGATCGGAATGCCGACGACCGTGCCGATGGCAAACCGGATGTTTTCTGGAAAGTCAAAACCGGCGGAGAACACGATTTGCATGCGATGCGTAAAGGTCCAGATGGCTGGTGGTACATCATCGCTGGTAACAATGCAGGCATCGATGAAAAGTACGTCACGCTCGATACATCTCCTGTGAAGAAACCAGAGGCAGGCACTGTTCTGCGGTTCAAACCGGACCTCTCTGCTGGTGAAGTTTATGCGCACGGTTTTCGAAACGCTTACGATTTTGCATTCGGGAGCGCCGGAGACATTTTCAGTTTCGACAGCGATGGCGAACGAGACATTAGCTTGCCGTGGTATCGACCGACGCGTGTCTTTCATGTTCTTCCAGGCTCGCACCAAGGTTGGTTCACACGCAGTTGGAAACGTCCGCACTGGTTCTTCGATATGCCGCCTGTTGTCGGAGCATTTGGACGCGGTTCGCCGACCGGTGTGGAATGTTACCGGCACACTCAATTTCCGGATCAGTATGATGGAGCGTTGTTCGTTCTGGATTGGACCTACGGACGCGTGATCGCAATGCCACTTCAGCAAAACGGCAGCACGTGGCAAAGCGAGCCGATTGAATTTATGAAGGCGGTAGGTCAGCACGGCTTTGCACCGACCGACGTTGCAGTCGGAATCGACGGATCACTTTACGTTTGTGTGGGTGGTCGTGGGACGCGGGGCGGGGTGTATCGCATTCGAGCCAAAGATAGTTCCACAAATGGTCGTACGCCGCTGTACGGTTCTGTGACTCCTGACACGAAGGGGCAACAGCTCGAGCAGTGCCTTCAAGCTCCGCAGCCACTCAGTAGTTGGTCACGACGAATTTGGGAACCGCTGGTGGCCGAATTGACGAGCGAGCCGTTTATCAACGCTGTGATGGATCGAAAACGCAGCACTCGCGAACGCGTTCGCGCCATTGAAATTTTGACAGAAAAATTTGGTGGTCTCGATGGAGATATGGTTTTCGCTCTCGCTGCCGATTCCGATGCCACTGTTCGCGCGAGAGCAGCATGGTCACTGGGACGAACTGAAACCGAAGCACCGAACTTCCGTGATCTCTCGCACTTCCTGAAAGATCAAAGCCCACTCGTCACAAGAGCAGCGTTGGAAACGCTTCTTGGAGCAAAAGAAGACGCCTTCCCAGAATATGTTGAGACACTGGGAAGTCAACTTGGAAACAAGGATCCGTACGTTCGCCAAACAGCAATGCGGTTGCTCACGAAAATCAATGGTTCCACGTTTCGCAGTGTCG
>DAOUPA010000457.1 GCA_030626405.1 Planctomicrobium sp.
CGCAGTTGTGGAATCATCAAAAGAAGATTTGGACGCGATTGGAATGCAACTTTGCGATCTGATCAGTCAGGATCCGTTTCCAACGTCGCACGGCGAGATTGAACTCACCATCAGCGCTGGAGGCGCTCACACTTGTGGGCTAGGGTCTTTTGCAGCTAAAGATCTTTTTGAAGTTGCTGATGCCAACCTCTATCGCGCCAAGCAAAGTGGACGCAACCAGTATTGCGGGTAATGGCGCGGCCTTGATAACGCAGCCAAAGAAGAAGCATGATACGGGCCGCTTGGTCTAGGGACTGTGCTTGCGCTTCTAATTGCCGCGCTCTCCCCCTCGAAATTCTTCACCTCGTCGCGTATTCTTCACGGTCATTGATTATCTCAACGTCATTTGTCTGAAGAGTCGTGAATTTATGCAGGTCCGCAATCTGCTGCTGCAAAGCCTTCGTTATTACTGGCGAACAAACAGTGCTGTGATTCTCGGAGTCATGGCGGCGACTGCCGTCATCGGAGGCGCCTTGGTCGTCGGGGACTCCGTGCGCGACAGCCTGCGGCAGATGTCGCTCGACCGGCTTGGCGAAATCGACCATGCGATCCACGGCGGACGTTTCTTTCGAGAAGACCTTGCAGAGGAAGTGACGAGTTCGGAGATCAAGGCCGCGCCTGCGATTATCATGCAGGGGACCGTTGAACGTGAAGTTTCTGAAACGAACTCACAAACAGTTCGAGCAGGGCAGGTGCAAGTGGTCGCGACTGATGACCGCTTGTGGAAGATGTTGGACGCGCGATCGGTTCCTGCACCTGCCGCAGGGGAAGTAGTTCTCAACCGCCGTGTGGCAGATCAAGTACAAGCCAGCGTCGGGGACGAACTTTCCGTGATCGTCGAGATTCCTGCGTCGATTCCCAGAGATTCACTCCTGGGTGATCGTGAAGAAACGGTAACGGCACTCGCGCTCACCGTCTCTGCGATTACTGATGAAGAAACTGGACTGGCTCGCTTCGGACTGAATCCATCGCAGCAAATCCCTTTGAATGTGTTTGTGAATCTGGAAGACCTGCAATCACAAACAGGACTGGCTGCTGTGAAACGTTCACGAAGAAATCCCATTGCGAAACCGGCGCGGGTCAATGCATTGTTCTTCTCAAGCGGTGCCGAAGCATCCGTGGAATCCATCTCTCTCGGAGTCGCTGACAATCTGACTTCGGAAGTCGCGCAACATCTCACACTGGATGATCTAGCACTGCGGATTGTCGAGAATGAGAAGCATGGATATCTCTCCCTGGAGAGTGAACAGATGATTCTCGAAACATCTTTGGCGGAGACGGGCGTCCAGTCGGCAAAGGGTGTCGGTGCCACCGTTTCACCAGTACTGGTCTACCTAATCAACGAGATTTGGAATCCGAACGATCCAGAGAAGTATTCGATGTACTCAATCATCGCCGGAATTGATCCAGTCCTACCAGGAACATTTGGTCCATTTGAGTTCGCTGGAGAATCTGATGCACTCAAACCGGGAGATGTTTACGTCAACGACTGGCTCGCAAAGGATCTTGATGTTCAGCACGGGGGCACAATTCATGTGAAGTATCATGAAGTCGGGGATCGGGGAGAACTTCCGGAGGAAGAAATTTCGTTCCACATTGCAGGAGTTGTCAAGCTTGGTGGTTCCGCGGATGATACCGGCTTCACTCCAAATGTTCCGGGTGTCACAGATGCGAAGACCTACGGGGAATGGCGGCAACCGTTTCCGCTCAAAGAAGACCGCATTACCGACCGTGACGACTTGTATTGGGATAACACCGAAACGGATCGCGAAGACGACTACCGTACGACTCCGAAAATGTTCACTTCACTCCAAACTGCACAGGATCTCTGGAGCAGTCGGTATGGAAATTTGACCTCTGTTCGGTTCGCCCCAACATCAGGGCAGTCACTTTCCGAACTCAAAAACAAATTTCAGGAGGAGTTCCTGCGAACTCTGAAACCGACGCAAACCGGTCTTGTTGTGCAGCCGATCAAGGCATTGGGGCTGCAAGCTGCTCAAGGGACGACGGATTTCACCGGTTTGTTTATCGGTTTCAGCTTCTTCTTAATTCTGGCGGCGACCATTTTGGTGAGCTTGCTCTTTCGCCTCGGCATTGAAACTCGCTTGAGTGAACTCGGACTCTTAATCGCAATCGGATTAACACCTAAGCAAGTCCGGAAACTCTTTCTTTTGGAAGGAGCATTGCTGGTCGGCGTGGGAGGTCTTCTCGGTCTGTTGGCAGCGGTCGGTTACGCGGCGATTATGATCTACGGGCTGAAGACATGGTGGTTCGGAGCAATTGGAACGCGGTTTCTGTATCTCTCCGTATCCCCCATTAGCTTGATTGCAGGCTTTGTCATCGCGGCAATCGTGGCAGTTTTCGCCATCTTCATGGCATTGAGGCAGACGCGAGCGGAGTCGACCCGGAGTTTGCTCAGCGGGGAATCGTCGAGCAATGCGCTGACCACAGCACAACAAAATCGTCGTTCGCGATGGTTGGCAGGTACCGCACTCGGAGGATCAACTCTGCTGATGCTGCTCACACTTGTCGGCATCATTCCAGATGTCGAAGCCTTCTCTGGGTTCTCCTGGAAGATCGTCATGTTCTTCCTGGTTGGAATGGGATTTTTGACCGGCGGACTTTTTGCGTTATCAGCTCTACTCGGTTCCAACGATGCCGTCAGAATACAAGGTTCACAATCTTCAGCGCGAGTGAAACTGGGACTGCGGAATGCAGCAAGGAACAGGCAACGAAGTGTCATGACCACCAGTCTGATTGCCTCGGCGACATTTGTGATTGTCGCTGTCGCTGCTGGACAGCAAAACCCGGCGGGCGAGCAACCTGACTTTCGGTCCGGCAATGGAGGGTTTACGCTTGTTGCAGAAACCAACGTCCCGATCCTCAACGATCTCAATACGGAAGAAGGCCGTTCGCAACTCGGCTTTGATGTTTTGGACAAAGAACAGATCGCAATTCTCGATCAGGCAGCCGTGGTGCCATTTCGTGTGAAACCAGGAGAGAACGCCAGTTGTCTGAATCTTTATCAAACGCAGCTTCCGACCGTCTTAGGAATTCCGGATGAGGTCTTGAAAGACTACATTGAGCGAGATCGGTTCCTCTTTGCAGACACTCCGTCTGATCATCCCTGGTCATTGCTGACAACTCCTCTGGAAAGTGGCAACGTACCAGTGCTGGGGGATATGAATACACTCATGTACAGTCTGCATAAAGGCATCGGCAAAACAGTCGCTGTCCCAGACGAGGAAAATCCGGAGCACCAGTTGGAAGTTGTCGGAATGTTCGCCAACAGTGTCTTTCAGGGCGTGCTGGTCATGTCTGAATCGAACTTCAAAAAGGTCTTCCCGGAACAGGTCGGTTTTCAGTATTTCCTTATCGAAACACCACTGGCATCGGCGGATGCCGTTTCGGCGGTATTCGAGTCGAACTTGGGGGATTACGGGTTCGATGCAGAGCGTGTTTCCGACCGTCTGGCGAACTTTCTGGCGGTGCAGAACACGTACCTGTCAACGTTTCAAACGCTCGGTGGTCTCGGTTTGTTGCTGGGAACGATTGGTCTGGCAACTGTGATGCTCCGCAATGTTCTCGAACGGCGAGGCGAACTCGCCCTAATGCGAGCGATTGGATTTCGTCGAAACCAGATCGGCCTTCTCGTTATTTACGAAAACGCCTTCCTGCTGCTTTGCGGCCTGTCACTCGGAGCGGTATCGGCTTTGTTGGCGATGGCGCCTCATCTGGCGAGTTCTGTCTCCGATATCCCCTGGCAAAGTCTGGGTGTGTTACTCATCACCGTCTTCGCCATCGGCATGATCTCCGTCATCGTCGCTGTCCGGACCGCCGTCCAAACTCCGATTCTCTCGACACTTCGTGGGGAATGAGGCTTGATATTGGGCGACCAGATAGCAAATTCTTACGTTTGACGTGCATCAGAATTTCCATACACTGCATGTCCCCCACGTTATCTGTGCTGAGTTCGGCAATTTTGTCCTCGTGCGCGGTCTTCCCTTCATTGTTGAGCTGTTTTTAAGGTCAAGTTGCATGTCTCGCGTCGATCTCCCGCTTTCTCTGATCAGCTTGTTGAAAGCTGCGCGGCGAGTGGCGAAGGAGAGCGAGTGCAAAGCGGCCTTACTTCTGGCGGAATCGGAATATGACTTCACCGAGGTGAAAAAACTGTTGCGTGGTACGCCGCTCATGGTGGCATCGCATATTCCAGAAGTTCAGGAAGCAGTCAAAGAGGACGGAGTTTTTCTTGTTCCACTAAACGAGGAGCCGCAAACGCGGCAAGCTCAGTTGAGTCAGGCGTTGTTGGAAGCGATTGCAGACGACCTGGTCCAGACTGGTGACCGTGTCGTGGCGATTTATTCCGGCTTCGAACGCGAGAATCTTGATACGTTGAGCCTCATCAACCTGAGTGAGCATTTGGCTCGATTGACAACTCGGGATTTGCGACGGCTCGAAACAGAGGTTCCGCTACCGACTCTTCGGAAAGTGGTCGACCTGGCAGTCGAGATTGGTCGAGAAGGTCGCGAAGGGAAAAAAGTCGGCACCTTGTTGGTCGTGGGACATCATCGCAAAGTTTTGGATCTGTCTCGCGAAGCCATTCACGATCCGTTTCGTGGGTATCCAAAAAAAGAGAAGATGATTACCAACCCGCGTGTGCGAGAAAGTATCAAAGAGATTGCACAGATCGATGGCGCGTTTGTGATCTCTTCGGATGGCTGTGTGATGGGTGCCGGACGCTTCCTCGATGCACCGGCCGAGGAACTGACCCTCTCGAAAGGTCTCGGCTCGCGTCACTGGGCAGCGGCGGCAATTTCCAAAGCAACGAAAGCGATCGCGATTGTTGTTTCAGAATCGACCGGAACCGTACGTCTGTTTCAAAACGGAGTTGTCGTGCTACGGATTGAACCGATGCATCAGGCGATGAAATGGCAAGACGTTGAAGTCGAACCGCCAACAGCTGGAGAGTAGAGCATCCTGCTGGGTTTGTGCGGCGAAGCGATGAATCGCTGGGTTAGATTATCGGCTTAATCGTCTTGCAGCGAACTCGTCCGAGTGTTGTTTTCAGATTTTGGAACATCGCTTCGTCTTTGTAAGTCCCGACGATGGCTCCGCCGGAGCCTGCGAATTTCGCACTTGCTCCTGCTTGTCGGGCAGTTTGAATCATTTTCATGTGCGCCTCTGAAATGCTGCAAATGCTGGCGCGTGTGTCGAAGTTTTGATCGATGAGTTGATGAAGTTTGTCGTCGTCTCCGGTTTCAATCGCTTTACGAGCCTGCTCGGTCAGCCCGGCGAATGTCTTCATTGCATTCACGACATCTGGATCGCCAGCATTAAAGCGAGCGCGCAGCGGGTTATGGACAACATAAGTCGGCTCGCCGACTTCAGTGCTGTA
>DAOUPA010000369.1 GCA_030626405.1 Planctomicrobium sp.
CGTGAGGGAAGTTTCCGCACTCGAGCGGTAGAAATCCTGCGGGGTAGATTTCGCCTGTGTGACCAACGAACATGATTCCGCGACCATCGCGAACTCCCAGTGGAGCTCGGTGAGTTTTGCCACCAGCGGCGTGATTGCCATTCATAGGTTCAGCCAGTGGATCGGCGTCACGCCGCAGCACAAAGCGACGGTAATGGGGCGCTTCGGTGGTTTTAATACCGTAGGGCTGTCGTTGAGAATGATGGAACAGTTTGGCGAACGCGACTTCGTATTCCTCTGCTGAAATTCGCTCTTCTTCGATCCCACGTCCAACAGGAACCAGAAAGAAGACCGACCACATCGCGATGCCTCGTGCGGAAAGTAGTTCTGCGATCTCATCGATTTGATGGAAGTTGCGGCGAGTGATACTGGTGTTGATCTGCATCGGTAGGTCAATGCGCCGAGCATTGTCGATCATCTGCATTGTCCGGTCAAAGCTACCTTGCCAGCCGCGAAAAGCATCGTGAGTCTCTGCGTCAGCTCCGTCCAAGCTGATTCCCAGTCTAGCCACACCGGCCTCCATAGCACGGTGAAACATCTCGGGTGTGGCCAGCGGAGTGGCAGATGGTGTCAGTGCGATCTGCATTCCGGCATCACGCGCGTAGCGAATCAATTCGAACAAGTCCGGTCGCTTCAGAGGATCTCCACCAGTGAACACCATCACGGGAGGTTTGGGGAATGTGGCTGCCTGATCGATGAGTAACTTGGATTGCTCGGTCGTCAGTTCACCCGGCGGAGCACACGGTTGTGCGGATGCTCGGCAATGGCGACAGACTAGATCGCAAGCCTGAGTCACTTCGTAGTAAAGCATCAATGGTTGAATGTTAAAATCGTCGGCAGTGTAGGTCGGTCTCATGACGAATTTCCAGTTGAAGTTGGCACAGTTTGGGTTTGACCTGTTGAAGATTCTCTCGCAGCAATGAATTCCAGTAACCGCTCCGCTGCTTTCTCTCCGCTGTGGATACAATGCGGAATCCCGACTCCTCGATAGGATTTACCGGCAAGTTCTATTCCGGGCAGTTTGGTGACCGCGTCGTCAATGCGGTCCATCAATTCCAAATGTCCAACGTGATACTGAGGCATCACATTTGGCCAGCGTACGATGCGTGTCAGAGTGGGACTGCCCTGAATTCCCAGCAAAGGATTCAGTTCGCGGGCTATGACACTCAGTACTTCGTCATCCTCATAAATCAACACATGAGGTCGTGTGGCTCCACCGAGGTAGACTCGCAATAAGACCTGACCATTCGGAGCACGATTCGCATATTTCACGCTGCTGAACGTGCATGCGATGATGTCTCGACCTTCCACTGCTGGAACAACGAAACCGTGACCGTTCAGTGGATGGCGGATGTCGTTACGGTGATAGGCCAGTGTCACAACGACGCAGCCCGAATGATCGATGGAGTTAAGATCGACCGCCAACGGCTTGTTGATGTTGGTCAGCAGACGAGCCGCTTTGTCTGACGGCGTGGCGACAATCACGCCGTCAAAATATTCAGGCTGACCATCCGCAGCAATGAGCTTCCAGTCACCAGCAGTCGATCGAGTTAACTCGCGCACAGGCGAATTCAGTCGCACAGAATCATCGGGCAATCGATCCAGAATTGCGGTAACGATGCGGCCCACGCCCTTCTGCGGCGCAACAAACATGCCGCTGTTGATGGTAGCCGTACCGCTCCGTTCGCGTTTTTTCTGTTGGCGAACGGTGTCTCGAGCCGCTCGAATCAACGAACCGTGCTTCGCCTCCATTTCGATGAATCGCGGCAGCGCCGCCTGCATACTCAGTTTCTCCGGATCGGCCATGTAGATGCCACTGACCAGAGGCTGAATCAATCGTTCAAAAGTCTCACGACCAAATCGTCGGCGGGCAAACGCAGCCAAACTTTCATCGTCATATTCCGTTTTCTTGCGAACAAACCATTCACAAGCCATCCGCAATTTCGCGGGGATGCTCAGGATGGGAGACCGCACCGTGGGCCAGATACGGCGCGGAGCCATAATCGCCAGCCCTTCCGGCAACGGCTGTAACTTTCCGGAACGTAGAATCCACGTCTTCTGATGAGTAGTATCTGTGCCGATCAATTCATCCTGAATACCTAGGCGATGACACAGGCCAACTCCCCAGGGCAATGCCTTCAGCAAACTGTCAGGACCAAGTTCAATCTGGAACCCGTCGATGTTCTCAGTGCCAATCACTCCGCCGCATCGATCCCCGGCTTCAAAGAGTGCGACGCGCGACTCTGGATGCATTTCGACAATCTGATGTGCAGCCGCCAATCCACTGATACCGCCTCCAATGACGGCGATCTGAGGCGTTTTGATTTGTGATCCAGCAGCTAACATTGCCACTTGCTCAATGGTTGTGTATGAGGTGATTTCAACACTTGTGATATCCAACAATCAATATCGTTCTCGCAGTGATACATAGGTTTTGAAATCGCAGCTACCGCTAGAAACCACAGAACGACAGTGGTCCAACGACCGCTTGCGCCAATATAAGATAAGGAGGTCCACATGTCAACAATTCGTCAGTTTTCGGCTTGGCGAATATTGAATATTAAGACCCTCCTCGAATCGGACCGTAATACGAACTGATTAACTGAGTGATAGGGCACAGGCCTAGATGACATCGACTGACACATTGAAGTTGGACAGGTAAACCAATCGCAGGAATCGTTGAGAAAACGCCTGTACGTTTTACCACTTTTAAAGGCTTCACAAGATCGGGGCCAAATCAACCAAGATTCCGAAGAAACGTACGGAGTACTTGAGACAGATTCGCTGATGCAGAAAACGTATGAGAAACTCTGACTCAAATCGAAAAACGGCCGTTAAATCGGAGTCCGAGAAAACGGTGGTTAATCGAGATTCTCGAGTTGACCTGGGAATCAATGACCTAATGAGCGTTTTTTACTTGAAAACCCCTTGTTTAATGAGAGAACTCTTTAAACGATTTCATGTCGATTTATCAGTAAGTCATTGGTGATAACACGATTTCGAGATGACTGAGCAAGAGCACAATAAGTTGTTTACGGAGAACATCCGGGATAAAAAATACGTTTGCTCTTTTTACAGTTGGCTTGATTAACCTGTCTTTCGCGTTTGCAGAACCAAATCAGCCGAACGTCCCAGCAACACCCGAAGGTGTCCTTTTTGAGAAGGATATTCACTACAGTGAAGGCCATGATCGATGGGTATTGAATGTTATTCGAAGTCGTAAAAAACCAACTAAACCGCAAGCAGCGATTGTTCTCGTCCATGGAGGAGGGTGGAGTGGCGGAGATCAATATCGATTTTCGAAGATGGGGTTTGATCTGGTCCAGAAAGGATATGTCGTCGTCCTCCCAACCTATCGGATGATCCAGGATGCGCCATTTCCTGCATGTCTGCATGATGTCAAGAACGCCATGCGTTGGGTGCGCGCCCACGCAAAGGATTACAACATTGACCCAAATCGAATTGGAGCGTACGGCAACTCTGCTGGAGGCACCCTTGTCCTCACAGCTGCTATGACGACGAAAGATGATGGATTCGATGAAGAGGGGTCATTCCTTAATTTTTCAAGTAAACTTCAAGCGGTGGTTTGTTCGGGAGCGGTTGGAAATATGTTGCATTCCAATCACAGTCAACGTGCCAAGTTTGTGTACCGGAATCTCGCTGGTGCACGAAATCGTGACCTCTCAGAATCAGAGATTAAGTCGGTGATGCAAAAGTCGTCTCCCTCTTCTTATGTCAGAAAAGAGGCGCCTCCAGTAATGCTTGTCCACGGAGCGAAGGACAAGGTCGTCTTGATCGATTCAACGGATGTTTTTTTGAAGCCATGAAAAGTTCTGGTGCGAATATCCAGTATCTTCGATTCAAAGATGCAGGGCATGTAGTAATGGGGCAAATGAGCCGTCAGACAACTCCTGCGATGCACGCATTTTTTCAGAAACATCTCGTAAACTGAACCTAGACAGAGAACTTTCCCAAAGCCAAACAGTCATGAAATCGTTGAGCTTCTACGTCCTGATTCTTCAACTTTGCTTGTCGGACCAGTTTCTCCTGGCGGAGGCACCTCAGACGCGGAAATTTCTAAAAACAACTCACACATTCAAAACTGTTGAGTCTCTTGAACTGCAGGCGGATGTCTACCGGTATGAAGACGCGATGCCACGACCAGTCATTGTCTGGCTTCATGGAGGGGCGCTCATCATGGGAACTCGTGATGGCGTCCCGAAGCAAATTATGGATCTCGCCAAACAGAAGGAGTACATTGTCGTTTCTCTTGACTACCGACTTGCACCAGAGGCAAAGCTACAACAAATCATTGAAGATTTGGCAGATGGTCTGAAATGGGTGCGTACATCAGGACCAAACTTGTTTCACGCCGATCCCACTCGAATGGTTGTCGCGGGAGCATCGGCAGGTGGATATCTCGCTCTGATGAGCGGCATCATTATTGAACCTCCTCCAACAGCCATTGTCTCGTACTGGGGATTCGGCGATGTCGATGGAGACTGGACAACAAAGCCGAGTGCTGCCTATCGCAAAGGAAAGCTGATTGATCGCGACATCGCACTTGCTGGGGTTGGTCAGAAGGTGTTAATACAAACGAATCAGGAAAATGTCCGTGGGAGATCCACTTACTTTCTCTACCTGAAACAGACCGGTTTGTGGGTCAATGAAGTCAGCGGTCTGGACCCGCAGAAAGATCGAGAAAAGCTCGCACCATTCTGTCCGGTTCGCAACGTTTCTCCGGAGTTCCCACAGACTCTGTTTTTGCACGGCACCGCCGATAACGACGTGCCCGTTCAACAATCATTATCAATGGCAGCTGAACTGAAACGGTTCGGGGTGAAATCTGAAGTTATTTCAATAGAGGGAGGCGGTCACAGTCTCTGGGGTGGGGATCGCGAGATAATCAACCAGGCATTCAGCCGATCAGTGGAATACATTCATGAGCGGCTGGTTGAAACGAAACCGAATTAATCGTCTCGTCATTCTGCTTCTTCGACCGGTACTTTCGGCAGCAGGCGTCTGGCGATCCGATCAGAGATTTGTGGAGCTTTCGCATGATCACAGTTGGCCAACACTGAGATGATATAGCCAGATTCCGGATACCAGGCGAGATCAGATCGAAATCCACTAATCCCCCCGCCGTGCCGAACCACCTTTCGTGTGCCAAGCTTGCGTATGAAAACACCAACCCCATAGCTGAACTCTTTGCCATTGTTGAGTTGCCCCTTCGTGGTCATTAATTTGAACGATTCTTCGTTCAGGATCTGGTTTGCAATCAAAGCCTGTTGCCATAACAGCAGATCACGCGCTGTCGATGCCATATTCCCGGCACCTCTCGATTGCTTCAGACTCACGTGAGGAGCATTTCGCAGTTTGCCTCCCCAGCGAGAATATCCAGCTGCACGGTGCGGAAGAATTCGTGTCACCTCATCGCAGTAAGTCTGTTCAAGGCGAGTCACCTTGAATAATCGCTCCTCAACAAATTCACTCAACGATTTCTCTGAAACTTTTTCGATAATGAGTCCTAAGAGAAAATAACCAGAGTTGCAGTATTGATGTTTTTCTCCCGACTTGAAATCGAGCGGCAAATCTTTGAAGCGGTCCAACACTTCGTCTGGAGTCGCGTTAACTTGTCGATCTCGTCGGTATGTCCGCAATCTGGTGAAGTCATAAATGCCCGAAGTGTGCTGAAGAAGATGCTGAATCGTCGCTTTACCAGCAGGCAGTGGATAGTCCGGAAAGAATTTTGTCAGAGGGTCGTCAAGATGTATCTTGCTCTCTTCAATGAGATGCAGAATTGCAACCGCTGTGAACTGCTTCGTAATCGATCCAATTCTGAAAACGATATCAGGTGTTGTGGAAATGTCACGTTCAACATTTGCCAGACCAAATCCTTTAACGCAGATGAGATCATCGCCCTTTGCAACGCCAATGCAAAGTCCGAAAACGTCATCTTTTTCGATCGCGAGATGACCAACCGAATCGACAATCGCTGCCACATAAATGTTTGCTTCATCACCTTTGGATTCTGCGTAGCTATTAAGAAAAAGCGAAATCGACAATGCGATTCGCACAACAACGATTCTTCTGGTTTTATTAAGAAACACATTCATAATCACATCAATACACCAACAGACAGTGAGATGGTAGACTCATGCGATGAGGACATCCAATCAGTATTTGAATGAGTCAACACCTCAGATTGACTGTCGGAAATAGAACTGTGCCAAGAAACGTTGAGAAAATGTCTGTACGTTTTTCCACATTTTCAGTCTTCTCAAGATCGGAGCCAAATCAGTCCCGATTCCGAGGAAACGTATGGAGTACTTGGGACGGATTCGTTGAATCAGAAAACGTATGGGAAACTGGGATTCAAATCAGAAAACGGTCTGTTGAAGAAGCGGTTTCATCAAACGTCCAGTTGATGAGAATATTTTCTGGAGCAATTGTTACATCGAGACATATCGGTGGATCGTCGTTTTCAACATATTGAGCACTCAGGACCAACACCACCTTATACCTTCTCCTTCTTAGGATAAGCTCTCAAACCGAGAAGCATCTCAGCTCTCTCGGTGAGCGGTTTGGCAGCGAACTTTCTATCGGTGTACTCAGCGAGGTTGCTGACGACGAGGGCATAGACGGCCTGACGATCTTGACTGGTGTCAACTTCAACACACTTGTTTTTGCTCTTGAAATGCTCAACGGTGGGGAGAGTTTCAGCCTTGAAGGTGTCGAATCTCAGCTTGATACTCTCTACATTGTCGTCACTTCTGCCGGAGTATTTGGCACGGCCCAAGATACGCTTCTCGAGAATAGCGTACGGGCACTCGAAGTACAAAATTTTAGGGAGTTCAGCTTCCTTGCCGAAGATCTCGTTCCACGCTTCCAAATTGGACAGAGAGCGGGGGAATCCATCAAGCA
>DAOUPA010000252.1 GCA_030626405.1 Planctomicrobium sp.
GGAAGGTCGTCACATTGTCGGAGTTCGAGGCTTACGAGATCAGAAGAAAACATTATGAGGGTCCTACTGGGTATTTCTCTGTCGTTATTTTCTGTGAAGTTTCAGTCATTGGTGGACATCCTGTCTCACTTCTGTGTCGATATGGTGTCGTCACACGTCCAGAACTTCAATCTAACTTTGCAAAACATGAGGAGTTTCACAGAATTTAGGAACGCACGAAGGCTTTACCCAAGATGTGCAAATGAAGTGATTTAGGGAGATTGAAGGCGCTGGCTGTTCTGGTGAAATATTGACGATTGTTCCGGTCGGGTAGGTCAGGTTGGGCTGCGAGGCTGGAATTGATTCTGATGCCAATGCTTTGTTCAGTTTACGACGGCTGGTTGGGTTTTTATCCTACATGAGGCCAGTCACCGGCTGGTACTCGTTATTTGTGCTTCAAACTGGAACAGAAACCATCTACGGGAGAGGATTCCCTGATGCAACGTCTTCACTTCGCAACACTTGCCGTTCTCATCACCATCTCACCTTCATTCTCTTATGGTCAGGAGGATGCCCCGCCTAACCCCGCCGCTGTCGCTGCGATCAAAGCTCTCGGAGGGAATGTACTGAGAATTGCTCAAAACGACCCACGCCTGGATGTGACTCTTCATCTCGCCGACAAGGATGTGACCGACGAGGCACTCAAGCAGGTTGCTGCTCTTTCCAATGTCGCGTGGCTCAATCTGTCTGGAACCAAAATCACCGACGCAGGACTGGCTCAGCTGAGTGGTTTAAAGTCACTCGAAAAGCTCCACTTAGAAAAGACTGCAATCGGAGACGCAGGCCTCAAGCACCTGGCAGGGCTCGATAAGTTGATTTACCTCAACTTGTATTCGACTCAAGTGACTGATGCAGGAGTGAAACAACTCCATGCAATGAAGAGTTTGAAGCGAATTTATCTTTGGCAGTCAAAGGCGAGTGATGCCAGTCTCGCCGAACTTCGAAAAGCGCTCCCTGATGCGAGTGTCGTTGGTGCGATCAAATTGAAACCTGTTGAACCTCCCAAAAAAGAAGAGAAGAAAGAAGAACCTAAGAAGGACGACAAAAAGAAAGACCCGGCAAAAAAACCTGCTGAAAAGAAGCCAGCAGAGAAAAAACCTGAACCGAAGAAAGACGCGAAGCCTGAGGAAAAAAAGCCTGAGGAAAAAAAGCCTGAGGAAAAGAAACCAGAGCCTCCCAAGAAACCAGAACCTGAAAAGAAAGAAGAACAAAAGCCTGCTGAAAAACCGGCCGAGAAGAAATAGAGCCTTTTCGAATTCGTCAGACTTCCACTCTGTGGAGTACGATTTTCATCGTGTGAAATTCGTTCTCCACGGACATGTGGATGGAAGGGCAACCTACTCTGGGTCAATCAGCTTTTATGGATAACTCGGGAGAGCGAATCCAAAAGTAGATCCCTGCTCCAGTTGCGCTGATTAAGACGCACGCAATGAGTGTTCCAGCCCAAGGGAAGTGGCGTTCATTCCTAGATGATTTCAGCGTTTCGGAAGCTTTTTGAGCAGCTGTGCGCACGGCAGCGCTTGGGTCGTTTTTGAACATTCCGATCAAGGTTGGAATGTGTTTTTTCGCCTGAGCTCCAGAAATTCCAAGCGCAGATGCGCTTGCTTCCCGGATCATCTCGTTGTCGTCATCGAGACTTGAAACAAGTATGTCAAATTCTCGTCCCGTCTTTCTGGAGATTTGCCCCAACGCCCGGATTGCTTCCAATCGCACTTCGATCCGACCGCGCGAACTCGCGTCAATCCATAATGCTTCGCTAGGGTTGGAAGTGTCCACGCGAATAGCGTTGATGAGATTCCACGAAAGTGAACAGAGCAATGTGATATACAGGGCGGCGATGACCCAACTCGGAATCATTGGGACGCTTTTTGCTTTCGGTGCGACATTCAGTTTAAAGAAAGCAGATCCTTCCGTTTCTGCGGCTTGTTGTCCGGCAAGGGATCTTTCGAGGCTGCCGTCTGCTTCCGTTGAAACGACCGTCACGGCGCGCTTGACAGCTCGCAAGCGTTTCCCGACTTCAGCGGCTGACTGAGGACGGTCCTTCGCATCTTTTTCTAGAAGTTGCAATATGATTTTTTCGAGGGCGAGTGGGCAATCCAGCGCCTTCTCCGTTGGCCTTGGGGGCGTGTCCTTACAATGCATATGCAGTGTTGCTGCTGGTGTTGATCCCAGAAAAGGAGGGACGCCAGTCACCAGTTCATAGAGTACACAACCGAGAGCATATAAGTCTGTTTGCGGTGAGATCTCGTGACCACGGATTTGCTCCGGAGCCATATACAGAAACGTTCCAGCAGTCTTGCCTGCCGCCGTGATCTTGCGCGCAGCAGCCACTGAAGCCAATCCGAAATCGCTCAGTTTTAATCGCCCGGATTTCGTGATGAGAAAGTTGCTCGGCTTGAGATCTCGGTGGACGACACCTTTCTCGTGCGAACATTCCAGAGCATCGCACATCTGCAATCCGTAAAAAATCACTTGCTCCCAGGGAAGTCGCTTCTTTTCTTGTAGTTTGTCCTCAAGCGAGCCCCCTTCGATAAGTTCCATCGCGTAGAAGCGACGGCTATTTTCGCACGATCCGCCAAAACAACGGACAATGTTGGGATGTTTCAGATTTTTGAGAACTTCGAGTTCCCGTTCAAACCGTGCCAGAGTGGTCTCGTCGGTCACATCCCTGGGAAGCATTTTGAGCGCGACTTCGCGGTCATTCACAATATAACGGGCGCGATAGACCAGCCCCATCCCCCCTTCACCGATCTGTTCGAGCAGTTCGAAGGGCCAAATCCATTTGTTTGCACCAGTATCTGATTCTGGTTTTGGAGCTGTCATCGAGATCAATTCACCGAATTTACGGGCTGTTTCCATGCATATCGCATGTCTAATGGTACCAGTATTCTACGCTGTCGCCCAATAATGAAAAATCCAGCTTCCGCTTATAATACTACAAAAAAACGACCAAAGCTGGCAAATTGGGCAAGCAGACCCAATGTCGAACGGTTTCGACCGGTGGCGTTGTCGCTCGGTCTTGGTTATTTTGGTTAATGTATTGATTCTCATAATTCACTCACCGGAAGCTGTCAAATGTATTTGCGGATGGCAAAACGCGTTCTCTTCGAGACTGACAAACGCCTCGTCTGGAAACTGTTCTGGAATATGGGGATCAAAGGAGGGCTGTCCGTCCAGAAATTCAAGCGGCGGATGAAGAAAACCGGTCAGGTCTTCCCACCGTTTCTGTATATCTCAATTATCAACTCCTGCAACCTCCGCTGCACAGGTTGCTGGGTCGATGTCGCCGCAAAACAACAGATCATCGACGTTCCGGCGATGAATAAGCTTATTAACGAAGCAAAAGCAAACGGCAACGTCTTCTTCGGAATCGTCGGTGGCGAACCGTTCATGCACCCGGAAATTCTGGAAATCCTCGCAGAACACCCTGATTGCTACTTTCAGGTCTTCACAAACGGTCACTTCATCACAGATGAAGTCGCCAAAGAATTGCGACGACTCGGAAATGTCACACCTTTGATCAGTGTCGAAGGAACAGAAATCGTCAGTGACGAACGTCGTGGCCGGGTGGGGGTTCTCTCGAAAACAATGGAGGGAGTTCAAAATTGCATCAACAACAAAGTCTTCACCGGTGTCTGTACCAGTGTTTGCAGCACCAACATCGATGATCTGGTCACCGAAAAATGGATGGACCGATTGGTCGAGATGGGTGTCTTCTACACTTGGTTCCATATCTACCGACCGATGGGACCGGACGCCGCACCTGACCTTTGTCTGACACAAGAGCAGCAACAGCGAATCCGGAAATTCGTGGTCGACATGCGGGTCAAGAAGCCGATCATTTTCGTCGACGCCTATTACGACCACAATGGTCAGGCACTCTGTCCGGCGGCAACCGGAATGACTCACCACATCAATCCGTGGGGAGGAATCGAACCTTGCCCGATCATCCAGTTCACCAAAGACAACATCCACGACGACAATAAATCACTCGCCGAGAAACTCGATTCGCAATACCTCAAAGACTTCCGCGAACTCGCCCGCGACACAACGCGCGGCTGCATCGTCCTCGAGCGACCAGACCTTCTCAAGCAACTCGTCGAGAAGCACGGAGCCGAAGATGGGACCATACGTGCGACTGCAATGGAAGAATTAGGTGCCATGCAGATTCGCCCATCTCAGTACAATCCGGAATTGGCAGTTCCAGAACGAAGTTGGGCATACCGAATCGCGAAGAGTCAGTTCTTCAACGACTTCAACGTCTACCAAGGCCGAGACCACTCCACCGAGTCAGCACCGTCCGTTTTAGTCGGAGCCAGCTCCGCCCCAACCCCGGAACCGGTTTTGGTCGAACTTGAAACGACGAAGAACGATTAGTTGCGAAATGACTTTGTCGGACACATTAAGTGTCCGGCTAAAATTAAAAGAAGTTCTTTTCAGAAAACGCACGCGTCAGTTCCATGCCTTTCAGCTCTTTGAATACCGACGAATCTTCGATTCAGATCGGAACTCGAACGATTCCGTCTCGGTATTTCCTTGCGCCATTGGCTGGTTACACGCACCTTGCTTTTCGTCGGGTGATTCGGGAATTGGGTGGGCTGGGGCTGGCGACGACTGATCTTGTTTTGGCGTCGCAGCTTGTCGCTGGAAGCCAGAAATCGCGTCAGTTGGTCGTGACAACTCCGGACGACGATCCGCTTTCAGTCCAAATCTTCTCCGGAATTCAGCGTGAGTTGATCAGTGCTGCGAAGTGGTTGGAGGACCATGGGTATCAAGGGATCGACATCAACATGGGCTGCCCGATGGCGAAGGTGAACAGTTCTGGTGGTGGGGCGAGATTGATGTGTGATACGGACGGTGCGTGCGCCACGGTCGCAGGCGTGATTGAGGCGGTCGACGTTCCGGTCACGGTGAAGATGCGACTTGGTTGGGATCGAGACAATCTCACGGCTCCAGCGTTGTCTCGTGAGTTTGAAAAACTCGGTGTTGCGGCAATCACAATTCACGGCCGCACACGGCAACAAGGCTTTCAGGGCGAGGTGAATCACGATGGCATTAAGGCTGTCGTTGATGCCGTGGAATCCATTCCCATCGTCGGCAACGGAGACGTCCGCACGCCGGAAGATGCACAGCGAATGCGAAAACTAACCGGTTGCCACGCCGTCGCGATCGGTCGCGGAGCAATGCTCGACCCGTGGATCTTCTCCAAGATTCAACGCTTAGAACAAGGCGTAGAGCCGACCGAACCGCGTCCCGCCGAACAAGTCCAATTCCTCCGCCGCCACTTCCACTACATGGTCGAGCAATATCAGGACTACAGCTGCCTCCTCTTCCGCAAATTCGCCGGCTGGTACGGTCAGAAACTAGGTATCCCCGACGATCTCGAAGACCGCCTCCGCCGTTTCGAATCCATAGAAGAGTTCGACGAAATTGCCAACGAGATTCACGCCCGCCACGGCGAAAGAATCGCCACGCTACCGACAGCGTTGATCAACGTCCCAAACGGACCAGTCGAGCGTTGGTAATATCACCCTCGGTTCGGGACACATTCTTAAAGTGTGTTGCTCGCCACTTGAGTAGATGTCTCTCAACTTTCATTCAACGCACATGGCAAAACATCCTGTCGCTTACGCGACCCGACCACAAATGTGGACGGGTCACCCCTGTGGCTTACGACAAGTGATGATCACGGTCACAATGCTTTTCTGACCTACCTTCTGCGGATTGTTGATCTTGTCCGCAGATGATTGATCTCACGCAACGCCCGGTTCGTTTGCTCTCATCGGAATGGAAACGACTTCTTCCGTTTCTACCGAGCCGCCTTTGCCAGATTGATCGATTTGCTGTGGAGGTGTTCGGTCGATGAGGGTGAGGATGGCTGGGAGTGTGACCAATGAGACGAACAGGCAGCTTCCGACGCCGATGACCAGGACGGTTCCGAGTGAGACCAACCCTTGATGCGCGGCGACCATCATGCTGCCGAAGCCGATCATGGATGTCAGTGAAGTGAGCGTGACGGCGTTGATGGTGCTAGGAGACGTTTCGTATCTCCCGATGGACTGGCGACCATCGTGGACAACATGCACGCCATCGTCGACTCCGATTCCCAGGATCAACGGCAAGACTATTAAGTTTGCCGGGTTCAGGTGAATGCCTGTCATCCCCAGGATGCCGAACATCAGGAAGCCACCTGCCAACGGTGGAAGCAGCGTGAGCAAGGCATTGCGGGTGCTTCTGTAATCGATCACGAAAGCCACGATGACCGACAATGCGGCATATAAACAGATGTAGTACAGGGGGGGCACCGTTGTGCCTGCCCGCTGCTGTAGCGAGTAGGCAAACGCGATGACCACCAGCGGAGAGAGGAACGAAATGAACAGGGCACCGGCATCGAGAGCGTCGATGAGAAGAATCAGGCAAATGACGACCAGAGCGTAAACGGCGGCGTCGAAGTAGCTCTCGCGAATTTGTCGAGCTGCTTCGTAGTTTTGCAGCGGCGTTCCAGTCGCTTCGGGATCGACTGAGCGAATATCTTTAACGAACGCCGTCAGCGGCTCTTCCTCCCAGATTTGTTCGTTCGGATAGACACGGAGCAGCCACTTCCCGGACTTAGAAACGAATCGCTGATGAATACCAGGCAGGAAATCGTTCGCAGTGACAGGGTCTGGATTGGAGATCGATTCGATTGCTTGAAGTTGCCGGTGCAGTGACGTCAGCATCGCATTCTGGTAGCCAGCGAGGATTTTCATCTGCTGCGGCAGTTCCATCTCTGTCAATCGATTCAGGAAGGCATTCAACGTCTTCGCCGCCGCGACTGCACTTGGTTCAGTTCGATTTGAAAGTGTCTCGAACAGTCGTTCCATCGCACGACCGATTGAAAGTGGATCCATCTGAGGAAATTCGCGGGGCAAATCGGAGAGCCGACTCAACCGGGTGTGCATTGCCTGAATCAGTAAGTTGGTTTCTTCAGGTGGGAACGTTGGCAGGTACGATCCCATCTCTTCAACCCGCGAAACCGTCGGTAGTTCCAGAAACTCCTCTTTCAGAATTCGAACTTCAGAAATCGAATCAACAATCGAAACTGCATACAACAGCGAACCGTTCGACTCTTCGAAAATTCGATTTTGTAACTCAACGGATTCCAGACCCTTCGCCTGTAAATTCAGGAGATTGGAATCGTACTTCACTTTTGATTGAACGTTCCCATCCTCGAATCGAAACCCCTGAGTGCCAATCGCAACAATGGCAACAAGTGTCACAAAAGTGACAACGCCAGGCCGTTCACGGGTCATCTTTCGCAGCATGTTCCCTTGAAAGGGCGTCGGAAGTTGCCGAGGTTCTTTTTTTCGGTCCGCAAGAGTAATCAGGGCAGGCAGCACAGTGAACGTTGCGATCCCACAGAGAATAATCCCCCCACCGGCAATGACGCCTAGTTCGGCAACACCGAGGAAGTTTGTGAAGGTTGCGCAGAAAAACGCCATCGCCGTCGTGACCGCCGCCGTAACGATTCCCGTCCCGACGCTTTGAGATGTGAGCGCAAGCGAACTCTGGAATGGTTCGTTTCGGTGACGCAGTTCGATGTAACGCGCGAGGTAATGAATTGCAAAATCGATTCCCAGTCCAATGAGAATCGCCGCGAAGGAAACGGAAAGAATATTCAAATGCCCGATAGCAATTGTTGTGTACCCTAGTGTCCAGGCCAGCCCGACCGCCAGCATCGCTAGAGCCAGAAACGGATGTCGGAAACCGCGAAACCCGATCAGCAATACCAGCCCGACACCGAAAAATGAGATCAAGGACGCCTTCATCATGTCCTGTTGAGATCGTTGCATCTCATCCGCTTCAAGCACGGGGATTCCCGTCATGCCGACCACGACACCTTCGTGTTCTTCCTGAACTTCAGCACAAATTTCTCTCATTCGGGCGAGTGACTTTGCTCCACCAGAAAAATCTGTCGCAGCGTTTTTCGGCGTCACGACAACGAATCCCATTTTCCCTGATGGAGAAAGTTGATACCGCGTTTCGAATGCATTGCCGACCCCGATCGAAGAGGGTGGAATGATCTCCGGCCATGGAGACGTAAAGTGATTGGGTGCTTCGACAAACTGTTTCAAGCTGGAACAAAGTTTTGCCGCGTGCTGTAACGCACTTTCTAATTCTGGTTCCGTTCCGGTCTCGGCGGTTCGGTCGATGTAGTCGTTAATGCGTATCGAATAGGATTCCAGTCCGGCTCGGTTCCAATGTCCTTCCAGAATCGGAGAGTACATCTCCAGACGCTCGTTTGCTTGAGCCAGTGCTTTTGGCGAAAGGTATTGAAACGCCTTTGTTTCAATGGTCCCAGGATCAATGCGGTACAAAACCCGGTCAAAGAGTTCGGGTTCAGCCTTGAGTCGCTGACCCACGTTGTCCATGACGTTCTTAATGGTGATTTCATCATTTGCTTCAACCACGATGACGACATCGGATTCATCGCCGAACTCATCAGTGTAGTTCAGCCAACGTTGGTGAAATTCAGAAGAAGCATCAATCAAGTCTGCCCGGTTCGTTTTGAAAGAGAGGAAGCGAACCGTGATCGCGATAGAGAGAATAGTCAGCAGGCCCACAACCCACAGAGTCGCCATTGGACGTGCGGAAACCGAATTTGTGAGAGATTCCAGCAGGCGAGGCAACGCACCAGAATTGGAACGGTTCCCCGATCCATCATCCATGTCACCGCTCCTTGATTGGGGATCTCTCCGTGTCTGACCCTGTGTTCTGGGCATCGCCCTGAAACAACTTCCCTTCTCATGTTAGTAGTGGATCGTGGGTAGTGGGTAGTGGATAGGAAAAAATAATCAAAACTCTCAATTCTTTCCTTCCCCTTGCCCCTCAATCCCTCGTCCCTTGGCCTCCTGAAAGGTAATCGTCACAGTTGAATTCACGAAGTGTGTCGATCAACATCTCTTGCCGTTCTTGCGAATTAAACCCGCCTGTGATGCCGAGTAAGGAACTACCAAAAACAACGCAAGCGACTTCCACAACTCGCATGGGTAAGCCAAACTCTCTCATATCGGCAAACAATTCATGAACGCTGCAGACCTCGCCGAATTTCGTCCCTTGGTAGTGAAGTTCAATCCCTCGCAGGTCTTCGCTCCATTCATAATCAAACGGACCGTATTCCCGGTGACGGTGCGTCACCCAGAATCGGGTATCTTCAAAACGAATACCTTTTGATGCAGACACTATCAGTGGCTCCGAAGATTGATTCACTCTCTGGATGATAGGATTGAGTTGAAGATCGTGAATAGTGCGAACGGGTAATTGGAGATGTCTCGCTTCCTGGTCGGCAAAAGAGGCCCATTGCCTGTGATCATTACGCAAGGACAAAACAACCTGCTTTGATGTTTCATGGAGATCAGGCAATGTGTGCCAGAAATACACATGTAGAAGGGCACAAATTACGTAACATGCTGGCTCACAATGACCTTCGGACGATCTTTTTTGAATTTTCGAAAAAAGAAGCCAGTGTGAGTTGACGGAAAGTCGACTTCCATTAGACTCCCGAACCCGCCGACTTGGCGGAAATTTGAACCCGCTCTCCTTAGCTGTGAGTGGTTTGTTGTTTGGCAATTTGGTTGGTGAATGTTTTGTGATTTAACGTTTTGCGTTAAAGAGAATGGGCGTGTTGTTGGTTGTGTTCGGTTGACCGCAA
>DAOUPA010000773.1 GCA_030626405.1 Planctomicrobium sp.
CACCGGTTTAAATCTTTCCATCAACTCTGTCTTTCAACTGTCGCTCGCTAATGATTGAATTTCAATGTTTGAAGGGTATCAATTTATTTATGAGAAGTCCGGTTTATGAAAATCTGCATGCACACTCTGCGTATTTGAGAATTGATCATGACCGAATTTCGTTTCGAGTTGATTTCGGTGAAGAACGATTTTCGTTATAAAGAATCTCAGGGATGGAGTCCCTGAGTGCGTCAATCGGAGGCGGACAGAGACAACAGGCATCTTGGTGTAAAGCGGAGTTGAGTCATGTTTCTAAAAGTAGTTGCAGCTTTCGTAGTATTTGTTCAGGTCTCAGGGAATTCAGCTTTCGCTGAACCGGTTGCCGACTTGATGCCATTTGTTCCAGAGGATGCAAATTCTTTGTACGTTTTTCGTGTACAGAAATTCGTAAACAGTCCTCGGGGAATTCAGCTGGAATGGGCAAAGAAACATCGCGAAGAACATCTCAACGGCGGGATTTCAATTCCTCCATGGGTCGATACTCTTGTACGTTCTTCTTACATTCGTCCTGGGGCAGCAGGCGGTGAATGGACATCCATAGTTGTTTTTCCTCCTGCTGATATAAAAATGGAGGGAATCGCCAAAAAAGAAGCAACTGAAGTTCAGGAGATCACCTCTCATCCTGTCGTTTTTTGTTCCCGCCCCAATGGATACTTTGTCGAGTTCAATAAGGACAAGGAAGGTTCACGCGTCATAGGGGGAATGGAGCCAGCAACTCGGCAAGACATTGCGAGGTGGATCACGGAAGCGGAATCATCGGCAACACCAAGAGTGAGTGATTATCTTCTCGAAGCAAGTCAAGATACTCAACCTCAAATTGTGATGGCTGTGGATTTCGCTGAAATGCTCGATCCGGTTCAGATTCGTTACCGCCTGTCAGGTCTTGCCGCCCTTGATAAGAGAGTCAAGGATCGTTCTGCCTTAACGCTTGATTTTCAATCTCTTCGAGGAGTTCGAATGGGGGTGAGTGTCACACAAGAAATAATTGCAGAGATCCGATTTGATTTTGGAAGAACAATTGGCGAGGAGGGAAAGTATGTGAAGGATCTCTTGATTGACTTCTTGAACGACGCAGGAGCGGCTCTTGATGATCTTCAAGATGCAGAAGTTGAAGTGAAGGGGAAATCTGTCAGCATGACGATGCCTCTTTCTGATGAAAGCTTACGACGAATTTTGAGTCTCATCTCTGCTGTTTCTCCATCAACAGCATCAGGACGCACGGTACCGCAGACCGAAGCACCGAAACCTTCTCCACCAAGTGTTGGAGGGGTTGATGTCGCAAAATCACTTCGGTTTTACAAAGCCGTGAATCATAACGTAAGCGATATGGAAAAAGCCTACAAGCGGATTAAGAACTATCGTCAAACGGCTCAGTGGCACGACAACTTTGCTCGACGAATCGATGAACTCCCCATTCAGGATGTCGATCCAGAGCTCCTCGATTACGGACAGGAAATGAGTTCACTGTTGCGTGCATTGGGAGCATCATTGCGTGGAATGGGAGTGAAAGTCGACGCCCTCAATCAACAAATCAAATATGATGTCACTCAAACACCGATCTACCGTAATGGTGCCGATAGATGGTGGGGAGGAGCTTGGACAGCATATGGTCCGTACAACTACGGGCGCCCCATGGAGACCAAAGTGAACACGAATTTGCAGGATGTCCGTGCAAAGCAGGCTGATGAAGTCGCTAAAACTC
>DAOUPA010000045.1 GCA_030626405.1 Planctomicrobium sp.
CGAACGAATTAAGAAGTACGATGACGCCGCAACAATCGGCTACGACCATAACCTTGTCGTTAACGGTGAGCCTGGAACAATCCGCCCGGTCGCCACGTTGAAAGACCCGACCAGCGGTCGCACCCTGTCCGTCAAAACTGATGAACCCGGTGTACAGTTTTACTCAGGCAACTTTCTGAAGAGTCAAAAAGGCAAAGGTGGCAAAGTGTACCCACACCGCAGCGCGATCTGCCTCGAAACCCAACACTACCCTGACTCAATCAATCATCCAAAGTTCCCTAGCACCGTCCTGGAACCCGGCAAAACCTACTCACATAAAACTGTATTTTCGTTTTCTGCCGAGTAGAAAGGAATAGGTCAGCTCACCCGTCCAACGGTATGTCAAAATACTCTAGTGAAGAAATCGAGTTCAGTGCGAGAAAACTCAGCGACAATCACTTTCGCGAACAGCCAGACTTACCTCACTCATGGAACCTGTTCAGCGTAAATGTATTGTCTTTCGATCCTCATACCAGCCAGGTGAAATTCAATGCGATTCCATCCATCCACATTCTCTATTTCTGTGCTGGCTTGCACCATTGTTATCGGAGGATGCTCTCAATCGTCACCGAGCGTTACCAATTCAACGACCATTCATAAGGAATCTCCACACACTGAACCACCGAAACCGAAGGGAACTGAGTCTGTAGAACACCTCACTTCCTCGTTCTACACAGTTGATCACTACGATAAAACGAGTGACCCCAATTCAGATCTTGCCGAAACACTTGAGATTGCCAAAACGAAAGGAAAACGCGTCTTATTGCAAGTCGGTGGTGATTGGTGTGGCTGGTGCACACGCATTAGCGAATACATGAACACCAACGAAACGGTTCATCAGATTCTCGACGAGAACTTCGTGGTAATGAAGGTCACTTACCCAGGCGACAACGCCGAAGTGTTTCTTAAACAGTTCCCGAAGTGTGATGCATACCCTCATTTTTTCGTCCTTCAAAATGATGGCAAATTCTTACACTCGCAGGGTACTGCTGAGCTAGAAAAAGAGAAGAGCTACGACCAAGAGACATTCGTGAGTTTCCTCGAAGCTTGGGCGCCGAGTGCCTCTAAGGAAACAACGTTGAACAAGAGTTCAGAGTAGGCTCCCTACTGATAAAACGTGAGCGGTAACTTAATTGAAGAGATCATGATTCGCGTTGTGAAGATACGTCGACGGTCCATTTAAACATCTTGAAACGAAATCCAAGAAGTCAGTATGGCTGTCGGGGTGCCTGAAGCGAGAGCGACGTCGCAAAAGCCCAAGCCAGGTCCTTGACTCGCATCACAACTTATTCGTTTTCCAGCTTATACAAGAATCCGAAAGTTCTCAGGAAAACAGCGCCGTGGGCGGCGGCGGGGGAGGATCTTTGGCCTTCTTCGAGTTTGTTTTTTGCGACCACTTCGAACTCTTTTCCGGTTTTGACGATGGCGGTTTCGCCTTCTTCGTTGCAGAAGTACAGCAGACCGTTCGCGATAATCGGTGAGGCGACGAAAGTGCCGCCGATGCGACCGGTCCAGACTTCTTCACCGGTTGCAGCGTCAATGCAGCTTGCGATGCCGTTGTCGGTGATCATGTAGATGTTCCCATCGTAGAGTAAAGGAGTCGAGAGCCGTGAGTTGCCTTTCTCGCGTTGCCAGGTCACATGAGTTTTATCAACGTTGCCCTGGGTTGATTGATCCAACTTCACGGACAATAACTGTGAACGCCGACCGCCTGTGTTGAGAATCGCGTGACCTTGAAAAAACGATGGACGAACCGCAGCGTTGAAGTCTTTGTGCGTAATCGTCCAGAGTTCTTTGCCTGTCTCCGCGTCGTATGCAAACGCCGCGCGTGAGCCGACTGAAATGACTTGCGTGCGACCATTCACTTCGATCAGACCAGGAGTGCTAAATGCTTTGCGAAGATCGCCGTCGCGTTTCGGATTCCCCTTTTCGTCCAGATCGTCATAGTCGGTGCTACGTTCGGTGCGCCAGATTGTCTGGCCAGTTTCCTTGTTAAGTGACATCAGAAACTGCTGGTCGATGCAATCAAACGTCAGAATGAGAGAGCCCTTGAAAAGAATCGGCGACGAACCAGGACCGCGAAAGTGCCGACCTTCGATGTCGCGTCGCTGCCAGACAATTTCCGCTGTATCTGGATTCAACCTCGCTGTTCCATAAGACCCAAAGTGAACATACACAGCGTCTTCTTCAAGCACACAACTTGGAGAAGCATATGTGTTCACATTATTCCCCAATGGCTCCGGTTCGGCATTTTCGAAGAGAAGTTTGTGATGAATCACTTCGCCAGTTTTTTCATCGATGGCGTAAACGTATTGCTTTGTACCGTCAACCGTCGCAGCTGCAAGCCAGACCCGACCTTGACCGATGACCGGTGATGCGTGTCCCTGCCCTTCGAGAACGATCTTCCAGGCGATGTTCTTTCCGGATTCTTCGTCCCATTCGGTGGGGAGTCCTTGTGCGTGCTCCGCTGGGACAATCCCATTCATCTTGGGGCCACTTCTGTCAGGCCAGGCGAGTTGTTTCTTTTCAGCAAGTGTCGGTGAATTGAGCAGGAGCAGAGCAAACGCTGCGATTGCGGCCTGAAAACAGAAACACTTCAGGCATTTGAAGTTGATTTGCACCACGGAGGCACGGAGACATGGAGGAAAAAGAGAAGTCGACCTATTGTGTTTTGTCATGTTCATTTTTGTAAAGAATTGTTTGGGTGAAAGACCGGTCAGCCGTTGTTGAGAAGAATATTGTTTAGCCGGTCACTTTAAGTGTCCGGAAAATCAATTGAGAATCTGACTCATATCGCACAACCGTATCAATGAGGAACGGGTGTCGTGTCGACGATTTGTTGAATAATTTGCCTTGCCCGAGTTCGTTGTCCTTCGCGAATGACGCCACCACACACGACTCGGTGTGCTAATACTGGGCCGGCCAATTGTTTCACATCGTCCGGAATTGCATAGTTGCGACCATCAACCAGTGCGAAGCTTTGAACCGCGCGATACATCGTGAGCGCGCCGCGTGTACTGACACCGAGCGAGAGCTCTTTGTTTGAACGTGTCGCGTGGACGAGATCAAGAATGTATTCCGCGATCGATTCCTCAACGGTGACACCCCGCACACTCTGTTGGAGTTCGGAGATTTGCTCTGCTGATAAAACAGCCGTTAAAGCATCGACCGGTTCTCCAGCGCGATGGCTGGCGAAGACCAGGCGTTCGGCACTTCGCTCAGGATAGCCAATCGATGTGCAAATCATAAACCGATCGAGTTGATTCTCTGGTAGCGGATAGGTCCCTTCAAACTCGAATGGGTTCTGAGTTGCGATCACCAGAAATGGTTTGTCGAGCAAATAGGTTTGACCATCAACTGAGACCTGATGCTCCATCATTGCTTCGAGCAGCGCGCTCTGCGTTCGTGGAGTTGTGCGGTTGATTTCATCAGCGAGAAGAACGTTCGTGAAAATCGGTCCCTTCCGAAATTCAAACTCTCCTTTATTAGGAAGGAAAATACTGGAACCGAGAATATCACTCGGCAGCATGTCTGGAGTACATTGCAGCCGACTGAAGGTGCAACTCAAGCTTTGAGCTATTGCTTTCGCCAGAGAAGTCTTGCCGACGCCAGGAGCGTCTTCAATCAGGAGGTGACCATCGGCGAGTAATGCGACGATGGACAGTCGAATGACTTCATCTTTTCCCAGCAGAACTTTTGCGATGTTTTCTTCAAGGGATCGAATCAACGGGGCGACATCTTTGGACACAAACCGCTCCAATTGGAGGTGACGACAATGATTAAATCAAAAATCTTATAGAATTCAAACGAGAATGGTCAGCACATCTGGCCATTGTTGCAGAAAAAATCGCTAAGTTTTCAGACACCCTCCAAATGGACCAAACTGAGAATTTCTCTTAAAACCAACGGTGGCACTCAACCCATTCTTGGAATCCCTGCTTACAATAGCAGCCATGTCTGATTCGCAACCACAATTCGACACGATTGCCATCGTCGGAGTTGGACTGATTGGTGGCTCGATAGCACTGGCAGCACGCCAGCGGTGCGTATGCCGGCATGTCATTGGCATCGGTCGCAACAGCGAGCGACTGGAACAAGCGAAAAACCAGCAACTGATCGACTCTTTCGATACCGACATTCGCTCTCTGGAAAATGTTGACCTCGTCGTGGTCTGCACGCCTGTGGATCGGATTGTGAAAGACGTGACGGAAGTTCTCCAGGCAACTCCTGAGACAACACTCGTCACGGACGCCGGCAGCGTGAAGGCCAGTATTTGCTGCGAGTTGGCAAAGATTTCTGGTGCGACTTCACGCTTCATCGGATCACATCCGCTTGCAGGTTCGCATCAATCCGGATTCGAAAATGCAGACGCCGATCTCTATGTTGGGCGAAAGTGCGTCGTCACGCCGATTCTGAAGACTCCGCAGGCACTCCAGGATTCGATCATCTCTTTCTGGCAATCGCTGGAGATGGATGTTCGGTCCATGACGCCTGAAGACCATGATCGAGTCCTTGCGTTCACCAGTCATCTCCCACACCTCGCCGCCGCCGCCATCGCTGAGCTTGTTCAAGAGACTGCACTCGATTTCGCCGCGACAGGCTTTCGAGATACCACGCGCATTGCCGCAGGTGATCCGGAATTGTGGACTGCTATATTCTCGGAGAACACAGAGCAACTGGTCACTGCGACAGACGAATTGATGGCAACCCTTCAGCGGTATCGAGACGCTTTAGCCGACGGAGACCTCAACGAAGTCCGGAAGCGATTGCAATCTGCACAACGGCACCGGTTGCTCTACGAGAAGCGGCAAGGAATTGAGTGAATATAGAAAAGATGATGAAAAAACGTAGAGTCGGCCAGACGGACATCTTCGTCACACCAGTAGCAATGGGATGTTGGCCCATCACTGGAATTACCAGTACGAATGTGACTGAAGAGCAATCTTTGGCGACTCTTCGCGCGGCTTTTGATTCCGGAATTAATTTCTTCGACACCGCTTTCATCTACGGATACCACGGCGAGAGTGAAACGATGATCGCTCAAGCTCTTGGAACGCATCGCGAGGAAATCGTGATTGCTTCGAAGTGTGGACTTCATTGGGGCGTGGACAAAAAGCAAGTTCGGGACGCACGACCGGAAACCATCAAGAGCGAGTGCGAAGAGAGTTTACAGCGTCTGAAGACGGACCGAATCGACCTCTATTACCTCCACGCACCTGATCCCAATGTTCCGATTGAAGAATCCGCAGGCGCGATTCGAAAACTCCTCGAAGCAGGCAAAATCCTTGCGGCGGGAGTCTCGAATTTCTCCCAAATCAAACAGTACGAAGCATTTCAGAGTGTCTGTCCGATTTCCGCAGATCAACCGCATTACAACATGCTGCAAAGAGAAATCGAATTCGACCGAATTCCCTGGTGTCGAGAACATCAGGTTTCTGTGATTCCATACTGGCCGTTGATGAAAGGGTTTTTGGCTGGAAAGCTACCACGGGACCACGTTTGGGAAGAGCGGGATGGTCGCCAGAAGTACCCCATCTTTCAGGGAAATGAATGGACCCGTACGCACGATTTCCTGGATGAAATACGACCGATTGCCGCAGAATCCGGAATGACGCTCGCACAATTAGCGGTCTTCTGGTGCTTACAGCAACCTGGTATCACGGCAGCTTTGTGCGGAGCGAAACGCCCGATTCAAATTCAGGAAACTGCCGAGACGATGTCCAAGCTGCTCTCGGTCGATCAGTTAAGTCGAGTTCAGAAGGCCATCGAGCGCCGCGGTACGCTCAATTCCCGTCCGGCTGTTCAATAACCGTTACGCCTGTTCCGGCGTGAGATTCAGGTTGTGGGCTTGCTTCGGTATTGTCGACGGCTTCTTTGTGGAGAGTCTCGATCTCGGCCAGAATTTCTTCCTCCGAATCCCTGATTGCATTGGGTGAGGTCTCAACACTTTTTTTTGGGTTCAACTTCTGCTCGTTGTACCATTTTAGAAATTCATTGAAATCCTCTTGGAATTCAAGCAGTAAGTCTCCATCGCGAAGATTGACTTCTTCCACATGCTCACCGTTTTTAAGCTTCTTGACAGCATGTTGAAACGGAACTAACGGCCCGACAATCCGGTGGCTCATTTTCAGAACATCGAACGCAAGGATTGGGAAGATAGCCATTGCTGTGAGGACAATTGGATAATATTTTCCAAGGAATATTGAATAGAGCTCAGAAAAGGCTATGGCTGACCCGCCATTCATTATCTGAATCTGCAGAGACATAAACTCAAAGACAAGTAGCGTATGCAACATCAAGAAGTGGTAGACACCCCAGAAAATTACGCAACGCCAAAGGATACGTCCCTGAATCTTCGGATTGATAAAGAGTTTCTTGCGCAGGTGTGTTTTTGTTTGCTCAACCATGGAGACCTCTGGTGTTCGGCGCGACGTTGATTCTTGTCTACACTAGGTCAGATTCCCTTGTATTTGTGAAAAGATGCAGGGAAATTACGTTTATGACTTCCAGATTCGTTCCGGAGTTGTCGAATGTAAGGGATTTCTGTCGCTAGAATGTCGTTTTTACCTCAAAATGAAGGCAGACGCTCTCGTCACACCAGGGGCAGAGCCGATGTGTTTGCGGGTCCTAATTCTAAAAAAACATGACTATTGAATTTCACTGTCCATACTGCACGGCCACTGTTCGAGTTGGAGATGACGCATCCGGCAAGATCGGAAGATGTCCAAAGTGTGAAACGCGTTTGACGGTTCCGACGATTCCTGAGCAGGTCAATCAACAGGAGTCTTCCGAGAGCGCACCCATTGAAAATGCTGCAACATCGGAGCAGATCATTTCAAACGATGTGTCGGAAATACCAAGCCTACCCGAAGTCACTGCCGCATCTCCTCCTGAAGAACTGGGGCAATTCCCGATTTTGTCTGTTACCGAAGACCCGATCACTTCGAAATACCAAAAACGCCGAAAGAAGAAACCGTCGAACTCTATGACGCTGTTGCCTCCAGTTTTTTTCGGTGGTTTACTAGCGATTGCTGGGTTCCTGTATTACCTTCAGTCGCTTCATTCTTATGAAGGAACTCTCGAAGCGAGCAGGCAAAATTTCAATCAAAGTATTCAAGTTGAATTGCAAGGAACTTCGTTCAAGATTGACGATGAAATATTTTCACAAATAGCGGATGAACTTCGCGATCACCCCAGCGAAGTTCGTAGCGACCTCGTCAACTTAAGTTTTCGAGCAGGGGCCGAGGGGTTGGCAATTTCTCTACGCCCTGGAAGTGAAGCAGAGTTGGTCAAAGTTCCGGTTGCTCAATTGAAACCGGTCGCGAAGTACTATCAAGATCATTTCAATGAACTGAATGACCACCGAATTGCAGAAATGCAAGCGGGTCTGATCTCATTATCAAGCGATTGGGTGAATGCTCCCGAAGGAGAGAAAAACAGCACTCTTCCAAACTATCGAAACAGCGTCGTCTACAATGCGTTTGTGAAAGGCTTGGGACGCATCTGTTACGCAAACGTTGGAGGAGCAATGTACCCTTGTGTACATGAAGATGGAGACGTGGCACTCTATTTTCTAATCCCAACCGGAACAGAATCTTTTACAATCAGAGAGAGAAGTGAACTCGATGAGACGCCGTTTTTCCCTTCGAAGTTTCTGATTCAGGTGAAAGTCGCTCGACCATCAATGGCGGACGCAGAACTCGTGCCGATTGAATCTGAGCCGATACCTGAAGATGAACCGAACTCCAGTGAAGAGAAAACGGAGGATTCTGAGCAGGAACAGAAGCCTGAGCCTGAGCCTGAGATGTCGACTTAATAACAGAACGGACGCAAAGTGAAGATTTCGGTTCTTGGGAATGAAGGAAGTTGGTACGTCGATCAACTCTGTGCAGTTGCTCGCAAGCGTGGACATGTTTGTGAACGTAACGACTTTCGACGCTTTGTCAGTATCATCTCGACGTCCAGTGAGTTGATCAGAAGCGACGAGAGCAATCTTTCCGAGATCGATGCAGTCATCGTCAGAACCATGCCACCCGGATCGCTTGAGCAAGTTGTCTTTCGCATGGACATCTTGATGCAGTTGCAGCAGGCGGGGAAAGTGGTACTCAATGATCCCAAGGCGGTGGAGTGCGCCGTTGATAAATATCTGACAACGGCTCGGCTTGCGAATGCTCAGTTACCGGTTCCGAAAACGGTCGTGTGTGAATCCACGGAACAGGCGATGGAGGCGTTCAAATCTCTGGGCGGCGACGTTGTCGTGAAACCGATTTTCGGTGCCGAAGGACGCGGCATCATCCGGCTTTCAGACCCTGATCTTGCATTTCGTTCGTTTAGAACATTAGAGCGACTCGATAACGTACTCTATATCCAACAATTCATTGAGCACGCCGGGTTCGATGTTCGCGTGCTGATCCTCCACGGCAATATTATTGGCGCGATCAAAAGAACAAATCAGACGGACTTTCGCACGAACGTTTCGCGCCAGGGAAGCGCGACAATTCACGATGTGAATGACTCGGAGGCAAAACTCGCACTTTCTGCGGCAAGAACAGTCCATGCGAGTTTCGCTGGCGTCGATTTGCTGTACGATCTCGATGGTCGCTGCTTCGTCATTGAAGTGAATGCAGTCCCTGGCTGGCGCGCGTTTCAAAGAGCAACTCAAATCGATGTTGCCGAACGAGTCATTCAATACTTGGAGAACACATAGATGTCACTGTCTGTTGAAAATGTCATTGAGGCCTTAATGCAGGATACTCCCGATCTGGTGCGTTGGTCAGGAGCGGTTGCAAAGAAACTCAGAACATTCAACATCGCCCTCGAAGGAAAGTCGTCTGGGAATGCAAATACAGATGCGTTAACGCTTGCTGACCTGACCGTTCAGGAACTGATTGTCGCCGGGCTACGGGATCGTTCACCGATTCTGCGCGATTGCAGACTGGAAGCCGAAGAAGAAAACGGTGACCTTTCGGTCTTCAATGAACAAGAGGAACTGACGATTGCTCTAGACCCCATCGACGGTACTAAGCAGTTCCGGGATCGGACTGGAGATGGGTACTCCGTGATGATCCACCTGCGCAACCGGAACGAAGTTTTCTTTTCTCTTGTCTTCTGCCCAGAAGCAGGACCAACCGGAACCTGGACGCTCGCCTACGGAGAGACTCTGAAATGCGGCCCGGACGACACCACGGTCTCCGCCGCAGAATGCCTGCAACGGATGCCGGTGATTGATCCAGCAACTCGCCCGGATTCTAAAAAGATTTACTTGATCGGCTTTCAGGAAAACGACGCAGCAAACGCTCAAAAAGTGACTAACGCCGGACTCGAAGGTTTCGCACCGGATGAGACTCCAGGCAGTATCTATCCTCTGTTGGCAACGGGTGACTTCGGAGGTTCCCTCATTCACAGTCCGAACATCTATGACTATCCGGTCTCGATGCAAATCGCTCGAATGCTCGGCGGCAACAGCGTTTGGGTTCACAATGGTGAAGCGGTTCACTTCGACGAAACCTGGATGGACGACCGAGCTTCAATGCTCCGCCTGCCCGGCATTGTCGCAACTGCCGATTGCGGTGAGAAGCTCAAGATTCTTGTCGACTTGGCGAAGGACTGGAGCAAAGTCCGGTATGCAGATTGATCTGTACTCAACGGCAGATCAGTTCACTTGTTGAAGCAGAGAGGAAGTGACAAGTTTCCTGTCAACTTCCTGTCATTTCATGAAAATGCCGGGGTCATTCATAAATTACAGAGAACATCAATGATGCCAACTGTCATTAATTTAATTCCGCTTTGCCTCATTCTTTGGTCTTCCATAATAGTTGCCGACGATTGGTCGCAATGGCGTGGACCGAATCGGAATGGGCGAATCAGTTCAGATGTTCGGTTCACTGGATCGACCGAGATTAAAGAGAGCTGGCGAGCAAATGTTGGCACTGGGTTTTCCTCGATGGTGATCGCCGATGGAATGCTGGTGACGATGGGGAACGTTGCCGACGAAGACATCGTGATATGTCTGAACGCAACGACCGGAAAAGAGGTGTGGAAGTATCGCTACGACGCACCGCTTGATCCGAATCTCTTTGAAGGGGGACCAACGTCCACCCCAGCTATTGCTGCTGGGGCTGTGTACTCAATCAGTCGTCAGGGATTGGTCAACTGCTTGGACTTGAAATCGGGAGAACTGAGCTGGAGTTTCGACATCGTCAAACAACTCAAATACAATGTCCCTTCGTGGGGCTTCGCCGGTTCGCCACTTGTCATCGGAGAACGCCTGTACTTGAACGTCGGCAGCCATGGAATATGCCTGAATGCAAGAGACGGCAGCCTCGTCTGGTCCTCTTCAAATGATATCGACGCTGGCTACTCGTCTCCGCTGACTGTGAATGCCGGTGACAAGCGTTTACTCCTCATGCTCAACGCCAAGGCGCTGAGCGGGGTTGATGCCGAGACCGGAGAATTACTCTGGTCACAGCGCTGGATCACACGCTACGGGATCAATGCTTCTGACCCATTGTTATTGAAAGACCAGCAATTGATCATTTCCTCCGGGTACGGGAAAGGAACTGGCCTGGTCAAATTTGATGAAAATTCCGCAGAGCTTCTGTGGAGAATTCGTGATGTTCGAACGCAAATGAGCCCAGGCGTTCTGGTGAACGGGTCAGTCTTTGCTATTGATGGCGACGAAGGAGATGACCCGCGACTTGTTTGTATTGATCCCAAGAGCGGAGAGATTCTCTGGAGCGAAGACGAATTCGGTGCTGGTTCCATAATCGCCGTCGACGAGCAGATACTGATCCTCTCTGAAACAGGAGAATTTACTGTCATTGGGGCAAATTCCAGTCATTTCAAACCTATCCTGAAAGCGAAAATCAACACCGGAAAGTGCTGGGCACCTCTGACAATAGTAGGGCGAAGGCTCTATTCAAAGAATGCCTCTGGTGAAGTTGTCTGTTCTACTGTACAGTGAAATTGTGGTTTTGAGGTGTTTCTTGAATTGAATGAGACTTTTTTCCAGTTTCCTCCAACACTGTCACGAGAAGTCCGCGTATGTCTGACCGGCAAGACATGAACCAGGACGAAGTTATGAAGACAAAGTCGTCGCTCAGTACGGAATTCGATGCCCTCGTCGAAAAAGGGTCGCAAGCCAGCGATGCCCGGCTTGTTGAGGAATCGAAAAAGGGGGACCGAGATGCATTTGGTGAATTGGTCCAGCGTTACGAGCGAAGGTTGGTCCGCGTGATTGGTCGCTTTGTGAACGATCCAGACACGATTGACGATTTGGCACAAGAGACGTTTATTCGGGTTTATGAGAAACTCGATCAGTTTGACCCATCTCGTCGATTTTCGCCCTGGCTGTTTCGAATAGGTGTTAACCTGACACTGGATTATCACCGCAAGCGGAAACGCCGAGTCTGGGCAGTTTTGTTTACTGACCGATCTTCAGATCGGTGGATTGAAACTCCCGACTCGGACCCAAGACCCCTTCGAGACCTACAACAGGAAGTTCGGGCGACGATAAATTTGATCCCGGAAAAATATCGGACGGTCTTGGTGCTGCGAGACATGGAAAATTTCTCGACTTCGGAAATTGCAGCCATCATCGACCGGAAGGAAGCGACCATCCGCTGGCGGCTTGCCGAAGCGAGAAACCGATTTCAGGAACTTTGGGAAAAACGACAACGAGATTAAACGACTAAACGTATTTATATTTGTGCGAACGCAAAATTATTTCATTATTCAAACGCGTTCGAGTTATTGATCACCGAGACGCAGAGAAAGAGTCTGATATTGAACGAGCAACATTCGTTCTTCCCGGACTAGCAGAGACTTCATCATGAACTGTCGCGAAGCAAAAGTGGCAATCGCTCTTCACCTTGGACACGACGATGTCAATCCATCGGACTGGGAGCAAACTCGACGTCACGTTTCAACCTGTCAGGACTGTCGTGGGCATTACAAGAGCCTCAAGAAATCAATGGCAGTGCTGGAACAGTCGGACGTAGAACAGACTTACGACGTCAGAAAAAGTCTTTGGTCAGAAATCGAACCTCGCCTCGCCAGCCAGCCAGGACTGAAGCGAGATCGTGGAACTCGTTCCTGGGCGCCATTTGTCTCTTTCACCGTTGCCTGCATGTTGTTCCTCATGGTCTGGGCAAACCCACCGCACGATCCTGTTCCCGGCAACACCCCCAGTCAGACTGGTCGCAGCATGGGGGCACCATTAGGAGTGATTCAGCCTGAGAATGATCGAATCCAACAAGATGAAAAAAACGTTCCACCAGCGGAAGCCGATACGCTTTAGTTGGAACTACTGAACATCAAACAGCCCGGCATCGGTATTCGATGCCGGGCTGTTTTTGTATGTGAGAGAAAACTCTTCGCGATTGATTTCGTTGCCGTTTTGATTATTGGGGCAGTCGGCAGCATCCAGGATTGCAGGGTGGAGCGTCGGATGGTGGGCAACCTCCCATCATCGGGAGCGATCCGCCTGCAACACGACCAGCTGGCGCGCTGATCAGTTTCTCCAGTTTCTTGCTCCGACAATCAGGGCAGATCGGCTTTTCTTGAGCACGAATGAAGACTTCAACTTCATGTCCACATTCTTGACAATGATATTCAAATGTCGGCATCGATATGCTTTGGTTGTTAAAAATCAAGGACCATTTAGCCCCCCGGTGCTTCACACCGGGGGGAACCATGCTGTGAAAATTCTCAATGTCAGCAACTTCACCGGGTGATAAATGGCGATTGGATCGAATCTAAATTCTCTCCTCAAAACCAATCACTTCTTTTTACCGATGGCGTACAGTGTGTCTCTCGTGCTGATATACAAGACACCATTCGCTACGACGGGCGTGCTGTACACGGAACTGTCCATCAGGTTTTCGGCGAGGAGTTCCATTTCGGTGCCATGCTTGAAGACAGCGATATCACCGTCTTCGTCCCCGATGTAAACCTTGCCATCAACAAGTAACGGGGAACCCCATGTGGCGGAGAACATATCGTAATGCCAGTGCGGTTTTCCGGTTTTGGCGTCAAGGCAATGAAAGATTCCGGAGAAGTCTGCGACGTAGAGGATGCCATCGAGAATCGCCACAGTTCCACAGGTGCGGTGCATTTCTTCTTCGAATTCGACTTCACCATCGTCGTTTGTATCAGTCCCGGTGTAGTGCCAGACGACTGCGGAATTTGGATTTACTTTTGTTGATTCGCCAGCGTCCGGATGAATTTTTTGCAGACGGCGGGTTCCGTCGTTCTTGAATTCGATCTCTTTGCCATCTTTGTCGATTGCAATCGTCGGGCTGACGTCTCCACGTTTCGTCGGGTCGATGCACCACAAGTGTCCGTTCCCTTCGCCGTGCTCAGGGTCTTCACCAACACCAATGTAAACAAGTCCATCGTACGTGACCGCCGTTCCGATGATGTGGTTGCGTTCGCTACGACCGGACACGGAATACTTTGAAGCCTTCGGATTCCCATCGAACTTCCAGAGGAGCTTCGCGTTTCCTTTGCCGTCTCCGGCTGGATCAAAGCTGTACATCCAGCCATCTCCGCCTCCGAAGAAGACTTGTGATTGTCCATCAATCGTTGCAAAAGAAGGAGACGACCATTGACCATGCAGAATGTTCAGGCCAGGTGATTTGTCAGTCCAGAGAACTTTCCCTGTGTTACGGTCCATCGCCATAAAACTAGGAGCAATGGGCGCTGGGATATTGACATGCGATTCATCGACACCGTTTGAAGTGTTCACAAAGAGAACATCTCCGACGCCGACGATGGAGCAACTACACATGTTGTGTTGAGAAACACCAAGTTCTCCCATCATGTCGAACTTCCAAACCACGTCTGCTTCGATTTTGCTCTCCACAGTTTCTGTGGTATAGGGACCATCGTTTTCCCCATCAAGAAAACCTTCTGTGTCGAGGCAAACGACTTCGCCTGCGCTCGTGACGTACCAGAGTCGATCCCCGGAGACAATTGGAGAGCAGCAAATCCCCTGATCCGGCCAATCGTGAACACGACCTGTGGAAAGTTTTGGAGTGGAATGTTGCCACTTAAATTTACCAGTCTTTTCATCGAGACAAAGCAACACACCCAAGTCGACAGTTTTAGGAAAACGTGGGACATAACCATGATGATTATTTGTCCCGACATAAATGTTGCCATTGGCGATGATTGCGTTCCCGTAGGTTTGTGATCCGAGCGGAGTTTTCCAAAGGACCCCTTCTCCAGCTTCGACATCGAATTCAGTGAGGATTCCAGTTGCAGAGGAGACATTGTTCTTATGTGACCAGCCACCCCATTGCGGCCAGTCATGTGGGCCGACCTTCATCTTTCCAATTTCGGCAAGAGCTTCTTTTTTCGCGTCGTATTTCCCATCCTGGGCAAAGCAGAGCGTTGTGATGCCGAGCATCGCAACGACAGCCATCATATTTGATCGTTTCATGTGATCCCTCAGTAGATAATCTATGTGTGAAGTGAAAACTGACTGACTCTAACTATGAGAAATTTCTAGTTGCGCGTGACAGTCAGGTTGTCATAAAAGATTTCTGAATCCTTGGCATTTCCAAAGAGTCCAGGACTTCCGATTTCGTTGCCGATTTCATCGGTCCCCGTGATTTGCCATTCCGCTGGCTCTTTTTCACCCTTGATCCAGACTTTTCCTTTTAAGATGGCTTTGCCATCTTCGGCGGCGGTCTGGAATTTCATCGTGTACCATTTATTCGCTTCCCATTCAAATGGAACTTTCACGGAGAAGCGGTTCAGTTGTGGAGTCCAGGTGCGGATTTGAAGTTGGTTGGAAGCGCCCATCATATCGAGGGTGTAACGCTGTCCGACGAGACCAATGTCCGGTCGTTTCCCATCACGCTCGAAAGCGAAAACGTCTGTTTGAATGGTGTAATCGTGGAACTCTGGATGTCCCATCCAGCCCTGGCTTCGAGCACCTTTGGGAATCGTTCTAATTTTACACATGACTCCATTGCCATCAATTTTACGCTCGCCACGAGTGACAGTTAATCGCGGATACTTCAGTGCTTCACCACCTTCTGACACAACTCCATCCCAAGTCGACCACTCCGCTGCCGCGAGGACTTTTTCGTCCGTCAGTTTTTTGAGAGCAGCTGCAAACTTCGTCTTCGCTTCTTCGACAGTCTTGGGGCGCTCAGCCCCTTCGGAGAGCCCGAGAAAGCTAAGGAGTCCCGTCCAGCGCTGTCGTGGCGAGGAGTCATCAAAGACTCGTTTTGGGGAAAAGTTCGTGAATTCTGTCATGAAGTAAATGTACAGGTCACTGGCGAGTTGATCGTCTTTCTTCAGCTTTGTGAGCAACTCGAAATCGAGAGGAATATGACGGTATCGAGCACCGACCCAGGTGACCGGAATTTCGCCGTTATCGAAATCGACCGACCAGGGAAGTGCTGGAACAATTCGTGAGCGTGCCGAGCCGGTCAATTCACCGAATTTTACGGTAATATTTGCCGCCGCATGATTGTTCTCTGCTTTCGTTGTGGAGTAAGTCCCTTCGTCATTGATCATCCCAGGTCCATCAACGCTGAATTCCAGTTCTTCTGGTTTCGCCAGACGAATGAACTGGCCTTTTGAGTTGTAAAGCCGGACCTGCAAACGCTGGCTGTCGCCTGGGTAGAGAAGTGTTTCAACTGGAGCGATGACGACCTGAGATGGAGTGTCCGCATCAGCAGGGGCAGTCTCAGCTGGCATCTCAGGGAGTTTTCCGATTTCGACTTCCGCATCAGCGAGTCCAATGCAGTACATGTTCCCAGTCGTTGGGATATAAATGCGACCATTTGAGGCAATCGGACTACCGTGGGCGGCTTCGCCTTTTTGGAAACGAAACTTGTGAATGATCTTTGCTCCATCGGAAGTCGGTTCAAGGATATAACCACGTCCGTTTGCTTCGTGAGCGTAAATTTTTCCATCGGCGACAAGCAGATTAGCGCGCATCATCGTTCCGAGACGAGCAGGTTTCCCGAGGGCTTCACCTGTTTCCGGGTCGAGACAATGCAACTTGGCTCGGTCGTCGGCAACGTAAAGCCGACCATCAATCATTGTCGGGCTTGAGCGACCGTTGTAGTAGCCTGTCTTTCTCCAGACTTCACCAGTCTTGGTGATGTCTCCCCGTTTCGTCGCATCGAGGCAGAAGATCGCCCCCATGTCTGTAGTGTCGCGATTCTCTTCAGCGTGACCACAGTAAACCCGGTCACCCACCACGAGCGGTGACGTGTTAATTCCGCGACCGCTGACCATGTACTTCCACAGTTCTTTTCCGGTGCGTGGTTGGAAACCATGAACACCTCCATCTCCAGAGGAGAAGATCATTTGCAATTCGCCATCGATGACTGCAAGGACAGGAGCGCTGTAGGTGGTGTCAAACGGAAGCAAAGTTGTTCCAGTGAACCAAATCGGGACACCGTTCGTTTTGTCGAAGCAAATGAAGCGGTGAGCCGGTTTCGCCATGTCGCCCCAGCCAATCACAATCGAACTGATAATGACATTGTTTTCATAAACGAGCGGGAAGTTTGTTCGGCCACCGTATGTGCTCAATAGGCCGTACTCTTCGTGCATCGAGTGATCCCAGACCTTCTCACCGGTTTCGCCGTTCAGGCAGCAGAAGTATCCACACACGCCAAGTGCATAAACATTGCCGGACGCCGGGTCGCAAGTGACGCTTGACCAGCCAACGCGTTCGACCGGGACGTCGCTCAGGTAAACATTAAAGGCGTATTCCCAAATCTGATCTCCCGTCTTCGCATCGATACAGACAACTTTCTCGCCGGTTTTTGATTCATCTTCGGCATTCGACTTCATCAGAATGTAGAGTTTGCTGTTCATCAACGTTGGCGTCGACCGTGTCGAATATGGCTTCGCCCAAATGACGTTGCTGCCTTCGCCACCTTTGGGATCCCATTCCGCCGGGAGATTTTTCTCGGCAGACTGATTGGTAAAGTCAGGGCCGCGCCAGTATGGCCAGTTTTCTTCTGCATTCACAGAAGTTGTAAGCGCGAAAAGCGAGCAAGTCACAACACAAAACAGGGCTGCTTTTTTAGTCATCAGAGAACTCATCAATGAGGAATTTGTCACACGACTGGTGTCGATGTTTACTTCGGCGGGCAAGGAGGATTGAGAGACGCACCACAGCGTCCTCATAACAATACTCAACACCGCAACAGTCGGCAAGGAGTCGGGGATTGTCGAGAAAAAATCAGTGCTGAATTCTGAAAGAGGATTCTCAGCATGAGATGATACGCCCAGCAACTTTCGCTAGACTTGAGGTTCCCAGGGAATCATACACCTACGAAACAGATGGAATCGTGATGTCGCTCAAACAGAAACTTGCAGATGGTCTAAGTGTTAACGTTTTTGCCGTCAGTCGGCTTTATCACCCGAATATGATCGAAATGTTCGCAATTCAAGGGGGATTCGACGGCTTTTGGATTGACGCCGAACACGCAGATTTCACGACGCAGGATATTGAAGTTGCTGCCGCATATGGTCGTTCGAACGGGTTGGACTGTTTCGTCCGGATTCCACCACATGACTATGCGCTTGTGACCAGATGTATTGAATCAGGTGCCGAAGGAGTGATGGCTGCTCAGATTGTCTCGGCTGAACAGGCAGAAGAATTTGTTCAGTGGGCGAAATTCGCGCCACGCGGCAAACGAGGCTTAAATGCAGGTTGCCAAAACGGAAGTTTCGGAACATTACCGGTCGCTCAATTCTGCGAACAAGCAAACGAACGTTCCTTTGTTGCGATACAAATCGAAACGATGCAGGCGCTCGAAGAATGCGACGCGATTGCGGCAATTGATGGTGTGGACTTACTCTTCATCGGTCCATCCGATCTCAGTCAGGCATTGGGAGTGACCGGTGATTTCATGCACGAAGACTGCATTGCCGCGATCAAGAAAATCGCCGACGCCTGCAAGAAACACGGCAAAACCTTCGGAGCGGTCACCATGAATCCAGAGCACGCCAAGATGATGGCGGAGTACGGTTGCAAGATGATCTCTTGCACCAACGACATCCGCGTCTTCAACGCTGGCATTAAAGCGACCAAAGAAGCATTTGGTGAGTTCTTCTAATTTCTTTTCACGCAAGGTCACGATGGCTCAGAGATATGGAGAAACGCAGAAGCGATTACATTTGCGTCTTGGCGGCTGAGTACAATGACTAGCGTAGCGATTTCGAAGTGAACAGTGACGTAATTTCTTGACAATGTCCTTAAACGACCAAATCAACGATTTCCTGAACGGCAACGATTTCGCCGTTGCTGGTGCTTCTCCGCGCCGACGGAAGTACGGCAATAAAGTATTGCGTTGCTATCTCCAAAACAATCTGAATGCCTACCCAGTGAATCCGAATACCGAGACTGTGGAAGGACTGATTTCGTATCCGGATTTGAAGTCGCTTCCAGAACCGGTCCACGGAATTTCGATCATCACACCTTCGAAAACCACAGAACAAATCGTTGAAGACGCCATTGAAATAGGTGTTCAACACATCTGGATGCAGCCAGGCGCGGAGAGTCGAACTGCGATTGATCGCGCCGAAGAAAACGGAATCAACGTCATCGCAGGCGGAGCATGTTTGCTAGTGGTTTTGGGATATCGTGAAAACGATTAAGAGGGCGACGAGATTGTTCGGATCTCCAGTCGTAAGCACACCGCCTGACCCCGAGTTCTTTCTGCATCTGAGCATGCTCAATGGGACCACGCCTGGAAGCATCAAACGGAACAATGCACCAAGCGATAAAATTCTTCCGTCGCAGGACGGACGTTGTGTCCCGCTCCGTTTCCTGATCCTCGCCGATCATCAGCGAACTGCTCAAGTGAGACAGGAGAAGCATCAAACAACGAATTGTCTTGTTTATATCGAATTTCAATATCCAAGAGCGTGTTAGAAAATTGAGTTTCGCCCCTCAACATCACCCTGTTGTGAACACACAAGTAAGCCCTAAGGGCCGACAGGCTTCCATCGACTTGTGTATAAAACGACAGACACTCCCCCAGCAAGAGGGGACAGTCATTCCCACGATGCAGTAGTGATTCGATTTTTAAAACACGTACTAATCCGTGTTTCGAAAGAAAACTTGCGGTCATGCATCATCGAGCAACCGCTTTCTGCCACCTGCCACGATGTCGAGCAGTTCTTGAGTCGCTGCCTCACTGCGGACGCTGACCAGTCGGCGCGAGGTCGTTGTGGCGGTGCTTTCGAGCCATTCCATCGCTGACTCGGCTGCCATCAGACGCATGCCATGCTCAGCGGCCAGGGCGTCAAGTAAAATCTCGTAAAGCGTGATATACAGAAATTCACGCACAGCAACTGCGGTGCGCTGGTTCGAGACGACAGAGGGGGAGCGATCAAGTGGAGTTGTTGCCGACACTGGTTCAATCGGTAGCACACGCAATGAGACCGGATCAAAATGCCCGACACCTCCAAAGCAAGCTGACACCACATGCAGGCTGCCGATTTTAAACGACATATAGTCTTCGAGGAGATCTTGTGCGAGTCCGAGCAAGAGTTGCGATAGACCTTCCAAGCTGGCCGGTGCATCGTATGTGCGATAGGGGAACAACGAATGCTTCGCGAGTGCCGCCCTGGACCGATGACCAACTGAATAAATGGTTTTTACCGCATGTTTTTTTGATTCAGAAACGGCAAGACGAGAGAGCCGCGAATTGTAGTCGCCGCAGAGTCCCAAGTCCGACGCGATCACAAGCAGTCCGGCTGGAACTCCAACATGAAGCGGTTGATGAATGCCAATTTCGGCAATGATCGTATCCATTTCAGCACGATACTGACGAGCGGATGGCAACGACTGCCGCGCACGTCGAAAATGATGCGCTGAAAGGGATCGCATGGCTCCCACAGCGTCTTGAAGCGCTGATAGTGTTTGCAATCGGTGCTGAAGAGATTGTTGACGCTTCACGAGTTCGCTTTCGTTGCAACGTTTTGCTCTCGCGGTGGGCTGGGTAACCTTCCGCGTGCTTCATCCACAAGTGTTTTCAGCGTGTCCTTCCAACCTTCTGCGGGAAGCTCACCCGCATCAAGAGTCGTCGTGATTTCACTAGCGCGAAGTCGAGCAACTTCGACAAGTGCTTCTGCAACAACAAAGGCTTGCGAGGGTTTCAAGTCACTCAGCCAATGTTCAGCGACCGCTGTCAAAGCAATCACCTGGTGGGCGATGCTTCGAGGGGAAGAACGCTTTTGACGCAGAATTGCTCGCAATATATTGCCTTCGCGCAATGTTTCCTGGGTAGCGACATCAATGTCCAACCCGACGCGAGATAACTTCTCCAGCGATTCAAAACGCGATAGCTGGATCTTCAAGTTCCTGGCTGTTTTTCGCATTGCAGAGGGTTGTGCAACCGCGCCGATTCGCGAGACACTCCGTCCAATGTCGATTGCCGGTCGCAAGTCGCGTTCGAAGCGAGCGGTGTCGAGGTAAATTTGGCCGTCGGTAATCGAAATCAGGTTGGTCGGAATATACGATGAAATATCTCCGCCAGTTGTTTCAATCAACGGGAACGCGGTTACCGATCCGCCACCGAGTTCACTGCTGAGCGCAGCGGCGCGTTCCAGTAACTCTGCATGGACATAAAAGATATCGCCGGGGTAAGCTTCGCGCCCCGGTGGACGTTCCAGTATCAGAGCCAGTTCGCGATAGGCATCGGCATGCTTGGTGAGATCATCGTAGACAACAATGGCGTGACCGCCCGCATCCCGAAAAGATTCGGCCATGGAAGCACCTGCCAACGGCGCCAGATATTGAAGTCCGGGGCTATCGCATGAATACGCTGCGATGATGACCGTGTTATCCAGTGCGCCGACTCGCTCAAGGGTATCTCGCAGCGATCGCACTCGCGACATCGGTTGTCCGATCATTACGTAGACGCAGGCGACATCGCCTGGTTTCTGCGCCGACACAAAGTCAATCGCCAGTGCCGTCTTGCCTACGTTTCGATCACCAACGATCAGTTCACGCTGACCGCGCCCGATGGGAACCGCCGCATCAACGGCCATCACGCCTGTCCACAGTGTCTGATCGACACTCTTTCGCTGGATGATCTCGGGTGCGGGACGAAACAAGGGCAATCGATGAACACCCGAAAGCGGTGGACCTTCGTCGAGCGGGTTGCCGAGTGGATCGAGTATTCGTCCCAAGGCCTCTGCACCAACAGGTAAATCGGGCAATCGTTGCAAGCCGACCACTCCGTCTCCTTCGTGAACAAGTGATGCTCCAGCCAGTAGCACCACCCCCAAATCATGAACACGCAAGTCGAAAGCGATTCCTAAGGCGCCCGAATCGAAAGCCAGCAATTCTTCAAAACGCACTTCGTCCAAACCCGCTACCACTGCCACTCCATCGCCCACGCGCCGAACCACTCCACGCGGCTTGAATGCATCGGTCAATTGCACGGAGTCGGCAGCAGCAGTCAAATTTTCCTCGATTGAGGAGGACTGGTCAGACATCGTTGACGCTTTGGTTGGGATTGTCATTGTTCGACTGTCGCTGCATTTCTTTGACTAGCGATTGCCGAGCAAATTGCGAAAGGCCACTTGCCGAAGCATCAATGAGACCTTTTGCCGTTGAGATACGCACACCGACTCCCAGTCCGTCAACCATCCTGAAATCCGCGCTGGTGGCAGCTGATCCAAGGGCATCCTTAATCTCAGTGACCTGTTCTTCGGAAAGCGGAAGAGACGATTCAATTTTCACTGGTGCGATGGAATCTTGAGAAAAACTAGCGAGTCGTTGGCAAGCTGACTGGATTAACGAGGACTGCAAATCAGGGCCTCCTATTTGTTCCAGTAACCGTTTGACCATTTCGGCTGTCACCATTGCGGAGACTTCCCCCAATCTATCCTGCTGAACGTCCGACATTCGCGATGCCTGAAGATGGCTCTGCTCGCGCTCTCGATCAGCCGCTGCACGCGCCTCCATCAGAATTTGATCGGCTTGCCGTCTGATCACTTCCAGTTCACTTGCACGTAGCTCGTTCATCTCGGCTTGCAGGTGAGCGTGAGTATCATCGATCTCCTTCCGCACCTTTTCTGCTTCCGCGAGATTCTGTGCGGCCAGTTGGTTGTCCGCTTCAAACTTCTCACGATAGTTAGTGATTGCTTGACGCACCGGCTTGAAGAACAGCCAGCCCAGAACAGTTGCGAAAACCAGAAAGTTCGCGGCTTCAAACAGGAATGTCGTGACTGTTGGTGACACGTCTATTGGACCACTGTATCGATGAAGGGATTTGAAAAAAGCAATATCAAGGCGATGACGAGGCAGAAAATCGCCGTTGATTCCACCATCGCGAGGCTGACAAACAGTGTGCGAGTGATCGACGACGCTTCATCCGGTTGGCGAGCGAGTGCGTCCATCGCCGCCGCTCCAATGCGACTTTCGCCGATGGCTGCCCCAACCGCACCGAGTGCCATTGTGAGGGAAGCACCCGCCATTGCGACGATTGCGAGAATGGTTTGATCATCCATAGTGAATCGTTATTCCTCCACGGCACTGATTGCAGCGCCGATGTATACAGTGGACAGTATGGTGAAGATATACGCTTGTAGCAGCCCAATCAACAAATCGAGCGCCATGATTGGAATTGGCACTAAAAACCCAGCTAAAGCGACCAGCAGTCCGACCACCAGATGCCCAGACATGATGTTTCCAAACAGACGAACAGCTAACGCCAGCGTGCGTGATAACTCGGAGATGACATGCAATGGCATCAGGAGTGGATTGGGGCGGAAGTAATGCTTCAAATAGTCCCAGACTCCATTGGTCTGGATCCCTGCGATGGGAACACTCAAAAACACGACGACTGCCAACGCTGACGTCGTCGCCAAACTGCCAGTGGCAGGATGAACTCCCGGAAATTGACCGGCGATGTTGCAAGCCGCGATGAATAGAAACAAGCTGCCCGCCAACGTGGAAACCACAGTATGCGAACGCCCCACAATTTCCTCGACCAGATTGTCGAAACTCTCAACGGTCATGAATGCCACAACGGATAACCAGTGCTCGGGATGTGAACACACGATGTACCTGAGGGTGATTGCAACTGTGATCAGTAGAAGTGAGACGACGGTCGATGAGACCATCGTCTCGGTCACTGGAACTGGACCGAGATGAAAAAGAACGGGATCGCCAAATATTCGGAGATTCATGGTGTCGTTCCGTGACTCGCCGGAGGTGCATTTGATGAACCAGGCGAGTCGCCCTTCCGTCTCACGCTCAACCATATGGCCAGCGAAGCGAAACCGCCAGCCCAACCTGCGGCACTCGCCAATATCTCTTCGCTGAGAGCCGCGAAAAATAGCAGCGATGCAACAAACCCAAGACGTATGAAACCAAGTAGTGGTGACCAGAAGGTCAATCTTTCAATGTTGTGCCAGAGCATTGTTGCATGTGCAAATCCAGCCAACAAACAGATGGCGAACCAAATCCAGCTTTCCAATTCAATCATGTTTCTCTACCACCGTTCTCCAAGCCGCAAAGCATCCCAGCAATACCCCTACTGTCATCAGCATGAGGGTGAAGCGAATTCCGGTCTCAAAACGTGTATCCAAATAACGCCCCAATAATGTTCCACCGACTGACCCGAATGTAATTGGCCAGCCAACCATTCCGATTACGC
>DAOUPA010000020.1 GCA_030626405.1 Planctomicrobium sp.
AAGTGCCCGATTGTAACGAATGGATTGAACCCAGTAGTGACCACCAAGCAGCAGGAACAGTCCGGTGACCAGGATGAGCAAGCCAATGATAGGGCGACGCCAAGACTGCATTGAAAGTCACTCACATGAAATGGAAATCCTGAGCGTGCACGGGGCGGCTCACTCTCATGGTTGAAAGTCTACCAGAAAAACTTCTCGCATGGTGAATCCATTTTGTCGACACGAACATCAACCGCAGAGTGAATGAAACGCAACTCGTTCGCACTGCTGGACAAGCCAGCAGTGGCACACGAAACAAGAGTCATTGACTGTTACTCAGAAAAAAAGCCCGGCATTTTCAAAATGCCGGGCTTTTTATCCGGATGCTCTGCTCCGCACAGTTTCTATGACTCTTCAGGCAATGACTTGTGCATCCCATCGCAGCGCGGGCCGTTGGCGGTTCGTTTGCACATGCAGACATGCATGTCGGCATCGGCTTCTGCTGTGAAGACGATCGGTTTGAAATCGGTCCCTTTGTGGGCGCCGTCGCAGAATGGTTGATTCTCAGAAAGTCCGCAGGTGCAGTAGGCGTAGTTCTTGCCTTCTTCAAGGCTCACTTTGACGGGAGTACGACCGGCGATTTTAGGGAGTTCGGACATTGGAATGGTCAAGGGGCTAGGGATTGAGGCGCAAGGGAGTATGTCTACAGAATCTGTCTGTACGTTTACTGGAAAATTTCGTGACAGGCGTCGCAGCTTTCGTTTGCTGCGTCGAACCATTTGCGGCCTGCGGTTTTGTCTTTCGCGCGAATTGCTTTGGCAAGTTCAACCGATGCTGCAATGAAGTCGTCAGAATGTTTGTGCCACGTTGGAAGGTCTGCTTCGTCTTCGACTTCGTGTGTATCGGCCTTCATGGCTAAACCGAGAATCACCCAAGTAGTTGCATGAACTGGTTCTGCTGCCTTGCCGCGTGGACGCCGGAGAACTTTGAGAATCGCACTGTTGCGAGAATTCATCTCTTCCATCATGGGGTGCATGTTCACGAGCTTGTTCCATGCGTGTTCGCGGACAGCATCGCCTTCTGCTTTTCCGGCTTGTGCGAGTTTGACTTTTTTGAGAGCTGCCTGCGCGTCTTCGAGACTGCTTTTTCGTTTGAAGGTCAGCGCTGCATCGCGTAATTCGGCGCCTTGAATTTCCGTCTGGTCGGCTTTGGAGTGTTCCGCTAGCGCCTGTCCCAGGCAAGCGAGCAGGCCGAATGATTGTCGGATCTTGCCCTCACGGTTTTTCTCGTACTCATCTGGCTTTGCTAGAGATTTTTCGAGCGAGTCGATTTGAGTGTTCACCTCAAAGATCACATCGTCAAGAGGAGCCACCGTGTCGACAGCAACTGGTGCGTCCGCCAAGGCAATCTGAGCTGAAAACACCAAGAGTGAGGTGAGTAAGAAACGTTTGTTTTGCATTGTTGGTTCTTTGTAATTGTAAAATTCAGAGTTCGAGTCGCAATGGTGTTTTCTGGTCACGGATGTCAATCGTTACGTGTTTAAACGACCGATGGTGATGATTGCAAAGACGAGCAGGCTGGCGATGCTGTTGACGACGACAGAAACGACCGTGATTCCTCGCTTGCCCTGGGATCGAGTGAGGTCGATGACTCCAGCAAGTAGACCGACTAAAGCCGCCAAAGTTCCAGTCATAAGTAGAGCTCCCAGTATCGGAAGAAACAGGGATTCCTCGCCTAAGTCTGGTCGGGCGACATTCAGGAAAATGGCAACGACGGCAAAAGCCGAAAGCGACGCTATCGTGAACAACATTGCTGAAAAGGCAACCATACGGGGGAGCGGCCAATTCTGGGTTTGGTGATCTTGCAGTTCCGGTTGTTCAGTATTCATCAAGTGAATTTCTCCGGAGGGGGCATTACGATCAGTACACAGCGTCCGATCAATGAAAAACGGCTCACATCGCGTGTCGATTCGCTTGACAACTCCGCGAGCACCCATGATGATCAAAATGTGACCAATTGGGAAGTGATGCAAGAAAATGCATCGTATCGTGAATACTCCAATTTCTCCGCCTTTCTTGTCGACATTTGTTCGGTACGGAAGGGCAAAACTGCAGGAAGTAGATTATGTCCGCAGGACAACGCCGCCTCGATATCGAGCAAATTGGTGATGTGACCATTGCGAAGTTCGTCGATAAGAAAATTCTCGACGAAAACAACATTCAAATGATCGGAAATCAACTGTTCGGTCTTGTTGAAGAAGATGGTCGGAAGAAGGTCGTTTTGGATTTCACCGCTGTCGAATACCTTTCCAGTGCCGCGCTTGGTAAGTTGATTACCATGGACAAAAAGGTCAAAGCTGCTGGTGGAAAACTCCGGCTTTGTTCGATTCGTCCGGACATTTATGAAGTGTTTGCAATAACACGGCTCAATAAATTGTTCGATATCGTTGATGATCAGGATGCCGCACTCGCCGGTTTCTGAGCCTGGAACTCTCCTTTTTCAACTCACTTCGAGAGCAGGCCATCTTTACTATGGCTGATGCCTTTGAATTTAATGTGACGATTCCGAGTGACACTTCTCAGGGTCATGAGGTGCAGGAACGGATATTGAGCGAACTTGAGAAGGTTGGTTTTCCGGATCAAGATTTGTTTGGTGTCAAGTTGGCGCTTGAGGAAGGCATCGTGAACGCCATTAAGCATGGCAACGGGATGGACCCGTCAAAGAACGTGCTCGTTGAATGTGAGTACGATGGGGTTCGAGTCCGTGTCGTTATAGAAGATGAAGGCCCTGGTTTTGATCCCAGTGAGGTTCCTGATCCGACAGAGGATGACAACATCGAAAAGCCCAGTGGTCGTGGCTTGATGTTGATGCGAGCGTTCATGAGCCGAGTTGAATATAACGACAAGGGCAATCGAGTCATTCTGGAAAAAGCCCGTACCATCGACAAGGATTAGGTGCCTTCTGATTCCTCCTCCCGTTAGAGGTGGATCGTTCTTTTCCCAACGGCAAGCGCTGCTTCTTTGATTGTTTCGCTGAGAGTTGGGTGGGCGTGGCAGGTTCGGGCAATATCTTCGCTACTCGCACCAAACTCGATGGCTGCGACGCATTCTGCAATGAGTTCGCCAGCGTTAGCTCCAATGATGTGAACACCGAGGACGCGATCTGTTTTCGCGTGAGCGAGGATTTTTACCTTACCTTCCAAGTGACCACTCGCTCTTGCTCGTCCGTTGGCCATGTAGGGGAACTTGCCTGTCTTGTATTCGGTCTTGGTTGCCTTGAGTTCATCTTCTGTTTTACCGACAGAGGCGATCTCTGGTTCTGTGTAAACGACTGCGGGGATTGCGTTGTAATTCACGTGACCATAGCCTGAGAAGAGTTGTTCAACGCAGGCGATGCCTTCTTCTTCGGCTTTGTGTGCCAGCATTGCTCCTCCGGTCAGGTCACCAATTGCAAAGATGCCTGCGGCACTGGTTTTGTAATGTGCGTCGACCGTGACGAATCCTTTTGTGTCGACTTTGACGCCTGCCTCTTTGAGGCCGAGGTTGGATGTGTTGGGGCGTCGACCAACAGCCATGAGGACTTTGTCGCAGCGGACTGGGTCCTTTCCTTCAATGAGAACGTCCACTGTCTTGCGGTTCGTTTTGACTCCTGTCACTTTGGTCTTGAGCTGAAATTTCAAGCCTTGCTTCTTGAATATCTTCAGTGCATCTTTGGCGATTTCGGAATCGATCCCTGGCAGGATTCGATCGAGATATTCCAGGACAGTCACTGTCGAACCGAGTCGTCTCCAAACGGTTCCTAATTCAAGTCCGATCACACCTCCGCCGATGACAACCAGGTGTTTAGGGGTTTCTCCATATTTGAGAGCTTCGGTGCTGCTCCCGACATGCTCGCCATCTATTTCGATTCCAGGGAGGCTTGTCGGAACACTGCCGGTTGCTAACAGGATGTTCGCCGCTTCGATCGTCTCTTCGCCACCACTCGAGTCGATCACCACTGTGTGGTTGCCTACAAGTCGACCGTGTCCAGAGAACTGCTGGACTTTGTTTTTTTTCATCAGGCCATCGATTCCGCCTGCAAGAGTGTCAACGACGCCAGTCTTGTGCTGCATCATCGCTTCAAGGTCAAGTTGAACCTTGGAGAAGCTGATTCCTCGATCCTTCATGCCTTCGGTTGCCTGCTCGTAGAGGCGTGATGATTCCAGTAAGGCTTTGCTGGGGATGCATCCGACGCGGAGGCAGGTTCCGCCGAGCTGCTTTTCTTTCTCGATGATGGCGACTTTTTTTCCGAGCTGTGAAGCCCGAATCGCAGCAACGTATCCACCAGGGCCTGCACCAATGATGACAAGGTCGAATTTTACCATTTGAGTTACCGCTGTTTTGTTGTTGCGCCCGTGCAGCACTTTCGGGTGGGTTTAGGTTTCTGGTGCATTGATATAGTTTTCGCCGCCGTTCCGCCAGAATTGAAGCGGAAGAAACTGACGCAAACGCGGAATGACTGTATTGCGGACGAATGAGGTGCCCATGGAGAGTCTAAGTGATGGCGCTGTTTTTCGCAGGAGTCAAAGTGATGTCATTTCTTTGAGTTGATTTCAATCGCACTCTGTGTCGTAACGTCTGTACCTGTAAGACTTTGCGGGGGTGTGGCAAGGTCTTTTCGCGATTTGGCACAGTCATCGCGTTGTACTCTCCTGTCTCACCACAATGGCGATCAACTTTACCAGGAGAAAAATGATGTTCACGAAATTCACAACCTTCGTTTGTGCAATCGCAGTCATGGCAATAATTGGTTCAACAGCACAAGCGGGGCATCACAATGCTCGCTACCGTCAACTTGATGATTTCGCATTCGCAGCGTATGTCGAAGCACGAGAACTGAGGTGGGAATTACATGACGATTTCGTTGACTCACACGACTACGATCATCTCCTCGAAGATGCAGAGGACGTCCTGATCGCAATGCAGGGTTTGCAAAATTCGATCCTGAGAGAACGTTCAGACGCACTCATTGAACGTGAAGTCAATATCGTGATGAAAAAACTGTCTGATCTCACTGTCCACTTGAACGGGAGTGACTTTGCTCGGGGCAGTCGTAGTCGTCACCGCACGACCTTCAATGGTCGAGGTTATGTCTTCACTCCAGAAACTCAGCACGTTGGTCGAGTTCATGTCGATGCAGCCTTGAAGATGATTGCAAAAATTGAAACCGCCTTGGATGCACTGGCTCATGAAGTGGAGCACCGACACAACCACCACCGGTCGGTCTCTCCCACGGAAGTTGCACCAGCACCATTGCCTGTTCTGGTTCCCAGCGAAGTTCGCTATCGCGGCGGACGGAGCCTGGGCATTCCGGTCGGGAAGAGTGGAGCAGGAAACCTTGTTTTTCGAGTAGATTTCTAAGGATGTGAATTTCCATTTCAATAGATATGAAAAGAACACTGGTCCAGTTTTGGAACAGTGTTCTTTTCGTTGCGAAATGAGAAGCTGAAGATCAGTGAGTTTTGTTGCTAAGAAGCCTTCGGACCTTTTGTCGGCACTGGCCGTTTTGTGATCAGTTCGTAAGGTGCACCTTCATTCTGAGTTGGTCGTTCAGGACGACCTTTGTGCAGATAAGTCAACTTCATATTGTCGATCCCCAAAAGATACAGAATTGTTGCATGCAAGTCATGTACGTGCAGTCTGTCTTCGACGGCATGGAAACCAAGATCGTCAGTGGAACCAATCGTTTGCCCACCTGCGACGCCTCCGCCTGCCATGAACATTGTAAATCCGGTCGGGTTGTGATCGCGACCATCGCCTTTTTCACTCATCGGTGTCCGACCAAATTCTCCGCCCCAGACGACTAACGTTTCGTCGAGAAGGCCGCGCTGTTTTAAATCTTTCATCAGGCCAGCAACGGGCTTGTCGCTCTGACCGCACATCTTTGAGTGGTTTGCTTCGATGCCGCTATGGGCATCCCACTTACTCCCCGCTCCATGGTAAAGCTGTACAAAGCGTACACCGCGTTCGACAAGTCGTCGAGCAAGTAAGCAGTTGCGACCGTAAGCTTCGGTCTTGGGGTCATCAAGGCCGTACAATTTCTGAGTCGCCTCGGTTTCGGATTCGAGATCAATCGCTTCGGGAGCGGTTGCCTGCATTCGAAACGCAAGTTCGTAGCTCTTCACTCTCGCTTCAAGGTCGGTCTGGAAGGGACGTTGTTTCAGATGTTGCTGATTGAGGTCGTTGAGCAAGTCAAGTTTTTGACGTTGTCGCGCGACCGAGATTCCCTCTGGATTATTGAGGTTCGCAATCGGTTCGGCGCCAGTTTCCAGTTTCGTTCCCTGATAACTGGCAGGCATGAAACCTGTCCCCCAGTTACGCGGTCCGTTGGTCACTTGTGCCTTGTTGTCCGTCATCACAACGAACGCCGGCAGGTTTTGATTTTCAGAGCCGAGTCCGTAATTGACCCACGCTCCTAATGAAGGCCGCCCCGCGAGTGGTGTGCCTGTGTTCATTTGGCAAACCCCACCGGAGTGGTTGATTCCGTTGGTCCAGCATGAACGAATGACAGCCATGTCGTCGACGCATTGAGCAATATGTGGAATCCAGTCCGAGACCCAGGTACCGGCCTCGCCATGCTGTTTCCACTTTCGTTTTGATGCCAGCAACGGAGAGTTGATCTCGCCCATCGCTGTCACGACACGCTTGTAACCCGCAGGGAGTGGTTGCCCGGCGAGTTTGTTCAGTTCGGGTTTGGGGTCAAAAAGATCCATGTGGCTTGGGCCACCTTCCATGAACAGAAAGATCACGCTCTTTGCACGCGGAGCGATGTGCGAGACTGCTTCTGTCACGCCGGTCACTGCAGCGTCTGCAAAGGTTGACTCTGGTAGCATCGAAGCGAGTGCTAGAGCCCCGAATCCGGTCCCGGTTCCAAGCAGCATCTCTCGGCGGGAGTACGGGTGGCTATCCTCGAATTGAAATGGCTTCTGCATGGCAGGATTGTCTTAAAAGCGTCATGGATAGAGTCACAGGCAGGCTTGTCATTGTAACTGCTTAACCTCATGAATTGCGAGATAATTGAGGTATTTAGTAGGCGAGTGCATCCTGATGGTTGATGAATGCAGAGAAGAACATGCCCGATCTGAAGAGGTGTTATGCTCGCGCGGTGAAGAACGGTCGTTGGATACGCAGAATGATGTGGTGGCACAAATCATTCTGATATCACTGGACTGGGAAACTGTCCGTTTCTTAAGCAGGACAAAGAGCGTCGTCTCTTGCGAGCCGAATCGTTGCTGATTTTGCGATTGCTCTTGTTGTTAGCGAGTGAGCGACTGAAGTCTTGTCGTCCCGGGAGCATCATTCGAGAATGAATGACTCGACTGAGAAGAGCGATGAGCGACAGGCACAATTTGTTCTGGTTCGGCGTTTTCGATTTTGCCTGCCGGAGAGTTCTTGCCCAGCCTCTGTTCGCGCAACTTCACGAGCCACTGTTCCGCTTTTTTAAGTCCCGGTTTTTTCGTAACTGCCAACAAGAAGTGTTTTTCTGCTTCGTCGTACCGTTCTTCTTCGTGGAGAATCAATCCCACATTGTAGTGGCCTTCTGCGTCCCCAATCGTTCGGATGAAGTGTGGGAGTGCGGAGGTGATGTCATCGGTGTGCACGAGTGCGACTGCCAAGTGATATCGGTAAGTTGTATTTTCCGGATCAGCAAGCATGGCCGCTGTGAGTGGTTCTCTCGATTCATCCCAGCGTTGCTGAGACGCGTAGAACTGCCCCAGACTGTATTGTACAACTGGTGAGTCGGGTGAGATTTTGATAGCACGTTTGAATTTCTGTTCCGCTTCTGCAAATTGTCCCGCGACCTGGTCGAGTCGTGCCAGCCCTAGAATCGCTTCGACATTCTCTGGTTCTGCTCGTGAGACAGCTGAGTAATGTTTACGTGCTTCAGCGACATCGTTGATTTCTTCCATCCAGCGAGCATAGGCGAGTTTGAGTTGCTCAGGGTTCTTCGGATCACCGGGGGCTTCCGGGATATCTTCCTCGTATGAAACCTGTTGGATGTTCTGTTTCTTACCAGCACTCTTTGAGGATGATGATGGTGAGGAAACGGAAATGCATCCGGAACAGAATATTCCCGCGAGACAGGTACCGAGAAGAACTGATTTTCCAAAGGCCGAACGAATCAACCGACTTCTCCTGCTTCGCAGTTTTGTGACTCACCGTGACACTCCCGCCATGCTTCGGCGAGAACTTCTTCACTGAGATGAAACTTCTTTTCCTTAAATCGGCAGATCGACTGAACAATGTCAAGCAAATCGCGCGGATCGCTACATTTCGGCGGTCTCCGTTGACTGTAATGTGTTCTCAAAAGTTGAGTCACAACCCAGTCGTCGTAGCTCACCCCTTTTTGCTTGCAGCACCTGCGGAAAATCTCCCGGAATTGACTTTCTGACGGAGCCTTGATCGGAATTTTATGTCGAATTCTCCGGAGAAATGCGTCGTCACTCAAATCTGTTGGTGACAGGTTTGTCGAGAAGATAATCAACTGTTCAAATGGAACGAGGAATTTTTTTCCAGTTGAAAGCGTGAGATAGTCATGTCGCTCCTCGAGCGGCAAAATCCACCGGTTCAGTAGCTCTTCAGGTGGGACGAGTTGACGCCCAAAGTCATCCAGCAAGAAGACTCCTCCATTTGACTTCATGTGCAGCGGTGCCGAGTAAAATCCACTGCTCGAATGATACTTCAGATCAAGCATGTCCAAGCTGAGTTCACCTCCGGTGATGACGACAGGTCGAGCGATCCGCCGCCATCTTTGGTCAAACTCCAAAGTTTCGTCGTTCAGCGTTGGCGTGGCATTTTCGGGAGCATCCTCATCAGGAGTGGCCACCACAGTGCGATGTAGGCTTGGGTCAAAAACGGTCACGATTTGTCGGTCGATTGTCACGGAATACGGGACATAGATATCGCCACCACATTCGTTCATCAAGTTTCCAATGGCCTTGGCAAGTATCGTTTTTCCGTTGCCAGGTGAACCAAATAGAAAGATTGATTGGCCACTGAGAATCGCTGGCCCCATTCGAGAGATGAGAGTCTCGTCGAGGACGAGGTCCTTGAACGCACGACGAATTTCAGTGGGTGTGAGTCCGATGTTACGAGTCGATTGTCGAAGACATTGTTGGCGGTAACTTTCCAGAGAAACAGGTGCCGGGCCGACATAGCGACATTCGTCAAAGGCTTCTCTGGCTCGCTTTCGTCCGTGGTCAGTGAGTAGGAATCGGTAGCTGAGACGACCTGCCAGTTCACCGGAATTCACTTCCAGGTAACGTTCTTCTTTTAGGAAAGCGAGTCCATCATCAACAACGCTAAAAGGTAACCGGATCTGTTTGGCAACATCAAATCCAGTGAGCGAGCCGTTGAGGTAGATCAGTTTGAGAATCAGGTCGGAAAGTTGACTGAGACTCAGTTCGGCTTCGTCGAGAGACTGTGGAGACTGTGGTGGACGAACGGGATCAGCAACCGGAGATTTGATCTGCTGAGCAGAATTTTCCTGGGCCGCTTGCGACTCGTCAGTTTCAACTGGTTCTGGAGTCACCGATTGGCAAATCTGCTGGACCTGTTGAACAATGCGTTCGTAGACGTCTTCGGAAAGATCGACGGCATCTCCGGGTACCAAATCGTCATGGAGAGAATTTGACGGAAGAGAATTCGAAGCTGATCCTGGAGTGAATTCCGATGGCATCATGAGCACTCCGCGACCTTTGACAAACTCGCCCGAATATCTTTTTGTGAGGAGTTCCGAGATCGGAAAGACCCTGGCTTCACGAGTTTGTGAAACCAGGGTGCGTTGTCCGTCTCTGAAGCAATCTTCGGCCCGTTAACCTCCTCCTCCTTGAGCGAAACTGGTGTAGGTGATCACCGGAGGAAGTGCTCCTTTCACAGAGTCTTCATGAATTTTCTGAATCTCGTGTGCTGGTCGTCCAAGCGGATCGGCCACACGTGGGAGAACTGGAATCGCCTGTTGATTGCCAACTGCTGAGGCGATGCTTCTCTCGACACTCAAAATTCGAGTGGAATTCGCTGTCGCGTCTGCTGCAACAACAACGTAGGCCTGTCGATGTTGAACCGGAACGTGTGACATCAACCATGAAAGATGCTGTTGCCCAGCGCTGTTTAATTCGTTGGTCTGTTCATCAAAATGGTAGCCATAGAACGTCGTCGCAGATTGCCAACCATTCCGTACCTGCGTGTCGTAGACAGCGACCACAGAAGCTCGGTCCTGACATTTATAAGGGTGCGGCCAGTAGTGGGCAGTGTGATATCTGTGAACAAACGATTGGCTTGGTCCCACGGGACGAGCCTGAACGGGCCAAAGTTTCCCGTACCGATATCTCTGACGAGATCCCGGAGGGTCACCAGCGTGCGCCTCGTAGTATTCAGGTGTTCCTCGACGCAATCCGTCTTCGGAAAAGAATGGCCAACCGGCCGAAGCATTACTCGTTACACACAACGTCGCTAACAGACAAGCGATCCAAGATAGGCGAACCATCCTGCCATCCCCCTCAATTGCAGTTTTAATTCGTGACTAATGCAACCTTGAACTTCAATTGACGCGTCTGACGTCACCTGATTCCGAGCCGAGTGGCTATTGATGGAGCTCAGGAATGCGCTATATCGAAGTAGTTGCATTACATGAACGATGGCGCGATGCCATCACCCACATTATCGGCAGCTGATCGGGCCGGTCGTGATGAGAATTCGGGTTTGAGGAGCTGAATCGATAGAATCGAGCGCAGATTTTGCCAGATCAGGCCGCGCGGCGGACGCTGGGGTACATTTCCGCGTCAATTTCAGCAAGAACGTGATGTAGCTCCCGTACGACAATTCGCTGACGTTCGGCACCCAGTTCTGGGAAAATGGGAAGAGCAATTGTCTCTGCTGCAGCTCTTTCGGCTTCAGGGAAGTCCCCATACTTGTAATTCAGTGAAGAAAAACACTCTTGGAGGTGAAGCGGCTTTGGATAGTAGATCGAACAGCCAACCTGTCGTTCACGCAGACGCTTCAAGACTTCATCGCGGACTCCAGGAACACGGATTGTGAATTGGTTGTAGATGTGGTGACGCTCAGGAACTTCTGTTGGAGACTGAACTCGCTCATTCAACGCGAATTCTTGAAACAGTTCACCGTAGTTTCGATCGTTCTCACGACGAGCCTCAGACCAACTGTCGAGGTGTTTCAACTTGACGGACAAGACGGCTGCCTGCAGGGCGTCTAGTCGGCTGTTGATCCCAACATCGACATGTGTGTAACCACCAATGTCACCGTGAACTCGCAAGCGACGAAGTCGCGAGGCAAGATCTTTGTCGTCGGTGGTCACGAGACCCCCATCGCCAGCTCCTCCGAGATTTTTGGTCGGGAAGAAGCTAAAGCATCCGACCGAACCCAGGACACCAGCTTTGCGACTACGGTACGATGCTCCAATGGCTTGAGCGGCATCTTCCACAATCGCCAGACCGTGTTGAGTTGCGACGCGCCAGATTGGGTCCATGTCGACGCACTGTCCGAACAGGTGAACCGGCATGATGGCACGTGTTCGACGGGTGATCGCGGCTTCAATTCGATTTGTGTCAATGTTGTAGGTGGAGGGGTCTATATCCACAAAAACAGGAGTCGCGCCAGTACGGGCAATCGAACTTGCTGTAGCGAAAAAACTATACGGTGTTGTGATGACTTCATCACCAGGACCGATTTCCAATGCCATGAGAGCAAGTAGTAGTGCATCGCTGCCTGAGGCACACCCGATGGCGTGAGTGGAATCGCAATACTCGGCAACTTCGTCTTCGAAGTTCGAGACTTCCTCACCGAGGACGAACGATTGACGTTCGAAAACACGATGGACGGCTTCCTGAACTTCGTCCCGAATGGTTCCATATTGTGCGACCAGATCGATTAATGGGACTGGCTGTGACGATTCTTGTGATGTTGTAATCGGTAGGATATGAGACATACAGCGACTCCATTCGCTAATCAAAAACTCGCGAGATTGATGAGCACTTTTTTGCTCAAGGTCTCTGCGCGAGGACGTCCTTGTCGTAACGGTGGAACTGGCAAATCAATTCATAATCAGCCTGCACAGATTCACACATTTGGAAACCTATGCCATAGAGGAAATGTCTGTCAAGATGGGACTTCGGTCGTTAAACACAGGTCTCCTCAATTGGCAGGTTCGGCCTGTCCAATAAAAAAGCAAGTTTGGTACTATTCCGTGAACACAGTACCGGAAATTCTTCCGAGAGACCCATTCTGACGAGATGAAGGAAGGAAACGATGCGACGGATCGCATTTTTTGAGGACAATCAAACAGCGAACTTTTCTCCAATAGCACTCTTGCGCCCTGTTTTTGAACTGATTTGCGGAGCGTTTTCCATTCGAGAAAGGCTTGTTCCTTCGAATTCCGACGTTGAATGGGGGGCGTTTCTACGTGCTGAATTAGTGAATGTTTATCAAGAACAGCACGCCGAGTGTCACATCAACGACTCTGCATGGATGGCTGTTCACCCTACACTGCTAGTCAATGGGCGGTGGTTGGGGGCAGTTGACGAAATTGAAACTATCGAACCCGGCACCGCTGGCTGGGTTGGCGATGAGGTGGCCTGGGTCATGACTGGCCTGGGAGATTCGCTCGTTCATGGAGATGATTCGTTTTCGCAGATGGTCAAAAACATTGCCAGGGAAAAGAAGCCTGTTCCTGCTACAGGGAAGATGCTGCACTACCCCTGGGATTTCATCGCCAACAATGCAGAACAACTTGAGCGGGACTTCGAGCAGCGAGCCAAGGGCAACTCTCAGAAATTAGCATCAAACGTTGGTCTCGTCGGACCAGCAGAGAGAGTTTTCGTCGACTCGACTGCCGAGATCGACCCATTTGTGGTTCTTGATGCTCGACATGGTTCAATCTGGATTGATGCCAAGGCGAAAATCCAGGCGTTCACTCGAATTGAAGGGCCAGCCTACATCGGTCGTGAGTCTCAAACGTTTCGCGCAAACATTCGCGAAGGGACCACAATCGGGCCTGTATGTCGCATTGGCGGAGAGATCGAAGAGAGCATTATTCACGGCTATGTCAACAAATACCACGATGGTTTCCTCGGGCACGGTTACATCTGCCCTTGGGTCAATTTGGGCGCACTGACAACCAACAGTGATCTCAAAAATGATTACTCGAACGTCTCTGTTCCGCTTGCTGGCGAGAGCATTAAGACCGATTCGAACAAAGTCGGCTGCTTCATTGGTGATCACACAAAGACAGCAGTTGGCAGCTTATTGAATACCGGCACTTCAATTGGCGCTGGCTGCCTGATACTTCCAGGTGGTGAACTCCTGCCGAAGCATGTTCCTTCATTCAGTCGTATCTGGCATGGTCGACTCGAATCACTTCCAGATGAAACGACTTTAGTCTTGCAAACAGCCCGTCATGCCATGGGGCGACGTGACCAAGAGATGACCCCTGCCATGGAACGGTTAATTCAGTCCATTTATGAAGCAACACAAGCAGAGAGAGAGAGGGCTTTAAAACGTCAAGCGGATCAGCAGACTAAGAGTTAATCACCTTGTGTGCGTCGCAAAGTTCTGTTGACCAAATTTGCAAAAACGCTGTAAAACCTGCCTGATACGGTGATGTGTCACCTCGTGAAATCTAACGGTTTCAGTGATTAGTAAGTAGGGTCCGCTCTGCGGACCATTGGAAGAACAGACAGTTTTCAGTCCGCACTACGTTGATGAGATGAATGGATGGCACAATTTGAAGATGACACCAAGCCATCAGGGCAATATCGAGTCCCGGACTCTGGGTTTGCGGAGTGCATCAAGGCTTTGAAGAATGGGCCGTGGAAGTTTATTCAGCTTCGTGGTCAAAGCGTAGATATTGCCAATCTGCCTGACGACGATATCGATCTTTTGGGAAGTCAGGAATCGGTCGAGGCACTACTGAAATCTGCACTTGAATGGGTCCGTGAGCGCCGCTGTCATGTACGTGTTCGGAGTCGAAACCGAGACAAAGTTGAATTCACAATTTTTTCGATTGATGGTCATCATTCAATTCTCTTTGACCTGTGGGTTCATCTGCGACAGTTTCATCAAGGGCAACGCTCTCTTACTTACGATGCCTGCAAGCACACGGTGATCGACTCTGAACAATCGATTCAACGATTTCCTGTGGAGATCGAAGCCTGCGTGTATCTTCAGCATCTGCTCAGCAAAAAGAAAAATTTAAAGAGCAATCGCGTCCAACAAAGACTCATCGATTACGCATCACAATGCGAAGCCGAAAGTCATTACAAACTCTCCGAGACCATTCACGCCATCATTGAAACAAAGACGATTCTTCCAGCCGCTGAGAGTGAGACAGCGACGGTCATTGAAGAGCAAGTTAGCGCACCAACACTTCAGTCTTTGCATGGACGACTTAGCAGATTAATTGCCAAGGCTCAGGTTCTATTGCTGGGACCGCCTCGCCGAACTCGATTGGTCACAATGATGGGCTGCGATGGGGCAGGAAAGACGACTCTCGCTCAAACGCTGAAAGACAACGTCGAAGACATCGGCGGAGTTTATACAGGGAAGCATCTTTATCGAAAATCGCTGAGTTACAAACTGGCGGTCATTTTCATACGACCGTTGCTGTTTCAGGACCGAGAACGGTTCGACGAAATTCTGGCACCGTTCGTCTACCTGCGTGGCTGCCTTGGGTTGCGATTGTTCCGCCTCCTCTCAAACAAGAGTCGTGTGACCTTGATTGACAGGTCACTGATCGACTTCCTGTACATCGACCGCAAATCTGATGCACCGAAGTTCTCGCAGTTTCGATGGCTGTCTCGATTCTTTGGGCTTCGCGTTCCAAATGTCCACTGCATCGTCAGCTACGAGAATGTGATGCAGCGAAAGCAGGAAGTGACCGCGAAAGGTCATTATCAATACGACGAAGACATTTTTCAGGAGTTCGCGTTTCGCTGCCCCACGGACTATGTCGCCTTCAATAACGATGGCGCTTTGACTAGTGCGACGAGTTCCCTACACAGAGTTCTGGGTGAAATGAAGGTGACGCAAACACCTCCAGTCGAAGATTCACAGCCAGTTGCAGCACATCTTCAGAAAGCGGCTTGACGCACACTATTGCAAGTAGAGTCTGCTGTGCGGACCATTTCTGATAGCTTATTTTCGGCCCGCAGAGAGGACCCTACGGGGCTGATGCTCTTTACAATCCACAAAAGATCGAGCTGAGAGACTTTTGCAATTCGGGATGCTCAGTCAGTCGGTGGAGTTGCATGAGTGAAAAACTCATGTTGGCAAGGCGTGCCTCGGATTCCACATGCTGATCGAGAAGCTGAATCAAACGCTCTGAATCAGCTAGTAAAAGCTCTCCACCGCGGCGTCGCTTCGTGCAATCGGTGATGAGCCGCAAATAGTCAAAGGCCATCTGTTGCTCGTTCGAAACCCAATCGACAGGACCAAATTCAAAGTCGATAAACGCCACACCTTTCCCATCCGGATTCAACAGCAGATTGCCCAGGTTCAAGTCGAGATGCACCACGCCCTGATCATGCATCACTCGAATGGCTGGAATGACTCTTTCAATCACTTCCCAGAATTGACTTCGATGACGCACTAAATAGTGTGAAACTCGGTCCCAGGGAAGCCAGGAACAGGCAATCGCATCGTCGGTTCTCCATAAGGGTTCAGGGGAGAGATCGACCGCGAATAATTTAGAGTAGGCATCCCATTCCCTGTTGAGGCGTCCGGCGGTGTGGACTGTTTACGCGGACCACGGCAATTCTCTCCTGCCCATCGGTTGCGTAGTAAATTTCGTCATAGCCGCCCTTGGTCGATGCAGGCAACAGTCGGACTGAACGGTTCCAGGCGTCAGTCAATTGGCGTTCGAGTTCCTGGCGACGAGGCGTCTGCCGTGCCACTTCTCGCCGTCGTTTCAGCCATCGCAGAGGAGATTTCATTCTACTGAAAACTAAAAGGACCAAGCGGAGTGAGATGGGAGCAGGAGACTGCAAGACAAGTGAAATTCTAAAGGGTCGACAGACTCAATAGACGGCAAGAAACCTTAGTTCAAATCCTGGCAAGGCGCTATACGCGACAAACGGCAACCAAATCCATAAAGCCAATTCCAGAGACTTGTACCAGTTCAGGATAGTCTCCAGATGGCTCGCCATCGATCACCATGCGATTTGTTAACTGGAAATTATCATTGTATTTCTCGGAAAGAAATCGTTCCACCTGGCTGAAGTGTTGTCCCAGAAGTGTGACGAAATCGACGCCAATCTCACGCGACCGGTCATTGACCATCTTTCCAAATTCGACCGTCTTCTCATGAGTGTAGATCTCCGCAATAATCGCGATCCCTCCTGGTTTGAGGACGCGACGTATCTCTCGAACACACGCCTCCAGATCAGGAGGAATGGTCAACACTCGTGAGATCAGAACTGCGTCGTAAGTTGCATCATCGAAAGACATGGCCTGAACGTCTTCTTCGTTGAAATCAACATTCTTTTGCAGTAAATCGGCAGTGTGATATGTCTTGAAAAGAGGCTGAAGTTGCGGCTTCATGCATTCTTCAGGAGCGATGTGAAGAATTGCTTTTTGAGAGGCTTCCCAGTCACCGAAAACGTCATTAATGACGAGGTGCATCATCCGATGTCGTTCGGTCGCTGCACAACCCAGGCACTTTGAGTCGACACGTACAACGAGCGGAGTTTTTTTGACGACTTTATCTTTGAATGGCCCATGGTATCCACAAATCGGGCAGTCGAACTGAGGCCGATGTGGATACAAAGTTCGATAAATTCGAGACCGTACAGCCTTCTTAATTCTCTCTGTCAGGATCTGTCTCATTCCCTCACCGTCTTCCTTGATGGTGGACTCATTCCCATGCAAGCAGAATGCTCTCGATAATACAGTCTTGAACTATAAGTGAATCTTGCAACAGGTGGTAGACCGGAAAAACAGGCTTGAAACCTTACCTTTTTAGCAGTTTTAGATCTGAGATTTCCAGTTTTTCAGCGACTGCGACAGTGGAGCACAAAAGTTGCCAGGTCTAACTCTCAGTTCAAATCTTGCCGAGCCTCTAATCGCGGTGGTTCAGAATCCCTTGTCCCCAGGTGCTGCCTTCAATCATGTCTGATGTGACACCACCAGAGGCTGCAAATTTTCCATCTTTGGCCATGCAACTGCGATTCGGCTTCTGACTTTCGACCTTCCTATTGGGCGGAACCATCTTGCCAATGGCAACCAGGCAGAATCTCCGAATCCATCAATGAGGTACAAACGCCAAGTTCCATCCTCGCGATGTTGAACTACTAAATTGTGATCATGCAGGTTTCTGGTGAGTACTACGTTCTCGAATAAAAAAATCGAGAATTCGTCAAAGGCTGATTTCAATTCTTCAAGAGGATAGCCGTTCGTGACCATCTCACGGATACTACGTGAAATGCCTCCATCCTGGTCGCGAATCAGATCAAGCACGAGGCCTGGACCGAGGTCAGTCGATTGCATTCCGTAGCTCACGGGAAAGTGTTGCTTCATTTCGGGACCGAGGCGGCGAAACAGGTCTTCAAGGATCTTCATTTCGTGGGCATTGTTGTCGTACTTACGACGCCAGTGGCTTGGAATGAAATGTTTTTTCTTCAACCGAACCGTTCGCTGTTGGTCGGTCCGAAGGACTTTCACGCATTTTGTTTTGTCATCAGGGTGTGTGAAGCAAAGTCGGCGACCACCTATACCAAATGGCTTGCGATCCGGCAGAATGATCGGTTCACTGAGATTTGCGTGAAGTGTCGCTTGCGGGGCCATCTCGTCTATCGTCCGTAACTTTCGATTCCTCAAATCCTTGAGAGTAGCATGAAGGATTTGGCCCAGTTTTAGCAGCCCCTTTTTTCCTTCGCTAAGATTGCGAGCGTGCCTGGACTGGAAGTGGCTCGGAGTCGGGTTCTGGAGAAGGGCTCGACGGGAATTCGATGGTTTCCATCGTTGCTTCCTGAACGCCTGCAATGACTGGCGTGTTCTTTTGAATAATTCTACCCAGCCAGCCACCCAGGAGTGCTGGGAGCAGGACGACATCGGCGATCAGCGCCATTGATACCAGACCTGCCATGAGTATGCCGAAACGTGAGATTAGCAACAGATCGGCTCCTGCGAGTATGACCATTCCGAGAGCAATTGTCGCGCTGGTCTGCCACATCGCAGGTCCGCAATGTTGAAGTGCCATCACGACTGAGTCTTCTCGCTGCATGCCGTGGCGGATGCCATCACGATACCACGTTAACAAGTGAAGAGTTCCATCGATGGCAATCCCTAACGCAACCGAAGCAGTGATCATTGTTCCCATATCCACGGCAACACCCATCCAGGCGACAATGCCGAAAACGACTCCTACTGGAAAGAGGTTCGGCAGCATTGCCAAGAGTCCAGATATCGGATTTCTTAAGAGGGCGATCATCACCACGGCGATGACGATGAACGCCAGTCCAAAACTTTTGATGAGACTCTCAAGCACCGCCTGTTGTGTTCTGAGAAACAGCGGCACCATTCCGGTGACTAAGTAGTCAACGCCAGTTTTCTCGGTGATTGAATCAGAAACGATTTGTTCCAATTCAGATGTTAAGTCTGAATAATTGACGTTGGCAGTGACAATTGATTGCGCTCGAATTCGCCAGACTTCATCACCTTCTTCAATGCGAACTTCTCGGTCGCCATGTGTGACTAAATCAAGACCCTTGGTCGCCTTCCTGGTGAATTGGGAAACTTCGTCAACTTTTTCTTCAAAGAGCGTTCTCTCGATGCGTTGGAGGGTCTTCCCATAGAATATTTTTTGGCGTCGGGATGCCTTCGCTGACGGTTCAGCAACGGGATCTCTGAAATCGGCTAAAGAGAGTGTTCCGCTGATTTGTGGATGAGCGGCGACCTTTTGCTCAATGTCGCGTATCAACTCCATACGTTCGCTGATGTTCAAGGACTCAACGCCAGTTGCATCAAAACGAATGACAGTGTCGAGTGAGACAATGCCGGAGAGGCCTTCTTCAAGATAATGGTAGTCGCGGCTGATTCGAGCATCTGCCGGGAAGTACCGGATGACTTTCGTCTCAGTCTTAAACCACCTCAGTCCCGCCAGAGAAAAAACAAACAAGACCATACATAAGGTTGTGATGAGCGTTCGATGGTGCACAACTTTGCGACCGAAGTGGCCCCAGTTCGTCGACTCTCTCTCCGCATGTTCGGAGAATTTCTTCCCACGACCCGGCAAAACGCTCATCATGGACGGGAACCCGATCAGAATCATTGCCAGAGAAACAAGACAACCGATCGATGAATAGAACCCAAACTGTTGCACAGGTTCCAGGACAGCCGTCAACAGTGAGGCCATTCCAATTGCTGTTGTCACGCTCGCCAAAGCACATGGTTGCCACGCCATTTTTACGGCACTCACTATCGGATTTTCCTCACCGAGTGTGACTGCATGCTTCCAATAGTTTGCGACGTGAATTGCCCCTGAAGTTGTGAGAACCAGCAACAAGTCAGGGAGAACAATCAACACCATATTGAGCGATTTTCCCGTCAAAGGGATCAACGCGACCACCATCATACAGGTGTACATTGATGCCAGAGTGACGAGAAATGAAAGCCGAAAACTTCGGAGGAGTGTGAACGAAACAATAATACTTATGAGGGCCGAAAGCAGAATCGGAGTTCGCTTGAAAACGTTCCAGAGTGGGTATTCGGTGTTCCAGGCAGCGCGTTTGGCTTCCTCGTTCAAACGAACTCGACTGACTGGGCTCCCCGCCATGCGGATTTCTTCCAAGGGAATTCCCTGCGCAACGGCGACAGATTCGATGAGACCCATGGTATGCGGAAGAGTTTTGTCTTCCGTATTGTTCAGACCAACAGTGATTGCAACGGGAGCACCGCTTGCGAAGAAGACCTGTTCGATGAGTGGTTGACCATCCTTCTGTAAACCCTTGAGTTCTTTCTGTAACTCAAGGGCGAGAGGTGAGTCGGAGGCCATCTCCGGCCAGCGTAATTGGAAATCATGACCGGGAATGACTACTGAGATTGGCTCGACTTCTTCTTCCTCTTCTTCGCTCTCCGCTTCAGAAATTTGCGGATCAGGAACCGTAGGCACCGGAGGAAGAACCGTCACGGTCGAACCGGTTACTTTTGCCGCGGTCAATTGCGCAAGTTCTTTGGTCGCTGATTCGTCGACTTGCCCGGCAGGGGTGAGCTTGACTTTCAGGAATCCAATCCCGATGAGAACCCCAGTCAGGCGTTCGATGGCATCTTCTTCCGAGACCTTGTTCTCGATCATCGTGCGAATGATGTCGTGAGGCGTTGAAGTCGACTCGATTCCCGAACTCTCAATGCCAATTTCTTGCTGTAACGCCCTTGCAAATGCCTCAACACGTTTGTCATTGAGCGAACTGCTGTCCCAGGAAACAATCAGACGGTTCTCACGTTCGAATTGCTCAGAAAACCATTCGAGCGATTGCGCGTCGGGGTCGTCTTTGGGAAGCCAGGTTGTGATGTCATTATCGAGGCTAACATCCTTGAGAACGACCAACAGGAGTGGGGCTGAAAATAGAAGTAATACGACAACCCACAGGGTAATGCCGTTTCCCCACCAATCACGTATATTAAAAAAACGTTCCATGCTGGGAACGATCCAATACTTAGAGAAAATTGAAAATTTCTGAAACAAACAGGAGCCTGTCTGCGTTTCTTCTTGAATAGTGACAGATTCAGTACCAACACCCAAGGCAAGGAGGATTATTCGGGATGTGATTTCTGTGGGAATTCGAAGCCATAACTCAGATTGACTACTAAGCATAAGTTTTCTTTAATGTGAAATGTTTCCCTCCTTTGTTTCGTTGACCTATTTGCCCCATCTTCCTGTCTGGACCACATGATTATTGATGACGAGGGTTTTCTTCATCCAACTTGTAGAAGACGATCTTCGTATGCTTTTGCACCAGCGAATTGTGGTTTCGCTAGTTATTACTTTTGCGATTGCGTAAACCGACGCGTCAGCGAGAGGGGACAGAGTTTGTCCCTCTTGGATTCATCGAGGGTGATCAACAGTTTTAAAAAGTTTGTCGCAGCACACTTTGGGCGTGTCTCCGACAGACTTTTTTCGCGGACCACTGAATACAACTGGAACGAAAACTCTATCAAGAGGTGAATCGTGAAGCATTCGAAGCGATGGTGGTCAATTTTCGAGGCGTGTCTCTGGACATGCAGCTATCAGGTTTTGCAAGCAGTCGTCCTGGCATTGTTTCTAGCGTTATTGATTACAGCAGGCTACGGATTTCATTGGCCACCACAGAGCGAGATCATGGGATTGGCACTCGAACTCAATCTTGATCGCTCATTCCTGCTCATCGGTGTGACAAGTCTGGGGGTCTTGTTTCTGATTGTTCCAATGGTGCGAGTTCGACTCGGTCGGGATTTCCGCAAGATCATTGGCTGGCGAACACCGCGTCATGAAGAGGTCATCTTCGCAGTTGCAACGGTGATTCCAATCGCAATCCTTGGCGATCTGTTGTACGAACTCTCTCGTTCCTGGTGGGCGACAGGTCCGGTACAACATCTTTTTAGTCAAGCGGTGCAGTCCTCCTCGTTGGACTATTTGCGTTCAACGTTTGAAGGCGTCTCGTTTCCGGTTCTTATTGTCGCACTTGCTTTGGGGCCTGCGATTGGAGAAGAGTTGATCTTTCGCGGTGTGATTGGCAGAGGACTCGTCCAACGCTTCGGTCCCTGGTCTGGTTCCATCATCACAGCGATTCTCTTCGCATTCGCCCATGTCTCGCCATCACATGCGGTCGCCACTCTCCCGATCGCTTTTTTGTTACAGTTCTTGTACATCAAGACTGGGACAATTTGGATTCCCATTCTTGTTCACTTTTGCAATAACCTGCTCGCAGTTTCGATGATGCGATTTGATTTCGTCCCGGAGATTCCGGTCACGCCATTGATAGCTTTTGGTTTTTTGAGTTACCTCTTCACAATTCTGGCGACATATGAGAGTCGACGCCGCAGTTGGGTGGCGACGTAATTGTATTTGGAGCATAGGCTTACGGTCATTGTTTGTTCGCGACCTTTGGGGAAACCAATGGAAATCAATCGACTGGATTTTCTCGCTTCGATCCCTTACACTGCCCGACTCAAAATTTTTTCATCAATCACCAACTCTCTCCAAAGTGTCGAGATAATGGATCGTTCGAAATCACTCATCGACGTAAAAACTGCCTTGGCTGAAAAATATGAACGCCAGGCTGCTGCAACCAAGAGCCAGCCAAAGCGCATTCAGTTTGCACACAAAGCGACCAGATATCGTCGCCAGATTGAACAGTTGAAGCGCGCCTGATCGGTCATCAAGTCTGGATTTTGGGACGTGGCAATGTCTATCGCAGATCGCTTGCTAGAGTTGGATCTTATTCTTCCAACTCCTCCGAAGCCCGTTGCGGCGTATGTTCCTTGTGTCCAGTCTGGGCAACTCATTTTCGTGAGTGGCCAACTCCCGTTTGCTGGAAAAGAGCTTCTTGCCAAAGGGGTTGTTCCTTCCCGGATTCCTCTTGATCAAGCCCAGTGTGCGGCTCAGCAATGTGTTCTGAACGGTCTTGCAGTTGTGAATGATCACCTGCAAGGTGATTTGGGCAAAATCTCTCGAGTGGTACGAATTGGAGTGTTTGTTCAGTCCGACTCCACGTTTCACGACCAAGCCCTGGTCGCCAACGGAGCGAGTGAACTTCTCGAAAAAATCTTCGGAACTGCTGGCAAACATGCCAGAGCAGCAGTCGGAGTGAATGCACTCCCGCTCGACGCTGCTGTCGAAATCGAATTTCTGTTTGAGATACAGCAGGCTTCAGCTTGAGTCGAGTCAGGACTCATTCAGCTTGATATCCGTTCGAACGGTTCAGTTAACTGTTCGAGTTATGGGCCGATCCGTCTTTGCAAAACTTCACTCTCCCGTCTCAGAGTATTTGGCTCATCCTTTTGCTAGAGCAGATTGCTCTTTTCTGCACATACGGAAATCAGTTTTCACCACAAAGACACTTGCTTCTACGAGGCTATACGTACGCACCAATACGAAAAGCCTCGTCAACAACTTTGTTTTCAAAAGCTGGTCAGTACTTCTCGCTCTCGGTCAATTCATCCTCACGATCCAGTCGACTGAAATTATCCGTAAATCCGGTAAGTTCGTTGATTTCGAATTCATTCGTTTTGCTTGTTGAGAAACTGCATCAGTTTCGGAAGACTCTCAATAAACACCTACCGGTAATCAGATTTTGAGAAGTAGGTTCTGGTAGAACAGTTTTTGAAGATGTTTGTGCGTTAGGCACCACAATACAACGGCATTCAAAAGTGAGACTTGTTCGTCACGGGCACGTAGTAGAGCAATTTGCGTTTGATTTTTTGTTCAAGGATTTGTTGTTAACGAGATAAGAGAAGTGTTTGTTGATGAGCGTGCATACTACAGTCAACCAGAATAGGAAGTCGCCTCCCTTAGCCATCCCGGTGGGATGGACATTGATTGGTCGGCTTCCTTTTGAAGACTCACTCGCCGAGTTACCTGTCGATCAACCTGCAATACTGATTGGACGGCGATCGGATTCCGACGTGTGCCTGAAGTCAAAACGTGTTTCAGGTCGGCATGCAGAACTTCTTTTTATTGGTGGGCATTTGTTCATTCGTGATCTAGACAGTACCAACGGAACATTCCTGAACCGAAAGAGGGTGACTCAACCGATGCCCGTTGTTTCGGGTGATCACATCGAACTCGCAGACGTTGAATTTCGAGTACAATACTCTCAGCCAAAAGTTAAAATCGAAGGCGATTCACTTTTCGACTTGAAGAAAACAATCAGTGACGTGAACACGATTGATGCTGACTGGATTCTTAGCCAATTCGACGATCTCATCTTCCAACAACGAGTGACTCCGCATTTTCAGGCGATCATCAACTTCCACACCAAGAGCATCGTTGGACTAGAAGCTCTGGCTCGTAGTGAAATGGTCGGCCTTGAAAATCCCGGAAAAATGTTTCAGGCAGCGGAACTCGTCAATCAAGAAGTTGAATTGAGTGTTCTTTGCCGGGCAAAGGCGATTGAGTTCGCCGACCGGCTTCAGTTCCAGGTTCCGATTTTCTTGAATACCCATCCGCATGAGAGGATGGCTGAGGAGATTTTGCCTTCGATTAAGAGTGTTCAACATCGTTTTCCTGGTGTTCCGATAGTCATTGAATTTCACGAGAAGACGATTCAAAGTGCCGCAACGATGCTTGAGTACAAGGACATGCTCAGCGAAATCGATGTCAAAATTGCCTACGACGACTTTGGGGCAGGCCAATCACGACTGCTGGAACTGATGAAAGCTCCGCCCGATTACCTTAAGTTTGATCGATGTCTCATCCGAGACCTTCATGAGGCAACGCCGTACCATTCCAGGATGCTTCGGTCACTGATCGATACCGCTCATGATGCAGGTATTGCAACCCTCGCGGAAGGGATTGAAACTCAAGACGAAGCCGATGCATGTCAAGACTTTGGCTTCCAGCTTGCACAGGGGTATTACTATGGATACCCGAAAGCAAACCCTCTTCTCAATCAAGAGGAGTCGATGCTTGAGTTTTCCACGTAACGTGCGATTTTCTGAAGCTACGAAACTTCACTTCTCCTTCACTTGATGTGCTCACGCTTCGCGCGAATTTCTACGTAGCTCAAAAATTTGAAACTCTCCAGACGACGGGACTTCTAATTCTTTAAGTTCCTCATCGTAAATTCGAATTTCGTATCCGCGTTCTTTGGCCATTTTGTAGAAGAACGGTGATTGATACCGACCTGGATCGCTCAACCAGCAAACGCCGTCATCTGTCAGCATGACATCGAGGAGATCAAGGATGACCGAGTGCATCGGAGCGTCATAGGTCACTTCGCAACCAATGATCACTTCAAATTTCTTTGCAACTGGCTCTCTCCAATCAAGCAACAATGTACATGGATCGGGGAGTCCATTTGCGACGGCATTCATCCGACACAGATGCAGTGCCGTTGGATCGTAATCGCTGAATGTGACCTCATCGCCACGCCGCATCGCCGCTAAGCCGACCAGCCCAAGCCCCGCTCCCAATTCCAGGATCGAACTTCCCTCTGCCCAGGGAACCCGATTCATCACACATGCCATTTTGATCGCCGTCGGCCAAAGAAACGCCCAGAATGGCATGTAGTCGTTCTTCTCGTTAGCGGCGATGACATCCGCATCGTCGAGAAACAAGTCGGGGTCGACGGGACAAAAGAGGGAGAGAGACTTTTCATTTAACCGAAATTCCTCTGTCTTCCAGCCACCAGGTATCGCAGGCAATTGCGACAAGTCTTCGCTTAAATGAGGAAATGCAGGGCCTGTTCCGCTCTGCATTCCTCCACCAAATTCATTCGTTGAAGACATTTCTTCCTTCCGGTCTCGTGAACAACATTGCTGTTCGGTAGTCTAAGGGCTAGGAGCAGTTTTTGAATCGAGATTCGTCTGTTTGTTTATCGATGCACTTGAAGTGTGTCGCTAAACAAACTCTGCAAGACGGAATGTCATTGGAATATGTCATGAAATACTTCAAAAAAGAATCGATCATCTTCGAGTGAAATGAATGTTTGGCGAATGGATCTACTACCCGGCAGCGATCGTTTTGCTGTTCGCAAACCTCGCTGGCTGGTCCGGAAATTTCTATCGACTCCCTGGGAACTGGATCATCGTTGCCAACTCGACGCTGGCGATGTTTTTGCTACCAGCAACGGCTTCCGGGTTAGGGTTGGGTTGGTTTTCGATCTGCCTGATCGTTGCGCTCGCCTTTCTTGGAGATTCCTTCAATTATGCGTCGAAACGACACAGAATCTTTTCCAGTCACGCCAGCGGTCCGGTCCGGCAAAGAGTTTTGGTCGGGGCGGGTATGGGAAGTCTTACGTGCGTTCTGGCAGGTATGACGGTGCCTGTTGTCGGAACCTTCCTCGCCGTTTTAGGGGCGGTTGGCGGAGCCGCTGGAGGTGCGTGGCTGGGTTCGGTGATTTCACCTCGGCAGAAGAATGAAAGTTCAACCCAGGCGATCGTGCCACCAATCCCGTTCCTGTCTCGTTTTCTAACGGATCAACAGCTTGTGACGATTCCGCGAATCATCGCGGGATTGCTGATGATCGTTGTCTGTACGTACTCAAGTTTATTCTAACTGTTCCCCTGCAAACTCGGAACAATTGATAAAACTTCTCCCGGCTGGCAAAGCATCTGTTGTGAAATTGGGAAAGTAGGGTAAGTCCTTTGCTTTTTTTGGATTATTGACGATGATTTGGAAGTAGCATTCCTTGGCTCTTCGCCACCATTCCCTCCTTGAAGAGCCTGAACTTACCTCGAAGAAAGGTTCTCAGAGCTATGACCACTCAAAAAATCCTCTCCTTGTCCCTGATCGTTGCTGCATGTTTCGCCATGCCGAGTTCCACTTTCGCAGGACGTCGTAGTGATCGTGTTGCAATCCGACAGATGAGCCGACAAGCCAAGCAGTCTGGCTGCCGACTGATGACTCATCGTGAAGCACTCTCCCGTGCGGCTGCCGCTGATGTCGCAGAGAGACATCTCTACCTGGCACGACAAAGTGAAAAACAACTCACAGAAAACTTAGCCGTCGCTCAGGCAGAAATCGTCGCGATGCAGGAACAACTCGCCGCTCTGACCGCAAAGAACGATCAGCTTGCCGCAAATCTCAGCAAAACCCGTAAACAATCGCAGGCGCAAGCTAAGAAAATCAATGGTCTCCAGGGGACCGTGAAAAACACAAGCCAAAAACTCGCCAAGGAGCAAGCTGGTCGTAAAGCTGACGGCGATCTTGCCAAGGCAGAGAAAGCCAAAGCTGCCAAAGCAATCGCTGCGAGTCAGCAACAACTGAAACAGGCTCAAACGCAACTTGCCAAAGTCACTCAGGATGTCACCGCAAGAAATCAGACAATCACGCAACTGCAACAGAGTGTCAAAGCACTCGAAGCAGCGGCGATGAAATCTGAAACTCCGAAAGTCGAAGCAGCCAAGCCTGCTGACGCCGATACTCCAGCACAACCGGAAAAAACAGAAGAGTCACCGCAGTCGACGTAGTTCGTTGTCGCACTGCCAGCTTGATTCCTAAACCCGTCATCCAACTTGTTGGATGACGGGTTTTCTTTGCGCTGAGGAGAGTAAGTAGCGATTCAATGCGGCTTGATGGTCGATCCATACAAAGTCGGAAAGTAGGGCAGGGTCCTCCCTGCCATTAGAATACTCAGGAAAGCATGCAGGAGCATGCCCTACAAAAATTCCCCTGCTCTTATTCCCCTAGCCCAACTCCTCTCCCATGCCTCCTCGTCGACGTCCCGTGAAATCAAGCGAATCGGTTGTGCAGCATCACCTGCACCCGAATCAGTTTCTTGAATCATTTCTTTCCTATCTGGAAGCGGAATGCGGGATGGCATTGAATACCATTAAAGCGTACCGGAACGATGTCGAGCAATTCATCAGTTGGATGAGTGATAACCGCATCGGCTCTGTCCTGGAAGTCGACCTCGGAATCCTCTCGCAGTTCCTGCAATCAATGCACGAGCGCGAACTGAAAGCGACAACGATTTCTCGGCGATTAGTTGCCTTGAAAATGTTCTTCCGCTACCTCGTTCTGGAAGGGGTGATTGCCGAGAGTGCTGTCGACCTGATGTCCTCTCCGAAACTTTGGGAGTACCTGCCGACCGTCCTCAGCCCAGAGATGGTCGATCGACTCCTCGATGCTCCATCGTGGGAAGATTCATTCCCCAAACGTGATCGAGCCATCCTTGCGATTCTCTACGCCACTGGTTGTCGTGCTTCTGAAGTGAGTGGAATGCGGCTCCGGGATGTCCGACTCGAAGAGAACTACTGCCGTTGCCTCGGGAAAGGAAACAAAGAACGAATCGTCAATCTGAATCCCTACGCTCAGCAGACGATTGAAACTTACCTTGAGAAAGAACGTCCGGTCATGCTTCGCGACCGTGACTGTGATTACCTTTTCGTAACACGCACCGGTCGAGCCATTTCCCGAATCATGGTCTGGCACGTTGTGAAAAAATACGCCGCCCGCATCGGGTGCAGCGACAAGATCAGCCCGCACACCCTCCGTCACAGCTTCGCCACTCACATGCTCGCCGGCGGCGCCGAAATTCGAGCACTCCAGGAAATGCTCGGCCACGCCAGCATCCGCACCACCCAAATCTATACCCACGTCGAACACAGCCGCCTCAAAGCGATTCACTCGAAGTGTCATCCTCGCGGGTGATGATTTTTGATAAGAGTGTGTTTTGGAATTGATATTCGGTCTCTTATTGAGCCGCTGGCGCTAGCCACGGGCCTTTGCGGAGAACGGCTTTCTCGCTCGCAAAATGCCGGACGCTAGCGCGTACGGCTCAGATATTTCAAAACACGCTCTAGGTGCCGGGAGCAACATTGCGTTTGAGTGAAGCACATGCGAAGAAATCTACCCCTGCAACGCCACATACATCGCCGTCACTTCCTGGCCGTATTCCATTCGCAGGAAGGCTTCTTTTTGCTGGACGACTTTTAGACTGACGTTCTGTGCAACTGAATGGATGTGGTCGAGGTGGTGGATGTAGCGACCGTTGTCGGTCAGGCTGAATGTTCCGGACTTTGCACTCTCGACAGAAAATGCAATCACGCCACCGGGCCGCAGAAGTTTTTTGGCTGGGGCGATCACCTGAATTAAGTCACCGAAGTAGATTAGCGTGTCGCAGGCGATGATCAGGTCGAACTCTCCTTGAGCTTCTTCGAGCCATGTCGCTGCTTCGGCGACGTAGAGTTCGTCGTAGAGGTTTTGCTTTCGCGCCTGCTCGATCATTTCTGGTGAGAGGTCAACGCCAACAAGGTGAGATGCTCGATCCGCCACCGCCAAGCCAGCGAGTCCGGTACCGCAGCCGAGATCGAGGATCGATAGGCCAGTCCGTTCACCCAATGTCTGGTCAATGATGGCGCCAAGGTGCAGCGGACCCTCGTAGCCCAATTCGTCGCACATATTGTCTTCGTAGAAACCAGAGAAGCGATGGTAGAGTTGCCGAATACATTCATCTGGAACACGACTCGGTGGGGCATCATCCCGAAGCGAAGTTAGCAAGTGCTGGATTTCCGCATCATCAGGTTCCAAGGCAAGATAGTCTTCATACGCTTGGCGAGCTTCTTCACGTTTTCCGATGATGTGAGCGAGTTCGCCCAGGTTCCGTAAGACTGCTGCGTCCGTCGGCTCTAGCTCCGCCGCGCGTTGCTGGCACAGAAAAGCGGCCTGGACTTTTCCCTCGTCGCGTAATTGATTTGCTAAGTCAGTCAAATCTTCCTCAGAGAGTTCCTGCGTTTCACGCTTTTTTACGGCTTCCGATTCTTCAACGATCACGCCTGCGTCGATTGCCTGAGCGAGCCATTCAAGGACAGCCGACTCTGAATCGGGAGGCAGCAACGGTGCCGCAATCGTGATAACTTCTTCACTCGTTCTTGTTCCGTTGCACAGTTCAACAAGTAGTGCAGCGGTCGGATTTAACTCGTGCAAGAGGTTCGAGGCTGTGTCGTACGCAATGTAACCTTCCGTTGTTGGTGAAAGGAGAACAGACGAGTTAAGGAATAGCTTGGGCATGGCGAAGAGCGGTGCTTTGAATCATCTCTAGCGTGTGCCACTGCTCTCTGTGAGCGGTGCGAATTCCATTGGGACGCCGATGGTTCATCTGCACGGCTCGCAGAGCCGTGGCACAAATCCGGGTAGTACACAGGTTTTACTCCACTCATTGACGGCAGGAAGCGAATGCCGCTGCCTGCCGGAATGAAGCGTCACAACTTCAGGTTAAGAGGTTCCCTTCCCTTTGCCTTTTCCCTTGCCACCACCGCCCCCTTTTCCTTTCCCTCTGCCACTTCCACGCTGCTTCGCCATTTCGGTCAAAGCTGCGGCCAATTCTTTTTGGTTCAGGGCGTTGTCGCCATCTTTATCAAACTTCTTGATCATCATAGCAGCCATCTTGGCTGGATCGCGCATTCCACCCTTTCCTTTTCCACCGCCGTCTCCTTTGCCCTTGCCCCCTTTGCCTTTTCCGGCTCCCTTTTGTCCATCTTGACCGAGAACCACGGTCGACATCGCAGGCAATGCAACAACAGCTGCACCGCCGACTAACAGTTTCCCAAGGAACCCGCGACGGCGTTCATCGATTTGTTCCAGAGTAGAAGGAATTGGATCATTCGTATTCATAGGTGACTCCAGTTAGAAAATGTCCGACACTCGGACGAGACAGAGGAAGTAACGCGAAAGTCGATTGAGACAACACAGAAATTCTACTCAATCAAGGAAGATCGTTGAATCAGATTCTGACATTCAGTGTAAACCCCGAACCAACAGTCAGGTTTCGGAGAAATTTACAAATGCCGCGATGGTCAGCCGAAAAGAAAGTGTTCACGGTTTTACAGTCTATTGACAGCCTGGTGTCGTTGCGCGTGGAAAAGATGGTTCACCAGCTACTGAATTGCGGGAGAGATGAAAGCGAACTAGACTTTTCTATTATGAAAATGATCACAGGTAGCATTTTGGTACTCGCAGGCGAACAGGCATTTGCTCATTCGCTTTCTATTCCATTTCCGAATCAGATTTTCGCTAGCCAGGTGTTGTATCCATCGTCGATGGCTTTGGTCGTGCTGGGTGTTGTTTTTTTGATTTGGGGAGCGGTCACCGAGCGAGGTCAGTCGAAGTCTTGATCTCGACCGAAACCTGACACCGGGTGATGAAAGCCGAGGAGGTCGCAGACATGACAATTCAAGACTCGGCTTCGTCCTCGCGAACTTCTTCAGTGTGGGCGGTGCTCGCGATACTCATCGCGCTGGCGGTCGCAGTTGGTCCTGTTTGTTTTGCAAGCCCACAACAGCGTTTATTGCGGAAGGCAGTGCAGGCGTTTCACTCACGCGATTTCCATGAGGCCGAACGCCTGGCGAACGTTGTTCTGGGTACGGAACCGGATGCATATCAGGCTTCTCTAATTGCTGGTGATGCAGCTGCGGGGC
>DAOUPA010000140.1 GCA_030626405.1 Planctomicrobium sp.
CAAAGATCAGGACGCCAGCATTGCCCATCTCGAAGAACTGAAGGCACAACTCGAAGAAATCCTCCGACAACTTCGTCAGGAAGAGAAGGAAAGTTATCTTACTCTTCTCGAAGCACGCTTTCAAAACATGCTCCGCCGGCAACTTCAAGTTAATTCTGAAACGAAACGGCTTGATGGAATCCCCAATGAGTCTCGCGCACAACAGGGCTACTCATCAAAAACCAATGAGATGCGAAAAGAACAGGAAGACAATCTCATCGATGCTGGTAAGTCTTTGAATCTATTGCGCGAGGAAGGTTCTTCAGTTGCCTTTCCGGAAGCTGTTGAGCAGATGCAAAAGAACATGGCCGTTGTCGTAAACCGCCTCGGAACACAGGACACTGGCAAGACAACCCAACTGGTGGAAACATTGGTCGTGGAAACTCTCGAAGAAATGATTGATGCGTTCCAAAAGGAACTCAAAAAACAGGAAGAACAACAGCAACAACAAGGGAAACCTCAGCAACAGGGGCCGCCGCAAGATCCGGCTCTTGTTGACCAAATCGCCGAACTCAAAATGATTCGGTCACTGCAACTGCAAATCAATCGAATCACACAGCAGCTCGGCTCAGAAATTGACAACTCAGCGAATGTCGACGCGGACCAGCAAAGTTTAATTGACGACATCGCTCAGCGGCAAAAGCGGATTCAGGAAGCGACTTACGACCTTTCAGTTGGGAGAAATAAGTGAGTAGAAGATCAACCCAAAGACAAAAAATCTCATGCCTTGCAGTAGCGCTGGTAGCGATCCTTGCCTGCCTGCCTGCGACGGCAACCGATGATGTCTACTCCACTCCGTCAGTTGAGGAATTGCGAACGGCAGTTGACGATTGGCTCGCCTTCAAAGGGCTCAGTCAGTCTCCGGCAGTTGATGCGGTTGAGCCCTTCTGGCATTTCGAGAACAAGCCGAACTCAGAGGAGCTCTTCGACGCTTTAATGCAGACCTTCTACCTCGCAGACGAAGACGTCCGCAAGCTCGTTGATCAATGTCGTGATCTGCGTTACCACCCCGAAGTTCTCCAACTGGCAGCCCCGACCTCGGAACGCTCTGCATCGGAACCGCTTCTGGGGAACAACGTGAAGTATTTTCTGGCACGCCATCTCTCGATGCTCTCCGCCTATAATGAAGCGGTCGAACTGTTCCAGCAAATCGATACGAACTATGTCGTCGATCCGGCAGGCTGCCTGTTCTACCGTTCGGTCTGCGAACACCACTTATTGCTTCGCGAAGATGGAACGGAGTCCCTGGACGCCTTACTCAACAGAACCGAAAGCGTGCCGATTCGTTACGAGATGCTGGGAGAGTTGATGCTCCAGGACTTGCGAGGGGTGAAGGAGAAATCCCTTGGTGAAGCCGCGAGGCAAATGCGCGACGTGCAGCGCCGCCTCAACATGAATCGAACCGATGAAGACGTCCAGATTGTCGAAAACAAAATCGTGGAAACGCTCGACGATCTCATCAAACAACTCGAAGACCAACAACAGCAGCAACAGCAATCTGGAGGAGGGTCAGGTTCCAACGGAGCAGGACAAGGCGCCAAAGACTCTTACCTCGGTGGCATCAAAGGGGAAGGTCTGACAGACAAGAAGGATATCGGCCATAAAGACAACTGGGGTGATTTGCCCCCCAAGGCACGAGAAGCCGCGAAAAACATGCTCGACCGACAATTTCCGGCCCATTATCGCCAAGCGGTCGAAGAGTATCTCAAAAAGCTTGCTGACCGACCAGCACCAAAACCGTGAGATGACCCGTACACTTGGAATGTACGGCAAAAGTGTCTGACAATTTCTTGTCGTCTCTCGCGACTTTTGCGGCCCTGTTTCCTATGATACATCGTAGGTTTCAGGAATGCTTTGAGTCGCGAAAGGGATTGATTTGAACGCCGCGGTACAGTTGCTACTTATTGCTTCGCTGTCAGGGACGCCCGTCACGGTCACGACTCTTGATGGAGATTCCATTGAAGGGGAGTTGCTCTCTCTGAATTCCAGGCAAGTCGTTGTTCAGGGGGAAGTCGAAGAACAATCGATTGCAGTCGATCAGTTGATGCTGCTCCAGCTGACCGAAACGGATGCGAATTCCAAATCGGCAACCCATACTGTGACACTCAGCGATCAATCTTCACTTGGCTTTGAGTCGATCAAATTTTCTGAGAAGAACGCAACAATTCAAACATCATTGCTTGGAGAGCAAACGATCTCGACCAGCGAAATTCGCAATATCCGTTGGGGGCCGCTCGATGATAAGATTGCGGAGAGTTGGGGTGATTTAGAAAACCGTGGCGCTCGTGATGACTTGCTCGTCTTTCGAAAAGGAGACGTCCTCGACTACGTTGCTGGTTCGGTGAGCAACGTTGGTGAAAAAGGAGTGACGATTAGCGTCCGTGGTCGGGACTTAACGGCTCCGCTCGAACGTGTCTTCGCCGTCGTCTTCACAAACCGATCGGAGAAAGATCGACCGGGGCTGGGACTCGTGCGAACCACAGGGGGAGACATCCTCAAAGCGAAGTCACTTGCGCTGGAAGAAAATATTCTGCAAATCTCGATGGCAAGTGGGATTGAAGCGTCGATTGATCTTTCCAAAATTCGCGAAATCGACTTCGGAGGCGGTCGCATTCGCTTCCTTGCGGATCTTCCGTTCGATGAATCAACTTCAGTTTCTCCCGACCCGGACTTCCCTGTTGTTTGGTTTACCGCGCGCAACTTCCCGGCAGGGACAGGTGGGCGGCGGCGATTGACAATTGATGGGGAACAGTATCAGCGAGGGTTATGGCTGCATTCTGGTGCGGTTGTCCGGTTTCGATTGAATCGACAGTTCTCCGAATTCCGCACACTGGCAGGATTCGACCAAACACACGTCGGCAACATGCCTCGCATCAAACCGAAGGTCAAACTCGTGATCCTTGGAGATGGTGAAGAATTGTACGCACGAGAATTCCTCTGGAGTGACTCGCCAGAGAAGGTCAAACTCGACATGAGCAAAGTTCGAGAGCTGATCATTCGCGTCGAATCACTCGGAGTTGGAAAAGGAATTCTCGAACACTTTGCACTCGGCGATGCACAGGTGATTCAGTAATGAACAATCGACAAAATTTGCTGTGCCTTCTGGGGGTTCTCGCGCTGATGTTCTCGCTCGTATTGAGAGCACAGGCTCAAGTCAACGTTCCGGAAGCCGTTGTTCAGGCAGAGCAACAGCGCATTGAAACTGTACAACGTGTTGCAAGTAGTGTCGTCGCGATTTTTGCTCCTGGTGGTCAGGGAGGTGGCTCGGGTGTTTTGATCGATTCCAATGGTTTCGCAGCAACAAACTTCCATGTGGTCCAAGGCATGAAAGGCTTCATGAAATGTGGCCTGAACGATGGTCGCATTTATGATGCCGTCCTTGTCGGAATCGATCCGACTGGAGATGTCGCCTTGATTAAATTGCTGGGGAGAGATGATTTTCCACATGCGAAAATCGGTGACAGCGACGCGGTTCGCATGGGGGACTGGGCGTTCGCCATGGGGAACCCATTTTTGCTGGCGGATGATTTTCAACCGACCGTGACTTTCGGCATGGTGAGCGGAACGCATCGGTACCAATATCCGGCAGGAACGTTTCTCGAATACACCGACTGCATTCAAGTCGACACGTCCATTAACCCTGGGAACTCCGGTGGACCGCTCTTCAATGAAGGTGGCGAACTGATCGGGATCAATGGACGAATCGCCGTGGAGAAACGTGGGCGAGTGAACGTGGGCGCGGGGTATGCGATCTCGATCAATCAGGTGATGCATTTTCTCGACCACCTGAAAAGCGGACGCATCGTCGACCATGCGACGCTGGGAGCGACGGTCACCAGTACTTCAGATGGAGGCGTCGTTGTTGCAAACATACTCGAATCGTCCGCTGCCTACAGACGAGGTCTTCGGCAAGGTGACGAGCTCATCTCCTTTGCAAATCGGCCTGTCCGAAGTGTCAATCAATACAAAAACATTCTCGGAATCTACCCCAAAGGCTGGCACGTTTCGCTGTCGTTTCAAAGAGGCGGAAAGCGTTTCGATGTCTCGGTTCAGCTTGCTGGTCTGCATCGAAAAGCCGAACTGTCAGGGGGTCCACCACCGGGAGTTCCGGACCCTGACAAGAAAGACGAGAAGAAGCCGCCAATTCCGTTCCCTCTTCCGCACAAACTTCCACTGGGTGGCAAGAAGAAAGAACCGGAGGTCCCCAAGGAGTACCTCAAGCTCTATGAGGAGAAATCTGGCTACGCGAACTACTACTTCAATCTTCAGGCACAGAAGCGAATTCTCGAAACGATTTCAGAATGGGGAAACTACAAAGCAAAACCGCGAATGTGGTCGCTGGACCTCAAACGTGCGGACGAATCGCCGATTCAAATTCGTATGAAACCAGATGCGATCGCAGCAAAAATCGATAATCAATTCGCAGTTCTTGAACTCAATGGAGAATTCACCGATACACCGATCGGATCAGGCGGCTTCCTCGCTGCCTTGGAACAACTCAAACAACTCCTCATTGACCCGCAGGATTATTTTACTGAGTTCTACTACGTAGGTAGTGAACCGCTTGATGGAAATGCTGAGCGTGTTGACATTCTCGTCACCACGAAAGGGTTGCTGACATCACGTTGGTACTTTCGGCAAAGTGACCGTTCGTTAATCGGCTTCGATACTCAACTCGACGATGAACACGATCCGTGCAAAATTCGATTCACACAACTTCGCGATATCGACGGCTTAAAATTCCCTGCTCAATTCAGCTTACACTACGGGGGGCAACTTTGGGGCCAACTGGAAGTGACTGCGCTGAAGTTCCTGAATGCAAATACGAAAGGAACGCCATGAAATATCATCCCGCATGGATTGCAGCGATTGCATTCTGCCTGATGAATTCTCAGTTGGCTCGCGCAGAGTCAGCCTCGGATGCTGTTGAATCTGTGCAACCGAAAGTCGTGAAAATCTTCGGGGCAGGCGGACTCAAAAACCTCGCCAGCTACGGTACCGGAGTGATCGTCTCTCCCGATGGTCACATCGCGACCGTTTGGAACCATCTTCTCGACTCAGATGCTGTTGCCGTGGTGCTCAGCGATGGTCGCAGGTTTTACGGGCGTGTCATTGGAACCGACTCGAAGAAAGACATCGCGATTCTCAAGATCGATGCCCAAGACCTGCCATTTTTTGATGTCAGCAAAACGGCGCAAGTTGGTCCTGGTGCTGCGATCTTGGCGTTCAGTAATGTTTTCAAAGTTGCGACCGGAGACGAACCGGTTACAGTCATGCAGGGAGTTATCTCGGCGAAAACGGAACTTTCCGCCCGACGCGGTCGGTACAAGGTGCCTTACGACGGAGAGGTCTATCTTGTCGATGCAGTCACTAATAATCCTGGTGCCGCTGGTGGTGTTTTGACGACTGTGGATGGTCGCTTGCTCGGGATGCTAGGTCGCGAACTGAAAGGTCGAAACAATACCTGGCTCAACTACGCGATTCCATTTTCGGTTCTTCGCGAGCCGATTGAGGACATCATCGCTGGTCGATTCAGTCGCCGCGACGATCTCCTTTCTGCTGCGAACCAGCCTGGTGAAACAACGTATGAACCGATTGATTTTGGATTTCTGCTTGTCCCGGATGTCGTCGCTCGAACTCCGGCATACCTGGATACGATTGTGGAAGAGTCCAAAGCGGCAGAACTCGGCCTGCAACCGGACGACTTGATCGTGTTTGCGAACGGTGAACTCGTCAATTCCATTCGAACATTCAAAGAAGTTCTGGACCAGTTGATTCCAGGTGATGATTTGCAACTCATCGTCCGACGCGGCGACGACCTGATTACAGTGACGTTTATCGTCCCGAAAAAATGACAACGATCCTGTAACAATTCAGAGACGGTAGGGTGGGTGAAGTATGCGTGTTTTAGAGTTGATGGGTTTCGCAAGTCGAGGTGGTCACATCGTGCAGGTTCGGTCTCAGTTCAGTTCGCATGCGCAACCCACCTCTCATCAGGCTCCTACCACCCTACGACTTGCCACATTTGTTTTTGTGGTCACTCTATTCGGAATTGCGTTTCCGGCGGCAGTGAACGCTCAGTCACTTTTCAAGCAAGAGCAGCAAGCGATTCAACAGGCGGTCGCCGCGGTCAGCTCGTCCATTGTCCGGATTGAAACCGTCGGTGGCGTTGATTTGGTCGGGGAGGTCCTGACTGGAACTGGACCAACGACCGGCGTCATCGTCAGCGCTGATGGCTACATCATCACCAGCAGTTTCAACTTCGTTTCTGATCCAGCGTCTGTCTTGGTCACGTTGATTGAAAACGATGGCAGCAAGAACTATGCGGCTAAAATCATTGCCAGCGACAAATCTAAAATGTTGACGCTACTCAAAATCGAAGCATCGGGACTGAAACCGATCACTGCCGCGGTGAAGAGCGAAATCAAAGTCGGGCAACGGGCGATTGCACTCGGTCGAACTTTTGACGTAAGCTTCCCGAATATCTCCACTGGCATCATCAGTGCTCTGAACCGTGTGAATGGCAAAGCGATCCAAACCGACGCAAAGACATCTCCGGTCAACTATGGTGGCCCACTGATTGATCTCTATGGGCGTTGTATGGGAATCATCGCCCCTCTTTCACCGCAGCAGGAAGGTGAAACATCTGGCGTGGAATGGTATGACAGCGGCATCGGATTCGCTGTTCCATTGGAGGACATTCAGCGAGTTCTCAGCCGCATGACTGCTGGGGAAACTTTGCATCGAGGCTTACTGGGCGTCGGTTTCGAATCTCAAAGCCCCCTGGCTGGTGAAGCAAAAATCCTGCGAGTCAGGCCGAATTCCCCCGCCGACGAAGCTGATCTAAAAATCAATGACGTCATTATCAAAATCGACGAGCATACAATCAATCGACTCGTCGACCTGCGTCAGATCCTCGGAAATCGATATGCTGGTGAGACGGTCAAGCTTGTCGTAAAGCGAGCTGACAAAACGTTTGAGAGTGAGGCCAAACTCACCGACGAATTACTCGCCTACGAGTTTAACTCTCTCGGAATTCTCCCGCAGCGACCGGCCATCGATGAAGAAGTCCAAGGTGTTGGCGTTCGATACGTCTTTGAAAACACTGGAGCCGCTAAAGCAGGCTTGAATCCTAATGATCAGATTAAAACGATCAACGGGCAAATAGTTTCCACGCCGAAAGAAATCGCCACGCTTCTCTCCACGATGGAAACCGGGCAATCGATTGAACTGACAGTCACTCGCGGTGACGATGAGCTCACCTTATCAGTTTCACTTTCAGCGATGCCGAACGGAGACGGCAGCACGAATTTTCCGCCGCTCACGATCCCTCCGGGAGATGTTCCTAAAGAGTTGAAGACAAGTCGATTCAACCAGAAACTGACTGGCAGCGACAGAAACTTTTGGGTTTTCGTACCTGAAAGTTACAATGCCAACTATGGGCACGGGATGTTGGTCTGGATCCACCCATCAGGCGATACGATGGAAGCGGACGTGCTTCGCTCCTGGAAAGATTTCTGCATTGCACGTGGAATCATTTTGGTTGGCCCCAGAGCAGAGGATATTAGTGGATGGTCGGCAACTGACGAAAAGCACGTCAAGGATGTCACTGATTGGGTCACTGAAAATTATTCAATCGACGCGTCTCGAATCGCCATCATGGGTTCAGAAGACTCTGGAGTTTTCGCAACACGACTGGCGTTCAAATATCGTGAACTGTTTCGCGGACTCATCGCGATGGAAAGCCCTCTTCGATTCCCTCCGCCTGATAGCGACCCCGATTCACGTCTGCTGATCGCATTTGTTGCAGCACCAGAAACGCGCGAACGCGATCGAATCGAGAAATCCGTCGAATTGCTCCGTAAGCAGAAATTCCCGACTGCACTGATCGACAGCGAAGAGGCTGGGAAATTCTCTTTTGATTTAGTGAATTCACTGGTTCAATGGCTCGATTCGCTCGATCAGCTTTAAAGCACTTAGCCCCCGGTCAATGACCGAGGGGACATGCCATACTTAGCCACTGCCGCTAGCCACGAGCTTCGATTACCAAGGTTATTATGCGATTCGTCCCGACGCTGGCGCGTTAGGATCAAGTGTGAAATGAACTCGAATGTGTTGTGTTCCACAACGCTGACTGTGCAAAATTCATGATTCTTTAAGAGCGAGGCCCACACCGTGGAACTTGATGACACAATTTGTTTTTGCTTCCACGTTTCAAAGCGAAAAATTCTGAACTACCTCCGAATTCATCAACCCCGGCGAGCGAGTCAGCTCTCTGAATGTGGAGGCGCTGGGACTGGATGCGGTTGGTGTGTTTCCTATCTGAAGCGAAACTTCGAAGCGTTCGAAGCTGGGCAAACCGACGCCGATGCGGACCTTTCGATGCAAGACCACGCAGCCGGCAGAGCAGGCTACATTTCTGAAGGAAAAGGAGTCCCCCGCGCAGGAACGTAGTTTTCATACTCATGTAAAAATGAACATTTCGCCGCACACTTCAAGTATGTGATAAACCGCTAAGCATCAGTCAAAGACCAGCTCCCATCGGCAGTTCCTGCGCATTTCCGGCTGATGCTGCCGATTGTTGAAAGTGTTACAGCCGAATCGACCTCCCCACAAACTGTTTACGTAACTCTTTTGTTAATAGACAGTTACCAACCAGTACTGGTACGTCACGAGAGTTGAAAAGTGGCATTTGTCGGTGTTTGCGACAGACTTCTTGAACGGAAAGGGGTTCTCAGCGAAAGTTTTTCAGCATAAAACCCATCTCCCAGCGGCAGCATTCGCCTGTCACATTTCCCCACCATTTCGTCCTGTCCAACCTCTGCTGGTTCCGTACGCAACACCACGTTGTCCAGACCATCAGATCATTCCTTCCTCCACCCAAATCAGGAATCGTTCGATGTCAAAAGGCATTCGAAAATTCATTCTCGCCTTCTCTCTTGTTGGTCTCGTCGGCTGCCAGGGCTACGCTCCTGGCTGGCAGATGCGGCAAGCACAGTTGCGAACCTACGAGATGTACCACGCCCGAAACCGGCTTTCCGGTGAGTTGGCTCAAAGCCAGCAAACGGTGAATCAGCTCGCCATGGAAAAGCAACAGGCAGAGCAAAGTCTGGCAATTGCGAACCAGCGTCTGCAGAACCTCGCACTTGAACGTGGGAAACTCCATGACCAAGTGAAGCATTTACTGACGACACTTCCTGCCCCCAACAATCCGCTCAGTGGTTCGGCAAATAGTCGGTTTGAAGAATTGGCTCGAAAATACCCTGAGTTCGAGTTTGATCCCGCGACCGGCGTAAGTAAGTTTAACGGAGACTTACTCTTCGCCACCGGCAGCGATGCCATTCAGCCAGGGGGATACCGAATCCTCAAAGAGTTTGCGGCAATCATGAATTCTGGAGACGCCCAGCAATTCAACATTCTTGTCGTTGGTCACACAGACGATCAGCCCGTCGTGAAAACATCAACAAAGTCACGTCACGAAACGAACTGGGATCTCTCGGCTCATCGTGCGACCGCAGTCGTGAAAGCACTAGGAAAAACAGGACTGGCTGAACCAAGAATGGGACTCGCAGGTTACAGCAAGTTTCAACCTAAGCTTCCGAACAGCGACGAGAGTGCTCGTCAGCAAAATCGCCGTGTCGAAATCTTTATTATCGCAGCAGACGCCGCAGTCGCCGGTCGTGATACACAACGTCGATGAAACAGTCGAAGAAGATGAGTCATGCTTAACGACTGGTTCACTGACCTGAGTTTCGAGACCGACTGGGAGACGTTTCGCGAGCTTCCTCGGCATCCTGCCTACCGCTACGAATTCAAAGATGATCGTTGCTCGATCAGTGGTCGCCCGGTGTTTTTTCACGCGAAAAGAGATCTCAATTGCTTAATCAAAAGCAATTGCGATCACGAAGAGAATCCATGGGAAATCTCTCAGATTGAGCACGCCGACTGTTCGGAACTCGTTCATCTTTTTGATCGCGCATTTTCCAGATCAGCGCCATTCATTCATCTTTCAGCAGCACGGCAACTCGCAGCAGCGCAAGCCCTTCTGCAGCGAACTCAACAAGGGGAAGACGGCCCGATTTTTGATGCTGCTTCACTCGTCATTCGAGACGCAAAGAGTCAGGAATCCCTTGGAGCGATTCTCATCACCTTGGTTCCCTCGGATGATTTCATAAACTTCAATCCAGAACAATGGTCGCAAGAGCCACCTGCCGATGCCGTAAAAAATGGGTGGGGACAACCGCATCTGACCTGGATTTTTATTGACCCTCACGTTGCGCGACAGGGGCTGGGAAAGACATTGCTGAGGAGTTCGGCTCAACACCTTCTCGATTCTGGCTACACAACACTCGTCAGCACATTCTTATCCGGGAATCAGGCGAGTACGCTCTGGCACTGGAAAATGGGGTTCCAGCTTCTCTCGCACGTCAGTTCTCGATGAACGTCGATTTCCGCCCAGACCGCTTTCTGTCCTCCTTCAATCCGTGGTATCCAGGCTGTTTATTGACGTTCATTGAGAACGTTTTCTTAGGATAGCCTCTCTGACCACTACTTCTGGCAGCCATTTTTCCTTTGAGCGGCTCGAATTTGCTCTAGGAGCAGGCGAATCTTCTCATTCGTTTCTATACTCGCGGTTTTCTATTCGTATTTATTTTGCATTCCTGTTAAGTCATTGATGAGGTTGAAGCATGTCGACAACGAAGCGACCGATCTGGTCTGGTCTCCCGGCTCAGCTTCTGGGCATGGTGGTGGTCTTGGGATTTCTGGCTTGGATGATGGCTCCCCCAGCACAGAAAAAAAAACCTGGATATGACGAAGACGGAGTGAACCTAGATAAAATCGTCATCACGAAAGAGCAGAGCGAATGTGATCGGAGTTTGACTCGCATTCTGAGCGGCCTGCAACCTGGTCGCCTGGGAATCAAATCCGCACCTGCCGACTTGGCTCTTGAATTGAATCGTTGGATTGCAAAGTGTGGTAGTGACATTGACGAGAATTTAACTCAAGACGCGCAGACACAACGTGAGCTACTCAGCGAAGAACTTTTCAATCGTCTTCAAGATGAACGATTCCTCATCGAAGATGCGGCACATGTTCGCCTGAGCTTGCTCTCAAAAACAATCGCCACTCAGGTTTGCGCCGGAACAGAAAACGATGCCGAGCGCTGCATGGCTCTCTTTCAATTTGTCGTTCGAAACATCATTCTCACCGATTCTGAATCTGCGACATCTCCTACAGTTCCGGCAACCCCCTACGAAGCTTTGTTGTGGGGGCAAGGAAGTGCAGAAGTTCGCGCCTGGACGCTCGCTGTCTTGCTGCGGCAATTACGCATCGACGCGGTCATCATTGCACCCAAGGAAAAACCGTCTCAGTGGCTTCTCGGGGTCCAAATTCCTCAGGGAAGTCTTCGTCTCTTTGACCTTCGAATTGGCTTGCCCATCCCTGGTCCGGATGATGTTTCAACATCACCTTTCCCCACCGTGGCCGCATCGCTTTCAGATGTGCGAAACGACAATACCTATTTTCGAAAACTTGATATTTCGGATTCCCCATATCCTTTAACAAAAGACGATATGCAGGAGTTCACCGTACATTTGATCGGCACTCCGAGTCTTTGGTCCAAGCGAATGGCCAAGCTCCACTTTATGCTCGAGCATCTTGCTGGAACCGAAATTTATGATGGTCTCGGCACGAACGCTCTTCGTCCGGAGGCATCGCAATTGCAACGGATGATTCAGGCTGGTAAGCAAAGTTCATTGTGGAAGGAAGAGGAGATTGATGTCTGGGACTACCCCATTCAACAAGTCGAGGCGGTCGTCAAAGCGTTGGTCGAATCAGAGAGTTTGTACAATCTGAAGATGCAAATCTTCGCTGGTCCACAGATTCAGCAAATCGATTCAAGAACTAAGAAAGCAGTGATTCGTGCTGCGGATCATACGTTGCATGCGACTCGCATCGAGCAGTTGCAAGGTGAGTATAATTCTGCTCTCCCCCACTTCGGTCCGATCCTCACTTCGTACCAAACAAACTCCACTCCACTGAATGAAGAAGCGGCACACTTTGCCGCGTTTTGGATTGGAGTCTCCCAACACGAAACTCAAAAGCTCTCCGCAGCAGTCGACACATTCAACCGTTTCGTTTCGACCGTTCGGCAAAGCCAAACTCAGCTAGTTCCTCTGGAACAAATGAGACAGTCTTCCTCAGACTGGAAAACAATCATCAACCTTTCGCAAGGAAAACTGAAAGACGCCATTCGTACCAAGAAAGAGGCAACAGCAAGTTCTCCTTCACGCCGAAATGTCTACCTCCTCAATCGTTGGGAGAACATTCAAAAAACAGAACAATCAACGAAGAGCGATGATTAGTTATCTTAAGAAACGCTGGTTTCTGACGTGCTTAGTGATTGTCATTCCTGTGGGTTTTTCGTTGGGATTACTCATCCCCAGGGAGCAAATCCAAAGGCTTTCAACAGACTATGTTGGGAACGCAACACGATACATCGTCGCTTTCGTGTTGTTTTTGATGTCCGTGACATTGGACATCCGAAAACTCACGGCCGCAATGAAGGCTCCTGCACCTGTTTTCTGGGCGTGTGTTGTCAATTTTGCGGCTCTTCCATTAGTGGCGATTCCGCTTTCGAAACTGCAACTGACCAGCGACTTTGCGGTCGGGTTGATCATTACTGCCTGCGTGCCGAGCACGATGGCATCGGCGTCTGTCTGGACGCGTAAAGCGAAAGGGAACGATGCCATTTCGCTCCTCTGCACGATTATTACGAACGGCCTTTGTTTTCTAGTGACGCCGTTCTGGCTCAGCGTGGCGCTCGGAGATTCGATCACGCTCGACACCATTGAAATGATCGAGCGACTTTTCTACACCGCCCTGATTCCCATTGCTTGCGGTCAAGTTGCACGAACGACACTCTCGATCCGGACGATTGCCGACGACAAGAAAACGCTCTTCGGGTCCATCGCGCAAGTCTGCATTCTGACTCTGGTACTCTGGGCGTCAGTCAAAGGGGGCGGACAGTTACAAGTTGCTGACTCATCGGAGATGACCTTCGTCACGGTCATCGTGATCTTTTTCTCGTGCATAATGTTACACGTCTTCGGACTCGCGATGGCGTTTTACGGAGGACAGGTCTTTCGTTTCAAACGAGAAGATATCGTCGCCACCGTTTTTTCCGGAAGTCAAAAGACATTGCCGATTGGAATCTTCATCGCCACCGATTTACTTGCGAACCGAGATCTGCCTTTCGCCGCGTTTCCGATCCTGATGTTCCACGCATCTCAACTGATCATGGACACACTGCTGATCGAACCGCTCGGAAAATGGGCCGAGAAATCATCTTCAAGCGGGGCTGGTTCTTCTTAACACATCCTCGTCACGGGCGGCTGCGACCGCTTTCGCGAATTTGTTCGCACTTCTGTTCGAGCTTGCGAGCAATTTCCGGATGCTTATCAAGGATGTTGTTGGCTTCTTCGATATCATCCGCCAGATTGAACAACTGGTACGGTCGCTCGAACGGTTTTCCTTTTGGAGCCTGACGACCACCGGAGCCGTTGCCTAAAACAAGCTTCCAGTCACCTTCTCGGATCGAAAACATGCCTCCGACAGAGTGATGAATCACCGGAGCGCGTTCAGTTTTCAACTCATCTCCGTTCAAAAGTGGCAGTAAACTGAAACTGTCAGGTGCCGTTTCACTGTCAAGTTTACCGCCAGAAATTTCGGCGGCAGTTGCGAAGAAGTCCGTTAGGCAGACAGTCTCTTCGCATTGACTTGCTGGTTTGATTTTCCCGGTCCAGCGAGCAAAGAACGGCACATGATGTCCCGCTTCCCAGATGTCTGCTTTCGTTCCGCGAAATCGACCATTCGCTCTGTGGTTTGTTGCGAGATAGCCCTGGACTGACTCATCCGAGACATG
>DAOUPA010000729.1 GCA_030626405.1 Planctomicrobium sp.
AGAACAACTCACTTCGTCAGTGGACGTTTCATGAGTGTCACAGGCGTGAACGTGATGCGCACAACACCCCAGTAATGCATGGAGCATCACTGTGTTTGTCATCAGTATGGCAACGATGTTGTAAAACATGACGAAAACTTGTGCGAATGGGGAAGCGGGGCAAATCGACCCGCTCGTGATCTTTTCTATCGGTTTACTCAGAAATTGTCCACCGGAATTTGTAAGGAAACTCCACTCTGCTTCACCCTTATGCATTTGGCGTGCCGACCTTTTGAGTTCAGCGCCTAACTTGCAACCCTTAGAGAAATCACTGGTAAAAGCAATTTTTCGAAGAATCGAAAGCTGTTCTCAACTTGATGGATGTGTGATCGTTTCGATTTGGAGTCGAACTTACTCAGTCGGCTTAGGAGGGTTTTTACCATATTTAGCGACGAATCGAGCGGCGAATTTTTCTTCGAGTTCCGGGTGGCAGACGAAGCATTGAGAGTCAGGAAGGCTGTGTTCTTCGCACCAGTCGTCTTTGTCCTTGTAAGCAGCAACGAGGCCCGAATCGCAGCGAGTGCATTCGTCTTCAGGGACACCATGTTCCGCACACCACCATTCACCGTGTTCGTGCCCCGCGTGTTCATCACCTTCTTCGTGGTCGTGCTCGTCATGTTGAGGCTCTACTGCTGCGGTTGCTGTGTCAGGGTCGGTTTTCCCGCAACCAGAGAGAGAGAACACAAATGTTACGGAGAGCGCAACGGCAAAGGACAACGTGAAAATTTTACTCATTTCTTTTTCCTTAATAATTCATTCAGACAGAAACAGGTTCTTCGACCGGTCGCTCGATCACTTCCGGGTGAGGAACAAATCGTTCGACGGGACGGTTAAATACCATATACAGCACTCGTAATACGAGTAGGGACATCACAGTCGCAGAAATCACACCGCCGATGACGACAGTCGCTAAAGGACGTTGAACTTCTGCGCCCATACCAGTGCTGAATGCCATCGGGAAAAACCCCAAACTGGCAACGAGTGATGTCATCAGAACTGGACGTAGTCGCGTCATGGCGGCCTGTTCGACAGCATTCTCCAGATCGATTCCGCGTTGGCGAAGCTGATTGATATAGGAGACTAACAACATGTCATCCAGAACCGCTACACCGGACAATGCGATAAAACCGACAGCAGCGGAAATCGAAAACGGCATGTCTCGAAGCCAAAGTGCAAAGATGCCACCGGTCCAGGCAAACGGAATACCGGTGAACACGCGGACTGTATCAACAACGTTATGGTAAGTCATGTAGAGCAGCGTGAAGATCAACACCAAGGCGACCGGGACGACAATCATCAGTCGCTGTCGCGCTCGCATCAAGCTTTCAAACTGACCTCCCCATTCAATGTGATACCGACCTTCTGGTAGCGTGACTTCAGCGGCGATTCGCTCTTGTGCTTCGGCAACAAAACTACCGATGTCTCGTCCACGAACATTCACCGAGATATTCAGTCGTCGCTGTCCCCACTCGCGCAGGATCTGAGCTGGACCTTCGTCGAGTTCAACTGCTGCCAGCCGAGAGAGCGGAATCTGTTCGCCCGCTGGTGTCGCCACCAGAATACTGCGAATCGCCTCTGGTGTTTTCTGCTTGTCGTGCGGGAGACGAATGACCAATGGGAAACGAAGCTGACCTTCATAGATGTCACCGACCGGCAAACCTCCGATGGATTCTACCAAGTCCAACACCGTTGATGCCGGAATTCCATACCGGGCGATCTCGTCCTGTTTAATTCGAATTCGCAGCACCGGTTGGCCAGTCACCTGTTCCGTACTGACATCAGCGCTCCCTTTCACGCCGTTCAGAACACCTTCGATTTGTTGGGCTGTATCGAGTAACAGATCGTAATCATCACCAAAGAGTTTCACAGCGACATCCGCGCGGACACCAGTGGCGATTTCGTCCATGCGCAGTTTGATCGGCTGCGTAAACGCCAACCGTTGCCCAGGCAATTCGCGGAGTTCTTTTTCGATGAGACTCGTCAGTTGAGTTTGAGTCGATGCTTTCTTCCAACGACTACGTGGACGCAGTGTGATGAAGACATCGGTGAGTTCGACTCCCATCGGGTCGGTGGCGATCTCAGCGGCGCCGATTCGGCTCCAGACGTGAGCCACCTCATCCGGAAACTCGGCAAGGACTGCTTTTTCTAACTCGGTGTTGTAGCGGATCGATTCTTCCAAATCGGTCCCCGCCAGACGAATAACATTGACCGCGATAGCACCTTCGGACAATTGCGGGATGAATTCAGAACCGAGGTTCGGCGCGATCATGCCGAAAGCGACCAGCAACACACACAAAGCGAACGCAATCACGGCAGTCTTGTGGTGCATGGTAAAATGAAGAACCGGCCTGTAGAGCCACTTCGCGAGTCGAATGAGCAGCGGCTCGGTTTCCTTCAT
>DAOUPA010000114.1 GCA_030626405.1 Planctomicrobium sp.
CGGTTGACCATGATCTTGAAACCCGATGTAACCTTCAAGCGGTCGATCTTTCATCGGCGTCTGATCCAACATCGTATCAATGACCTGTTCGCCATTGAGTTCAACTTGCACATGACTCCCGACACAGGTGAGCACCATTCGATTCCACTCGTGCGGAGATTTTGACATATTCTTTGTGGCAGCGGCATTCGTACCAACAATTCCACCGTGGTCATGCGAACCGAGCGGACCTTCTTTGGCGGACGAATCCAGAATCTGAGCTTCAATTCCTTTTTTTACGGGATCGTCACGGTCTCCAACTCGAAAATAAACGCCGCTGTTGCCACCTGGGGGATACGCATACTCAACATCCAGTACAAAGTCTTTGTATTTCTTCTTTGACCAAAGATACGCGCCATACCGTTGCCATCCTTTTTCCCCATCTCGCGGTTGAATCAATAGCGAACCATCGTCTTGGGGAATCCAGTTGCCTGTCGTTTTCCAGCCGGTTAAATTTTTTCCGTTGTAGAGCGATTTGAATTCTGTCAAATCACGTAGCTTCAGGTTTCGCCAGCGGACTTCATACGGTCCCTGGCCTGCACCGATCCCGTGAACCTGCAATCCGATAAATCCTTTTGGATGAGATTGAAAGCGTTCTTCGTGGGTCAAGTCCGAAATTTGTTTCCCGTTAATCCAAGTTTCGATTTTATTACCGAAGACAACAACATGATACGAATTCCACTCACCATCCTTGAATGTATCGTGCGGTTTACGGTCCGCATCCGGAGTCATCCAGCCACCCGCTGATTCGCCGTAAACGTACCCTGCCATTTTATCGATGGAAATTTCCACCTGCGGTCCATTGACACGACCGTTGGGCTTGCCGTCAGCGGTTTGCGATCTGATTTGCACGCCGGAGTTTAATGCGGAGTCAACCTTGACATCGAATTTTAGCTCAAAGTTGCCGTAGAGTTTGTCTGTACAGAGGACGGAGTTGGGGCTCCCTTCGGAAGTCTTTCCCACAATGGCGTCGCCGTCTACTCGGTAAGTGGCTGTGCCGTTTCGCTGAGTCCATCCATCCAAATTCTTGCCGTTGAACAGGTCTTTGAACCCGGAGTCACCGGCTTGAGCCGGGACGACGAGGAGAGTCAACAGCAATGCTGAAGTCATGAGATGTTGCATCATGGAATCTTTCTAATTTTGTTGATCAGGCGTTGCGCCTGTTGTGTGTAAAAGTCGCAGAAAATGATGAAGGCGGACCGGCTGTTTTGGATTTCACTCCATGTTGCCGTTGGCGTCTTTGCTACGGCAGAGGCTGAACTTCGATTTTACGGATGCTGACCTTGCTTCCCGGATCATGTTGCTGATAGGCGAAATGTCCTTCTTTGAACGTCAGCGCGAAGTCCAGATATTCGTAAAGTTCGTTTCCATCAACCGTGACTTTTATGCGCGTTATCTCGCGACCTCGCCACACATCATCACGCACTTCAAGTTCATACGTGAACCAGGTATCAGTCTTCACATGCTGTTTATAAACATGGCACATTCCATAAATCGACCCTGTACGAATCGGGTCCCGATGAGTGCTGTCGATCTGAGCTTCGTAGCCGTCAGAAAATCCGGGCTTTCTTGTTGTGCGAAAATACATCCCGGAATTTCCACCATCGTTGATCTTGATTTCGGCACGGTAGCGGAAATTCTTGTATGGGCCTGTAGTGCTGACCAGCATTGAAGCAGGGCCTGATCCATTGATGGCTCCGTCCTTCACTTCCCAAACGCTCTTTTCGTTCCCAACTTTTTCCCAACCGTCCATCGTCTGACCATCAAACAGTGAAACCCATTTGGCATCCTCCGCGTTGACCGTCATTCCGGCTGAAAGGGAAAGTAGTACAGCAATACTCAGTGAGAAACGCGACAACGAAATAGTCATAGGGTGATCCCAGATAATGAGAGAACAGGAGGCTCGCTTCAATTTGAAACGAAAGGGGCAGGCAAACCGCTTACTTGGCATTTTCTTAGTCTATCAAGATACCCCGACGAGACAATTATGTCATCTTATCGCAATTCGATGGCGAGAATTTGTGCATAAAACACCGGAGGACTCTCACAAACTGAAGTACTCGAAGCTGAAATTTCCCAAAGCAGAGTTTGACTCAGAGAATCGACCGCCAGGACTTCGCTCCTTAGAAACTTCCCGTTGTGCAAAGCAGGTTCAAGGAAAATGTAAAAACAGCGAATCAAACCTGAATGATTTTTTGCTCCCTGCTGCGTTGTAAGTTGAACTGACAGTCTGCTGTGATCATAATCATACCGACTACTCCTTCAATCTCTCTTCGAGGATCCGAGACATGAGTGTGACAACAAAAACGAAACTCCTTGCTGAAGTTGAAGCTTTCCTGAGTCGAGGAGTTTTTCCATCGTTTGTAGGCGGGCAGGATTTGCCCTCCAGTAACGGCACATTGATTCCTACAATTGATCCAGGGTCCGGCACCAAACTCGCAGACATTCATGACCTGGAACCGGAACTAATCGATCAGGCCGTGGATGTCGCCAACGCAGCTTTCCCCGATTGGGCGGACACGCCACAAGCAGAACGCAGTGCGATTTTGCTCAAGCTCGCGGATGCAGTTGAGGAACGCAAAGAGATCATTGCTCAGATCGAAGCCCTCGACGCTGGTAAGATCGAAGCCCAGGCACAAGGTGACGTGCAAAACTTTGTCGACACCTTACGATATTTCGTCAAGCTGTCCGATCAAGTCGAACCACGGACAAAGCTGAGTATTGAGGGGCACGAAGCTTGGACGTACAAGCAACCATGGGGCGCGTGTGCGTTCATCTTCCCGTGGAACTTCCCATTTCTTTTGATTGGCTGGGGCATCTCGCCTGCACTCGCTGCGGGAAATACCGTTGTCATTAAACCCGCCGAAGACACTTCCCTCTCAGCGCTCTATCTGGCACATTTGGCAAAAGAAGTGGGCGTGCCAGACGGCGTGATCAATGTCGTCACCGGCCGTGGAGCTACTGCCGGAGCCGCCCTCAGCAATAACAAAGATATCAAACGAATGTCGTTCACCGGGTCTCCCGAAGTCGGGCAGCTCGTCGGTGAAGCGTGTGGTCGTAACCTTGTTCCAGTCAAACTTGAATTGGGAGGGAAGGGAGCAGCTGTCGTCTTCAACGATGTCGACGTCGAAGCGACTGCCGAGGCTCTTGTCGGAGCGATCACGTTTCACACTGGACAGGTCTGTTGTGATGCGACGCGTTGGTTGATTCATAAAGATATCTACGACGAGTTCGTGGGACACTGCGTCTCTCGCCTCAAGAATGTGCGAATTGGTCATCCGCTCGATCCCGAAAGTCAGATGGGACCTGTCGTCAATCCCAAGCAGTGCGAGCGTGTTCTCGGTTACCTCGATAAAGGGAAAGCGGATGGAGCGGAGTGTTTACTGGAGGGTGGGGTTGCTGATGTGGAAGGCTACACGGGAAACTATGTGAAACCCGCTCTGTTAGCGGGATCTTTAGACAACGTCGCAGCCCGCGAAGAGATCTTTGGGCCGGTGGCCTATCTCTCTCCATTTGAGACGGAGGATGAAGCGATCCGCATGGCGAACAACACCGATTATGGACTCGCCAACAGCGTATGGACCTCTGACCTGGATCGTGCATCGCGCGTTGCTGAGTCGATGGTGGCAGGGAATAGTTGGATTAATGCTCACAACGTGTTTGCACACGGCGTCCCTTATGGCGGCGTGAACAAAAGCGGTATGGGGGGCGGCGTGTTGTCCATCGAAACTCTCATGGACTATTACCGCAGCACCTCGGTCGTGCGTCCGCTGCCAAACGAGTAAGTCTCTCTTAAACAGCAATTGAGCGACGGGATGTTGGTCGGCAGTTCGCCGGTTGTCGTGGCACGACCATCGGCGAGCGCCATCCCGCTTAGATTCATTCAGAGAGAGTTGCATTCATGAGCAAAACCCGTCCGTTAATTCATCCGCGCGATGAGATCATGCAGACGATGGATCGTATTTATCGATACCGCATGACGACAACATCGGGCGGGAACCTGTCGATTCGTGATGAAGCGGGCGACATCTGGATTTCACCCGCGCGTGTCGATAAAGGGAACCTCACTCGCAACGACATTGTTTGTGTGCGATCTGACGGTACGGTCGACGGACTGCATCCGCCGTCGTCAGAATTTCCGTTTCACAAGGCAACCTACGCAGCCCGCCCCGACATTCGCTCTATTGTGCATGCCCATCCGGTAGCACTGGTTGCCTTTAGCATCTGTCGCGAATCTCCACGCACGGATATCTTCCATCAGGCACATTCGGTGGCTGGGAAGGTCGGTTTCGCTCCATATGCCTGTCCGGGTAGCGAACAACTCGGCAGTCACATCGCAGACACCTTCGCGCAGGGATGTGACAGTGTGATTCTCGAAAACCATGGCGTCGTCGTGGGTGGTGAATCATTGCCACACGCATTCCAACGATTTGAAGCTTTTGAGTTCGTCGGTAAGACACTCATCAAAGCGAAGCAACTGGGCAAGGTGAATTACCTCACCGCCCAGCAACTCGAACAAGCAGCGCAGCGGAGCGTCGATTTCGTTTCTTACGAGCCACCGACAGCCACGGCGACAGAACGAGAATTAAGGCGGCAACTTTGCGACTTCATTCGTCGCGGCTGTCGCCAACGTTTACTCATCAGCACAGAAGGGAGTTTCTCCGCGAGACTTGATGAAGAATCGTTTTTGATTACGCCAACGCATCAGGACCGCGAATTGCTCACCCCGCAAGACTTCGTCCTGGTCAAAGGCAACGAACGTGAAGCAGGCAAGCACGCCAGCCGCGCAGCGAAAGCTCATCAGGCAATTTACGACAAACATCCCGGTGTGAAGGCAATTGTTTTTGCACATCCCGTCAACGCCACAGCCTTCAGCGTGACGGATTCGGTCTTTGATGTGCGGACGATCCCGGAGAGTTACGTCTTCCTGCGTGACGTCAAGCGTGTCCCTTACGGAGTTCAGTACCAGGACGACGGTCAGATCACGAACTATGTTTCCACTGCGAACCCCGCCGCAATTTTGGAAAACGACGGTGTGATTGTCACCGGGCGAAACGTCCTCGACACTTTTGATCGCCTCGAGGTGCTTGAATCAACAGCCGAAGCAGTCATCAATGCCCGCTCGGTCGGGACATTATCCACGATGCCAGACGCGGTGATCGATGAGTTGCGTACCGCCTTCAACCTCAACTAACGATAGACTCCACGACAATCCGAACACAGGAAAAACCCCTGGGCGATTGAGGAATTGGGGAGATCATTTGCACTATGAAAACGGACAAATCAGTGGAAGGAGGAAGACGAACAATCACTCTTTCGAGAACGGCCTGTCAGTCATCGAATGGCTATGTCGCAACTGTGAGTTCGCTCTGTTAGCATGAGTGAACTGCGGTTTTCGGATGCGAAGTCATGATGCTGTTGGGCATTTTTCTAGCCGGAATCTCTATTGTGCGAATGTACTTTCTTTTTTGTCGATGTTGTATTGGGATGGAAGTCATTCGATTTGGAAAGGTGAAACGATGTTTGATGTGTGGAAGTTGTTGCTTCGGCTGCCGGGCAGAGTCACGACCATCTTGGGATTTTGTCTCTGCTGCTTATGTACACTTTCGGCGTTCGCATCCGATTGGCCTCAGCTTCAGGGGAATTCACAGCGGTCAGGAAACGCGCTTCACGAAACGCTTCCTGTAGAACTTGGACTCCGAGCAGCCATCCCGCTGACGGATGCTATTCTCGCTTCTCCCGTAGTGAGCGATGGAAAGATATTCGCCGTTGATGGTTCTGGTGTCGTCTTTGCCATCGATGCTCAGACTTTCGAAGTTTCATGGAAGTTTTCGACGCGTGGCGGGTTGGGAAATTGCAATAACGTCGCCGCACCCGCCGTCGTAGGACAATATGTGCATGTTGGAACAATGGCTGGTTATTATTATGTGCTCGACCGTGACACCGGAGACCTGGTGACTGAGATCGATTGTGCCGAGCCAATCTTTGCTAGCCCAGTCGTGGGCGAAGACCGCGTCTATTTCGCCACACTTGGAGCACGTGTTTACGCAGTCGAAAATGCAGGTCAAGTCGTGTGGACCTGGGACTTTGTGAAAGAAGTGATCGGCTTCGAAGGGAACCGCTGGAGCGGTGAGGATTGGCTGGCATTTCGAGGTGATCGTGTGACTTGGCGAGACCACTTTGTTTGCTCTCGTGACATTTGCCTGATCGACCGGACTGTGGTGATGCCTGCCGGAGGTCGGACGATCTTCCTGGAGGATGTTGGTCCAAAACCGCGACTGCGAACAGTCGGAACGATTCCCAACTACGCTGGCAGCGAGTTTCCTGCAACGTTTGGTCAAAGCGCCGACGAGACTGGAAAGATTTATGTGCAATGGCATCGACGTGACAACGCCGGGCGCGTGGAGATCTTGTCGCTCAAGGGTGATACCGTCGAAACCTCAGTTGTTTCTGGAACAGAAACGTCGATTGATAAACACGGGCTCTTAAGCTTCACTTCAGTCGCAATACGGGACGAAGCGGTTTATCGCGTGCGACCAGAACATGGGGTCGGTCTCTGCCGATACCACAACGATCTTGAACAACCAGAAGTCTTGAACGCAGCTGGAGGAATCAGCCCTCCCGTGCTGACCGCAGAACATGTTGTCTACGCTGGTCTCGACGGTAAAGTGCATCTTGTGCCATTTAATCAAGGAGAAGCACGCACCCTCGACACGGCTTTCGGGACTCCCATCTCCGCACCGCTGGCCGTTTCAGACGGGGCAATTTATGTTGGCTGTGAAGATGGATATCTGTATGTCTATGGTGCGAAAGGTCAGGTAACCTTACCCAGCAACAACCTGAACTTGTCGAAGGTTCGCAGTCCGCTGACCGGACCACTCGCCGCAAAAAAGTTCGACTGGTACACAAACTATGGCGATTTCAGGGGCACAAATTCCAACACCCAGGACTTGGAGCCGCCCTTGCGAATGCGTTGGGCTCAGCGGCTTGCCGGGACAGTCAAACACCTCCCTGTGTGTGGCGGCGGTCGAATGTATATGCATACTGCCGAAGGGCAAATTCTTGCTGTTGAACAGGACACCGGACGATTGCTCTGGAGGCGTTATTGGCCTGATGTTTATTTGTCGTTCACTTCACCACTCTATTACCAAGGCAAGCTGATCATTCCTCAAGCTGGAATGAAGCAGTCAACAATGCGATGTCTCAACGCCGCAACCGGAGAGCTGGAGTGGGAAGTTCCCTTTACCGGTTCCCCGAGTTGGAGCCGTCAGTTTCCTCCCGTTGTCCATGACAACGTCGTGATTTACGCCTCCGGCTCTGGAGAATATGCCGCCCAAGGCACGGAAAAACCGTTTACCTTTCGAGGAAAACCGGTCGAACGTGAAGGACGTGAAGTCATGAGTTGGATCTACTCAAACGACAATCCGTACTACCCAAAAGATCATCGTCCGCGAGTCTGGGCCTGGGATTTAGAAACAGGCAAGGTGCTGTGGGAAAAAGACTTTTCCAAGTTTGGACGAGGAGGAAACGACTGCGGCATTTGTCTGGACAACGGAAAGTTTTATTACTCGGTCTTCTTCGGTTACGCAGCAGGGGCACGTAAACGACGCGGTCAGCCTGCGAAAAACAACGGTCTGACCGTGTGCCTTGAACCGACGACAGGTGAGGTCATCTGGCAGACGACCGATTACTACGTGACTTCCAAATGCACTTTGAGTACTCGGGATGGTCAGCTTTATATTGGAGGATTCAATCGCGCGAAAGAAGGCACAAATGATCGCTTTGTGTGGAGTTTGAACGCCGATGACGGAACCCTGTCCTGGAAGTCGGACCCGATCACATCTGCATTGAATGTTGTTTCGGTCGGAGAACAATTCATTTTTTCCAATGCACTGCGAGGCAAGGGGAACGTCTTTGAAAAACATTCCGGACAAGTGGTCAGCAGCATCGGCCACAATTACGCGTGCTGTCGATTTACTTTGTCCGAACCTTACGTACTCGGAGCCAACATGGACATGATCGATCTCTCACAGGACGGGAAACTTGTCTCGACAGGTCCAGCCATCGATTCGCGTGAGTGCCTGGGAGCTGTGGTCTCCAACGGTCGCATTTTCTACATGTCTCAGGCAAGCGGGTTCGTCGTCTCCCAAACATATGGTCCTGCTTCTAAGGAACTCCCTGCTGTCTGGGAACGAGACTAGTGCAGTGCAAACCGTGTTTTGATGAATCGTAAAGCTCGACGAGCACAACAACGGAGTGCGGAATTCGTATTAACGATTCCTCATTTGAAGCTTGACAAGGCACTCATCCAAATCGACGAACGGAGAGATACATCAGACGATGAACTGTCGATGTTGATGGACACTCAATGCACTCATTCAGATTGAAATACGAATAAGCAGATGCTTGGAAGTCCTAAGTATCGCTATCGGTAGTTGAAGCACAAAATGGATCTTCAACTCCCTCCTTCGAGCATATCGTTGAATCGTTGTTGAGCTTCGGCTGCTGAAACGTCTTCGATGTGTGTGGCGATTGTCCATTGATGACCGAATGGATCTTTGAGCGTGCCGGTGCGGTCACCATAGAATTGATCTTGCAGCGGCCTAACTTCTTCTGCTCCTAAATCGATAGAACGCTTGAACACGTCGTCCACATCTTCGACATAGATCATCAGACTCGAAGGCGAACCACCAAAGTGGCCTGGAGCATGGACCCCGAATTTGGGGTGTTCGTCAGCGAGCATGACGATGGAGTCTCCGATTTTCATCTCCGCGTGCCCGATAGAACCTCCTGGACCAAGCAGCCGCAAGTGTTCCTCGGCGTGAAAGGTGACTCGGTACCATTCGATTGCTTTTTCAGCACCAGCGATAATCAGGTAAGGAGTCACACTGTGGTAACCAGATGGGATCGGTTTGACACTCATAGAGAATCTCCTGGATTTCAGAAGGAATTCGATAGTTTTACTTCCAGTCAGTGATCATCCTCGCCCCATCAATGGCATTCCAGTCGCCATCACTGTGAGAAACTGTACGTTCGCCCCGAGAGGAAGCGATGCCATATAGACAACAGCATCGGCAACATGTTGTACATTCATTGTTGGTTCGGCGGCAATGGAACCATCTGCCTGAGGCACTCCCTGAGACATTCTTTCTGTCATGTCAGTCGCGGCGTTTCCGATGTCGATTTGCCCACAGGCGATCTCGAACTGTCTGCCATCGAGAGATGTTGATTTCGTCAAACCAGTGATGGCATGCTTGGTGGCCGTGTACGGTGCGGAGAATGGTCTAGGCGTCTGCGCCGAAACAGACCCGTTATTCACAATCCTTCCTCCTCTGGGATGTTGTTTCTTCATCAATCGAAACGCTTGCTGAGTACAAAGAAAAGCACCTGTCAGGTTGACATTCACCACGGCTTGCCAATCTTCAAAAGTGACATCCTCAAGTGGTACAGCTGGCGATCCGGAGCCAGCATTGTTAAAGAGAAAGTCGAGGCGCCCGAAGTCTTCCTCAACTTGTTTGAAAAGTTTAACAACCGATTCAGGCTGTGTAATGTCAGTGGAGATGCAACTCGTTCGGCTCTGGAGAGAGTTGGCTTCGCTAGCGGTCTCCTCGAGTGCTTCCAATTTTCTCCCGACGAGAACGACATGAAAGCCGGCATCCAACAACGCCAAAGAAGCCGCTTGACCAATGCCGCTGCCGGCTCCGGTGACAAGGGCAATTTTGATCTTCTTTACCACAATGTCTCTTTCATATAAAAATAAAAATCAGAACCACCGGTAGAACCGGTGGCTTGAGGACGGCCCCTAAAAGGGGCCGTGGGTTAAGGGTTAATCTTCGTTACTAAACAAACCACGTTCCTGATCACGCTCGTACTTCTCTTGATCTTGAGTGTAACGACGAATCATCGCTTCATTCAAACCCACAGTGCTGACGCTGTATCCGCGTGACCAGAAACTCCGTCCAAACAAAGTCCCGCGAGTCTTCATTAACTCGCGATAAATTCACACTGCACTCTTCCCTTTCAAATACCCAATTGTCATGGCAATCGAATACTTTGGCGGAACACTCAACAGCATATGGATATGATCCGGCTGAGCGTTACCTTGCAACAAGCCAACTTCTTTCTGACGACACAGGTCACGCAAAATTTCACCAACCTGCTTTCGACGCTTCCCAAAGAACACACGCTGGCGATACTTTGGTATAATCACAGCGTGATATTTGCAGTTCCATTTTACGTGAGACTGCCCCAGAAAAATGCAAGTTGGGCCAATCTTTCATGGCGATCCTCCTGGAGGCCCCTGCACCGGGCCTTCCTCACGGAGGATCGTCTTTTATTCTCGCAGGAAATGGCAGAGCCAGTGCAATTCTCACCGGCAGAGCCGGAGGATTACGTCAGATTTAGGTTTTTCCGAAACTGCCGAACTTGTCGTCCACCGCAGCAAGTTGCTCACAGTCCGAGCCTTGCTGTAATTTGCGAGAAATAAAGATCACAAAAGAACACCGGGCTCATAACTTGGTCAGCCGGTCGCTCAAACCTGAGGAAGCACTCCAGGTCGATCTGAGTCCGATTCTCTTGCAAAATCGCACCATCGAGTTTCCGTCGTAAAAGATTGCCGACAGATGGGTTGTGGCAATTTACGGATCAGTTAAAATAAATGTGTTGCTTTAAGCATCTAACAAGTATCGTGCCCCACTACTCCACTTTTTTGCTCAAAGTTGCCTGTCGCTGCTATCATCTCTGTCACTTGGCGTATAACAGCGCGACAGGATGTCATGAGGGATTGAACAAATCCCGATGAATACAGAGACCATCAGATATTCACAGTCAATAATTGCTGAAAGATCGAACATGCTCAACCGTCGAAAAATGCTTCAAGGAATGGCAGCCGGAGCCGGTGCTGCATTCGGCCTTCCGCTTGTTCCCGAACGTCTCCTGGCAGCGCCCACCAGTCATGGCACTCCCAAGCGAATCGTTTTCTTCATGCAGAACCAGGGCTTCGATCCGAAGACCTGCATTCCGGAAGAGGTGAAGCGCAGCGGCTCGTTAGCAAAATTCAAACTTCCGGAGCCGATCAAGGCACTCGAACCGTATAAAGAAAAACTTCACATCATTAACGGCCTACACGGTCTTCACACCAGCCCGTCGCACAGTGCCTTTTTCGGCGCACTCGGTGGGTATCGCGGGAGTGACGGCGTGCCGCCCAGTGCACCGACGATTGATTATGAACTGAGCAAGGTTCTGCCGCAGACGCTTCTGCCTCATCTGTGCATCGGTATGGACTCCATCGAGAACATGACGACCAAGCCCACGATTGCCACTCTTTCAGCGAGCGGTGCCGGTCAGCCGATCTTCATGCATTCAAATCCGAATCATCTTTATCAGATGCTGTATGGTGGCATCTCCACAGGTGACATTCGCCTGCAACACGAAGCACGATCGAACGTGTTAAATCAGATCGAAAAGTTAGCCGCCACGAAGGGCAGATCGCTACCGCACGCAGAGCAGCAACGATACGGTCAATTCGTCGGGGGATTCAAAGATATCAACGGTCTGCGCGATCGCCTCGACACGGTTGCCGATCACTTACGCAAGTTCGCGCCTACGGTTGACGAACGTTACACCAACCCAGAGTTCGAAACTGACTGGCATGATGTTTTGCTGGACCTGGGCATCTCATCGCTCACATCGGGCATCACCAATACACTGACCATCGGTTCGGGTCGGGGCGAAATCTTCGGTGCATGGAAGGGATTGGGCGTCGAGCAACAGGGTCACAACCTTGGGCATATGGGGCAACCTGGAAATCCGATCTGGATCAAGATTCGTCAGTACAACAGCCGTATGCTCGTGAGGATCATGGAAGCGTTGGAAGGCGTGCCGGAAGGGAGCGGCACCATGATGGACAACACGCTGATTGTTTACACAAGTAACAATGCAGACAAGCAGCACACGAACGGTGCGAACTGGCCGGTCATGCTGCTGGGCAATTTAGACGGCGCATTCAAAACCGGTTGCTTCACCCAACTGGACGGCAAACGCCCCATTAACTCGCTCTACACGACGCTCCTGCGTGCCGCGGGCGTTTCGTGCGATCATTTCAACATGAACGACAAACTGGCAAGGAAGTTCGACACCGGCAGCGGCCCCCTCAAGGAACTGCTGGTATGACCAAGGTCAGATCGGTTTTGGTGATCACGTTCTTGTGTAGTTTGCTGACTGTGGCAAACGGTGAGACTTACACGCCGGGACAAAAGGTTGCTAAAGACTTTGACAGCTTTGCTCGATCATTTCTTACTGCGCACTGCGTGGACTGTCATGGTGAGACAGAACCCGAAGGCAATCTCTCACTCCATGACTTAGGACCTGTGGATGAAGTTAACTCCGGGACCTGGAGAAGTGTGTGGGCACAGGTCACCTTAAAGGAGATGCCGCCCAAGGAGATGACGCAGCCGAAAGTGATAGAACGGCTGAAATTCTCAGACGGGATCGTTGGTGAACTGACACGCGTGCTGAGTGACAAAGGCGGGTTTCGTGATCATCTTGACCCGAATAAAGGCAACTTCTTCGATCATGACCTGCTGTTCGGTCCACTCCCTGATGACATCAAGCTCGTGCCAACGTCTACGCCGGCACGCCTCTGGCGCGTGACGCTGCAGGAACACATCACGCGCCTGAATGAATTGATCAACAAAGAGCTGGAGTATAATCCAGCAAAGCCAGGCATTCGCACCCATGGCGATGTCGTTCCCACCAACCATGGCGGTGAACTCAAGCTCTACTTCGGGATCGATCGCATCATCAAATGGCAGGGTGGCACCGTGGCCTATGCCACAGCGGTCAAGAGCGTCCCCGCCGTCCTGTCGACGGCCCGCACGCATGGGTTAGAAAACTACCCCGACTTTTACACGGTCAATAGTGCGGAAGCAACGCAGATCTTGGGTGTTGCTGAGGACATCATTCGCTACATGGCCTATGGCCCGCTGAGCATCGCCCAGCCGTATCAAATCACGGACGATCCCAATTCCATCAAGGACAAGATGCAGGGCGATCTTCGCGGTCTGCCCACAAGTCTTGTTTACAGTACGAAGGTCGCTCGTCCACTGACGCCGGTCTATGACCTCATGAAGGAAGAAGGCGTTTCCGATGAGCGTTTGCGTGCTGCGGTCGACGACCTGTTCGAATCGTTGACCTTCCGTCCTCCGAGCAAAAAGGAATCGGACGAATACCTGGAGATCGTCAAACAATCTATCGAGAAACTTGGCAAGGATGACGGCACCGTCCTCGGTTTGTCGTCCATCTTTCTCGAACGCGACGCGCTCTTCAGACCGGAACTCGCCGAGAACGGCAAACCAGATCGCCATGGACGTGTGATGCTTCAGGACTGGGAACTCGGCCTGGCGGTCAATCATGCACTGCGATACATCAAGCCGGACGAAAAACTGCGGCAGGCGATCATCGAAGGGCACATGCGGACCAGGGCTGATGTCAAACGTGAAGTTGAACGCATGTTGGCCGACGACAGCATCCGCAAGCCTCGTATCCTACGATTCTTCCGCGATTACTTTGATTATGATCTTGGCGGCTACATCTGTAAGGACGCCAAAGCGCTCGCTGAAACTGGCGCGAGCAATCGAGGGCAGTCGCATTATCGTGCCATGTTCGATGCGACGGCGAGTACGGATCGATTGATTGAACTGGTTCTTCAAGAAGACCAGGATGTGTTGAAGCAGTTGCTGACTACTGACAAGGTTGTCGTCACCAAGGCAGACAATGTCTATTTCGGCATGCGGCGCACAAAAGAAGAAACAGCAGATTCCGTAGCTGCGGCGAAGAAGGTAGCGAAAGAGCAGACGAAGAAAGAGGCGGCTGAACTTGAGGCAGCGGAGAAAGAGATTGCCGATCTTGAAGCCAAGTTGGAGGCCACACCAAAAGAGAAGAAGACCATCGCGGCAAAAAAGAAGGCACTGGCAGCGACAAAGCGGAAGGTGGCGGCGACGAAAAAGAAGCGGGCAAACATCAATCACAGCGTGACCGAGGCAAACTTGTCAGGCTCGAAGATATTTGCCCGCGTGAGTCGGCGCAGCTTCGGCAACGGGTCCATGAAACCGGAACGTAACCTGGTCACGGCGCCCGAAGGCCAGCGGATGGGCATCCTGACCCATCCGAGTTGGCTCGTTTCACACTCCGATGCCATGGACAATCACGCCATTCGACGCGGTCGATGGATTCGCGAACGATTGCTCGGTGGCGGCATTCCTGATGTTCCGATCACCGTGGATGCGATGCTGCCGGACGAACCACACAACACGCTGCGTGAACGTATGCGAGTCACACAGGAGACCTATTGCTGGACGTGCCACAAGAAAATGGACCCGCTGGGGTTGCCATTTGAAATGTTTAACCATGCAGGTCTGTATCGAGAAACTGAACTCGACAAACCTGTCGACACGACTGGCGAGATCATCGATTCCGGCGACCACATACTCGACGGCAAAGTCAGTAACGCTATCGAGTTGATTCAAAAGCTCGCGGAAAACAAACGCACCGAACAGGTCTTCGTCCGCCACGCCTTCCGTTTCTGGATGGGTCGCAACGAAACCCTCAACGACGCGCCCGTTCTTCAAGAAGCGTATCGCGCCTACAAAGACAACGACGGCAGCATGAAAGCATTGCTCGTTTCACTGCTCACCTCGGATGCATTTCTCTACCGCACAAGAAATGAGCCGCCGTTTGCCGAAGCGAACTAATTGCGATCCGAAAACCTGAGCAGAACGTGCCAGCCTCGGAGCCATTCGAGGAAAACATCGACGATCACCGACCCCGCCATCGGCTCACAACTAGCAAGACAGGCAGAAGCGAAAGTGGCTCCCCGAACACCAATAACAATCTTCGGTCTCATCTTCGCCCTGACGTCAGTAACACTGAGCCAGGATCACTGGCCGGAGCATCGCGGTCCTCAGCGAAACTACCACCTGTCTACAAACGCGGAGTATCCAAAGAACTGGAGTGTGACCACCGGCGAAAACATCCGCTGGAGAATGCCGCTACCGGAAACCGGTCACAGCGGCATTGCCGTCTGGGGCGACAGACTCTTTCTGACCTGTTTCCGAGAACTCACGGCAGAAGACACAAGCGCCAAAGGCACCTGGGTATCGGAAACACGTGGCTATTGTCTCGCTACCGAAACCGGAAAGATTCTCTGGAGTTGTGATCTGCCGGGTCAACGACCGAACCAGGTCAACGGCACCTTCACTGATTCGACGACGCCAACGCCGGTGACTGATGGCAAGCACGTCTGGTTCGTAAACGCCGGCGGCTTTATGGCCTGTCATACCATGGACGGCAAACGCGTCTGGAAAAAGGAATTCGAGGTTCGTACGAAGCACTCAGCAAAACAGTTCCAGCCGTTCTTGCATGACGGCAATCTCTACTACGCAATGATGCGAGACGCAACCGATCAAAAGCGTCGTCTGCAAACCGCCATCGACTACGACAAGAACAGCAAGACCGGTTGGCCATGGATGTATGTTCGATGCTTCGATGCTCTGACCGGACAGCCGACAGGAATCATGCACGAAGGCATCAGCGTTCACAGCAAGGGCGCTCTGGGAATGTTGAATGGCGAAACTGTGCTGTTGCACGCCAAAGGTGGAGGTCATCGTCCTCCGGAAAAACCGTATGGTATTGGTC
>DAOUPA010000575.1 GCA_030626405.1 Planctomicrobium sp.
AACTGCACAAACTCACTGACTGCATAGGCTTAAGGTCGATTCTATGGCAACCGCGATTGCACAACCGATTGCTGGTGTTTCCGCAAATCGTGAAACTGAAATCGAAGTCATCTACCCTTCTGTCGCCGGAAGTTTCCTTGGTGTGATCATCGGGAACTTGATGGGCATCGCAGCGAAAGTTCCTTCAGCCAAAGGGATTGCAGGAACTGTACTCCTCGCCGTTCAACTGACTCTATATGTTGTTCTCGGAACGATTTGTACTCCTTTGGTTTTGATGGCGTATGTTCTAAATAAAGTCCTCGGCCATTCTTATGTTCTAACGAACCGATCTGTTCAGCAACGGAGTTTCCTGGGCGGATCAATGAGAAATCAGGTCGCTCTCAGTGATATCTCGGACATTGAAATCACGACCGAGTCCGGTTACGAATTTCACCGAGTCGGGGATTTGAACCTCCAAAACGCACAAGGTGCGACGCTGATGACCATTACTGCGATTCCTTACCCTGAACGTTTGAGCCAGATCATCTTCGATGCTCGCGAAGCCCGCGTTCAGTCTGACGATTCCCTCGCGACAATTCAGGCGCGAGGCTAAGGTACTGTTTAACCGTACATTTAAAATGTACGGCAAAAGCAGAACTGCAACGATCAACGCATCATGATGTTTTGCTCTTGGAATTGGAAATTTTGGCATGATCGTTGACACCCGCAATGTTTGCGCAGTATTCCTATTCTCTACGAAGTAGTATGTTTTTCCGGAAGATATGGAAATCCCGGTACACAGCCAAGACGGCCGAGTCTACGGTTGTTAAGTGAATACACAGTTTGTTCACACAAACCAGCGAAAAAAGAGGGAAAAGAAATGAAGAAGTACATGACATTGGCTCTATTAGTGGGAGCCACCACCATCGCAAGTGGTCGCGAGCCGATCTTGGTTCCGACTGTTGCTCAGGGGACAGCGATTGTCCATCAATCAGACTACTCACCATCTGCAGCAGCTGATGAGTTGGTCCCAGTTCCAGTCGGTAGCCCGGTCGGAGTTGTTGTTTGCGATTCATGTGATTCAGGTGCCATCGAGTTGTACCGAAATGTCCGTGTCGTACAGTCTCGTAAGATTCACCCATGTGCGGTTTCAAAAATCGTTCAGGTCCCGAATCCCTGCTACGATCCTTGCAAACCTTGCTGCGAATCACCTTGCGTATTCGTAGAAATCTGCATCCCACCATGTGCTTGCGAAGAAATCTGCAGCAGCAGAAACGGACGTCGCACAAAATTCGATTACGGACGATACGCCGTGAAAGTCACAGCCCGTCGCGGAACGCTGATCATCAACTACGACAGCTAATCGACGAAGCGACTGCGAAAAAATGAAGCCGCGATCTCATCAGATCGCGGCTTTTTTATTATTTTTCAGTTCACTACAAGTGTGCGGCAAAACGTTTGTCAAAATAATTATGACTTCGCAGATTCACCGCAGGCAATCTTCATCCAGAGCAAGGCAAGTCGCAAATTTGCTTGCGTCCAGAGTAGCGGGCAGATGTCGTTTGGGATCCATTCCTCTTCTTCGAGAAAGTATGACTCTGGGCAACGATAGGCTGTAAAACGAGAATTGGCAGTGGTCAGTTGAGCAAGAGAACGTTTCAGGTGCGCGACCTGTAATTCTCGATCTTCATTCAAGCCATGTTCGAGAAAGCGTTTGCCGTAGATGATCGAAAGAATCGGGTCGAAGATGCACCACTGGGCTTCCTGATTCTCTTTGAGTAGTGCATCGCGCTCGGAAATATCTTCGCTGAAATCTGCGGTTCGTTTTTCGGCAGAGAGCAGCGAGCGGTAGTCGGCACACCAATAGGAATCGCCGATGTAACGTTTGATGCCAATCGGCTCCATCAAATGACTGCGAATCTCCTCGGCAATCTGAATGGTCATTTCTTCACCGGTGACTTCAAACGGGTAGCAAAGAAACAACAGCGCCGCGTCGTAACGCCGATGTTGTGATGGGGCCGACTGTAAACATTCTGCCGGAAGGAGATCGCTGAGAGCTTCGTTTCCCTTCTCAATGCAGGCATCAAGAATAGTGCTGCTGACCGAAGCTAGTTGAAGCTCTGCTTCGCCGAGCCAGGATTTCAACTCGCCAAGCCCTGCCACGACACAGCCGATGCTGCTGGCTTCAATCTTTTTTGTTTCTTCCCAGTGCCCGCTGTCTGCGTCTCGCCAGTATTCAATTTTGTGGAAGTATCGCACCATGAGCGAAAGTAGATCGAGGATATCGACACTAGGCTCCAAGTCTCCTGCCCGAAGCAGTTTGCATATGAGCCAAAGCAAGGCGCCAAGGGCGTCGTTTTGGGCATGCGACCAGTCCTCATCATTTTCGGTCAGCGATTCTCCATTGAAGCGAATATGTGGACGGTTTTGGGCATTCTGTGGATCGGATTTACCTTCGATGATCTCGACAAATTTGTGTCGGTATTTCGCATAGAAAGATACGAATGCTTGAACGGCATTGACCGCGGTGCTTGTTTCACCAATCACCCAAAGTGCGTGGGCCACGTGAATGTTGTCGCGGACCCAAACATTCTGGTAGCCAGTCAAACGTAACTCGGGATTGCCAGCAGCAGCGGCTGAGAAGAGACCCGTCGAGAGAGTTGGGAAATTGAACGTTCCCTGATCGGTCAGAAAGTCGACGATTTCGTCGATGTCCTCGGTCGTCGGATTCTCAGAAATCCACGCTTCAGGTGGTATCGCTATCCCGACTGCCATTCCGCAATTCCTTTTTGAGAAATGAAGTACCGCAAAGCGATCCGTCCAGAAGTGTTTCGCCGCTCACCCGAAGTGTACGGCGAATCGTATTCTAGACGACTTACTACGAATTCTACTTCTTATAGTCGCCGATTGCTGGAGCTTTGGGCTGTGCATTAGGGCCGAAGTAGCGAAGACCGACGAGCGGTTCTTTGCCAGTGTTTTCGAAGGTAACTCCTTCGCCAGCTTTTTTTGCAGTGACGAAAACTTCGTCCTCAGTCATCGCGCCAAAGCGAATCATCACTGGCGATTGCAGAATCATGCTCTCGACAGTTCCACTTCCTTGAACAGTGATCCAGGCGTACGCTCCGCCATCGCTGATGGTGCATTTCGCACCGGGTTGAAGGGTCAGTTCTTTCGCGGTGAAGAGTTGTTCACCATCGACTTTGCCGTAAACGATCCACTTATCAACCCAGCCATCTCCTTCTTCGGAAACGATGGGTTCGAGGTAATTGGAGTCTTTGAAGTCCGGGTCGACGTTCTTATCCCAGTCGAGTGCTTCGACCAGATAGGTATTGTCGTCGTGATGTTCTTCCGGGAAATCTTTCGTCAACAATGCGCGAGGAACTTCGCGACCTTCGACGAGATTCTGGTACATCCCGAAGACGTCGCTCCCCCATTGTGGTTCGTAGGTGACTAAGGAACCAGGTGCGTGCAGCACGCATGGCGGGATGAGCCAGCCGGTCCCGGGTTTTAGGCGATAAGCTTTGGAAAGATCAAGAATGCCGTTGTCGCCTGCGTTCCAGCGGTCGAGGCAATCGATCACGTCTTGTTTTGTTGTTCCAGGCTCCAGTCCCATGAACGTGTAAGGGAAGTTGTTCCCGATTGCGTTCATTTGCGGCGGGAAGTAATACGATTCCGGCTTCCCTTCCTGTCCGACCAATGCAGCCTGTTCTTTGTTTTGGTGCATATGATGCGGAATCGGCCCCATGTTATCGAAGAACTTCGAATAAACAGGCCATTTCTGGTAAGTGTCCCAGATGTGATCGCCAATGATCTCACCTTTGAGTTCTGCAACGGCATCACGTAACAGAAACTTTTCACCATTGTGAACGCAGTAAGAGAGACCTTCGTCCCAGCCACGGTTGTCGTTGGCTGCTTCAGTGGTCGATCCAAACCAACGTTCGTCGATGCCTCCTCGATTCATGCCGAGTGCATAGTAGTCGTCTGGATGCAGTTTGAGCCGCCGCCCTGGCTGCAGAAACGAACGCGGAACCCAAGTTGGAGCGAGGCGGAAAATCCCTCCCGTTTCCGAAAGAGCCGCTGCTGCAAGTT
>DAOUPA010000666.1 GCA_030626405.1 Planctomicrobium sp.
AGCACGATTTCTCGAAGAACTTGGCACACGCATCGTTGCAGTCAGCGATGTGGGAACTGCGATCTACAATCCGAATGGTCTGTCGGTCACATCTTTATTGGATTATGTTGAGCAATACCGGAGTTTGAAAGGTTACCCGCATGGGGAAGCGATCAGCAACAGTGAAATGCTTGAACTTCCCTGCGACGTTCTCGTTCCCGCAGCTCTTCAAAACCAGATCACGGGTGAAAATGCCGGACGCTTGCAGTGCAAAATGGTCGCTGAGGGAGCCAACGGACCAACCACTCTCGAAGCTGACGAAATCCTCAAAGAGCGAGGCATCTACATTCTGCCCGATGTACTTGGCAACGCAGGTGGAGTGACGGTCTCTTACTTCGAATGGGTGCAGGGAATGCAGAACTTTACCTGGACTTTGGAAGAAATTAACAATCGCCTGCATCAAAAACTAACGGACGCTTTTCGCCGTACAATGTTGCGAGCACAACGTGATTCGCTTGACCTGCGTACCGCTGCCTTAATCGACGGAATCCACCGCGTCTCAAAAGCCAGACTCGCTCGCGGCCTGTTCCCATAAATCTCGCTTGACCGCAAGTTGCATCATCAGCTGTTCTCAATCGTTTTGCCATAACGATTGCAGTTGCGAAGTTCGCTGGCTCTCAAGTTTTGCCCCATTCGTAAATTGCGCATGAATTGCATTTGGAGATAAAACACACGAAAATTCAGTGCGCTGTTGCACTCCGCCTGCGATCCACCATGCAGCTTCAAAAAGCATCCGGTTTCATTATTCTGAGACGCCATGAACAACAGGTCGGGTTGTGTTGTCGGTTTTCGGGACTGCTGCATGGTTTGGTTCTTCGCCTATTTCACTCGTTTGACTCCCTGTCCAGCCCCCGGCGTGGTACCAGTGTTAGGGTCGTAGTTTGGAGAGTTCATCCAGGTTCACGAACTCCGGGGCTACGCCTCCGTCCGTGAACCTGGGTGAAACGCTTCCGGGGCCGGGGGAACGTTTCCCAGCGAACTGTGTGGGCGGATTGTATTGTCATCGATTCTCCATCTCTCAATAAGAACTTTGGCCTCCAATAACGTGTCGAAGATCTTCAGGTTCAACAACTCATCCCTCGGAATTCTGTGCGGTAGCATTATCGACATGAACAACCGCCGAAAATCGAAAAAAAGACATCAGCAACACCTCAGCCATCGAAATCTGTGACCTGATTTGTGACCAAACACAACCACTTATTTTCTTTTGCAGGACAGATTGATGTGATCCGGATGCGTATTCCGCCCGTTGCACAGTACATCAAGGACACACGTCCTGATCGCCGCCTGGGCTCTATGAAAGAATAGAAACACTATCACCTCGAAAGGACAGACATGTTCATGATCAAAAGCAAAAGCGGCGAGTCCCGTCGCAGATTCTTCGTCGGCTTGGCAATCTGCTTTGGAGTCGCAATCGCTTCGCCAACAGCTTTTGGACAGGAAAAAGGTACCGATGATCTCGATACGCGCCTCGCCAACCTAACGAAACGTATCGAGGAAGAACGAAAAAAGCAGCACATTCCCGGCGTGGCAATAGCAGTCATCAAAGATGACAAGGTCGTTTTTACTAAGGGGTTCGGCTACAGCGACATCGAAACAAAACAGCGCGTCACGCCAGAAACGCTGTTTGCAGTCGGATCGACCACGAAAGCTTTCACGGCCACGCTCATCGGCATGTTAGCTGACGAATCAAAAATGAGTTGGGACGACCCCGTCGCCAAGCACATACCGGAGTTTCGACTGAAGGTCGATACGGGTGACGAAAAGGTCACCGTACGAGATTTGCTCTGTCACCGTACCGGCTTCACTCGAATGGGAATCCTGTGGGCAGCGGGCGGCCTCACAAGACAAGAGGTCATCGAACACGCCGCCACTGCGAAGCCGTATGCAGACTTCCGCGAGACGTTTCTCTATAACAACGTCATGTTCATGGCCGCCGGACACGCCGCCGGCAAGGCCGCGGACAGCGACTGGGAATCGCTTGTTGCTGCTCGAATTCTGAACCCGTTAAACATGTCTGATTCCACTACTTCGATTACGGACGCGCAAAAAGACGAGCGGTTGGCCAAGGGCTACCTCTGGAATGAAGATAAGCAGATGCACAAACGACTTCCCATGCGAAACCTGGACTTGATCGGTCCGGCCGGGTCCATCAATTCAAACGTCAAGGACATGGCTCAGTGGGTGCGATTTCAGCTTGGCAAAGGAGAGTACGAGGGCAATCGATTGCTCAGTTCAGAAGCCCACGCCGAAACATGGAAGCAGCAGATTGAGATGACACCAGGTGTTGGATACGGACTGGGTTGGATGCTTCGAGAATGGAACGGAAAAAAGGTTATCGAACACGGAGGCAGCATCGACGGTTTTGCCGCTCAGGTTACCCTGCTGCCCGAACACAATCTCGGTTTCGTGCTGTTGGCAAACGTAACGGCGACTCCGTTGCAACAGAAGTCGATTGATATTGTGTTCGACTCGCTCGTTGGGGCCGTGTCGGAAGATTCAGGAATCGTGAAGCGTGACGAGGTCAGCGGGCTGTTGGGCAAGTACGTTGCCAACTTCGCCTCGTGGCGGGACGATCGATTTACTGTCCTGATTAAAGACGGAAAGCTCGCACTCGACGTACCGGGGCAACGGGTCTATGAACTCAAGGCACCTGACTCGAAAGGGAAATGGTATTTCGCCCTGACGAATCAAATCGCCGTCTCGTTCAGGAAGGATGACGATGACAAATCGATCTCGTTGACGATGTACCAGGGCGGTTTTGAATTCGAATGCCCGCGCGAAGGTGTGGAAATCGGAGCTGAGGTCCCGCTGAAAGAACTGCAACCGCTTGTCGGGGCGTACCGCGACGAAAAAAAGAAAATCACCGTAAAGATCATCATCTTCAACAACCGATTGGCGATCAAACAGCCGGGCGGTCGTCTCTTTGAGATGGCTCCACCCAACGACGAAAAGAAGTGGGCTCTCCGTGCTAACAGGAAACGCCTGCAAATACGCTTCAACAAGGCTGAGGACGGGTCGATTCGATCGATGACGCGGTTCGAGATTGGTAAAGAGGTCGAGATGCCTCGCGTTGCTGAGGGATCAGAAGATTCGATTCCCACAATCGACTCGCTGATCACGAAAATCCGTGATGGATATGGAGCGGACTCGAT
>DAOUPA010000554.1 GCA_030626405.1 Planctomicrobium sp.
GTGATGGCGAGACTGCCGCCGCTCTGGTTGTCTGTGACTTGATTGGCATCGCGACCGATCTCTCTCGCGAAGTTCGTCGACTTGCATCCGAGAAGACTGGTATCCCGGAAAGCAATATCGTCATCGCGGCGACTCACTCACACACCGCGCCTGACTACATGAAGGAACTCTATCTATATTTGGGAAATGAAAAACAGGAAGAGCTACGAAAGAAGTATATTCAAAAATTGATCGGCGAACCGGTCGCTGCCATTGTGCAGGCACACGCGGATGCAAAGCCAGCGTCACTGGCAACCGGAGCAGCCACGCAGAAGACACAAGTCGCCTTTAACCGTCGATTCGTCATGCGCGATGGCAGCGTGAAAACATGGCAAAAGTATTCCAATGCCGATGTCATCCGTGCCGCCGGTCCTATTGATCCTGAAATCGGACTGCTCGCGATTCGTAATTTAGAAGATGGCAAGACTCGTGGCGTCATCAGTAATTTCGCTCTGCATCTCGACACGGTCGGCGGAGGGAAATGGAGTGCCGATTATCCGTTCTTCATCGAACGCACACTCCGCGACGAACTCGGCGCAGATGTGATTTCCATTTTCGGCACCGGTTGTTGCGGAGATATCAACCACTCGAACCCTTCAGTGACCGAGAGGAACAAAGCGGACTTCATCGGAAATTCCATCGGCAAGTCGATTAAGAGGCAACTCACTCAGTTGACGCCGATTGAAAACACAGAGCTTACAGTCAAATCACAAGTCGTACGTTTGCCACTCGAAGATGCGACGCGCGATCAAGTCGATAACTCGATAAACATCCTTGCCAAGGTCAAGGGAGGAGAAAAGGTGGACTTCTTCGACCACGTCACCGCATATAAAAAACTAATCCTTGATCAGCTTCTTCACCAGCAACCATATGCAAAGAGTGCTGAACACATGACGTGGGGGCTGAGTCGTTCACTCGCCGGGATTGGCGAGACAATTCCGGTCGACATGACCGTCATGACAATTGGCAGCGATGTCGCCATCGTCTGTTTGCCCGGTGAAGTCTTCGTTGAACTCGGATTGGCAATCAAGCAGGCATCACCCTTCCGCACAACGATCATCATCGAACTTTCAAACACCGTCGAGACAATCTACATCCCCACTCGCGCCGCCTACGCCGGCGGCAGCTATGAAGTCACCAACTCCGCCGTCCTACCCGGCAGCGGCGAAATGCTCGTTGAAGCTGCTCTCACACTTCTACGCGAAGCAGCTAGCAGTGTGAAGGAATGAGGGAGAAGGATTGGTTGCTGCTGGTGTTTCAGGTTAGTATCCCTTGACGTTATTAACGTAGTGCGTTACTATATGCTCTATGCTTAGAAGTTTTCGTGACCAGCAGGCGGAAAACATCTTTCGGCGTGACCGCGTCAAAGGCTTTTCGAGAGACGCCCAAAGAGCAGCGCTACGCAAGCTTTTAATTCTCGATGCTGCGGTGTTACTCGATGATTTGCGTGTTCCTCCAGGCAACCGTCTGGAAAAGCTGAAAGGGAATCGCAAAGGCCAGTACAGCATTCGCGTCAATAATCAATGGCGAATCTGTTTCACATGGTCTCATGGCGACGCAATTGACGTCGAACTGACCGACTACCATTAAGGAACTCACCATGGCTGCAAAAAAACTTCCTCCGATTCATCCTGGCGAAATTCTGCTACTGGAATTTCTGGAGCCTTTGGGCGTGAGCCAGTATCGCCTTGCAAAAGAGATCAGTGTTTCGCCCAGACGCATCAATGAAATTGTCAAAGGCATGCGTTCGATTACTGCCAATACTGCACTACGTCTCGCCAGATACTTCGCAACTTCTGACCGCTTCTGGCTGAACCTGCAATCACATTACGACCTGGAAATCGAACGCGACCGATTCGGGAAAAATTTGCAAGAAGAAGTTCACGTCATGGAGAAGATGAACTAGCAGAGGATAAATTTTCCGGTCAGTTTTCACGGAACTGAAATTGCATCTTTTCGATCATAAACGAACTGACCAGCGAGCATCGTCTTGAGAACTTGAATCTGGGCGATTTCATCTTCTGGGCATGTGAGATAGTCTCGATCAAGAATGACCAAGTCGGCAAGTTTTCCTGGCTCCAGTGAACCTTTTCTGTCTTCGTCGAACGACAGATGTGCCGGAGAAGTCGTCAAGCATCGCAGGGCTTCGAGCCGACTCAGTCTCTGGCGCTTGCCGAAGACAACGCCGTCTCTGTTTTTGCGCGCGACAGCAACGTGCAACATCAGGAACGGATTGTACGCGTTCATTGCACGGTTCGGGTCGAGTCCCATCATGTGGTCGCCTGCGATTGCAGTTGGAATGCCACCGCGGACCCAATCGCCCAGACCAATGAATCGAGCCGCCCAATCTTCACCATACATCTCTGAAATCGCAGGGGAATCTTTCAGGTACAACGACGGTTGCGTGTCGAGGCAGACGCCCAGTTTCTTTGCTCGGGCGATGGAATCAAGAGCCGGGAAGTAGGCATGAGTCAGACTGAATCGCCGCGCGGCAATGTTCGGTTCGTCGTGATGCACAGCTTCGAGTGCATCCAGAATGGCATCGACTCCAGCATCGCCGGTGACGTGACAACACCACTGCCAACCGAGGCGGTTCCCTTCGCGGAAAACTTCAGTCATCTGTGGGACCGAGTAGTTCAGGTCGCCACGGTATGCGGGATCTTTGTGAACATAAAAACGAATCCGTTTCTCGCCGTACGGTTCGCGCAGGTAAGTGTTTCCCCAGTGGATTCCACCATCGACCGTGATTTTGATCGGTCCGACGCGCACCCAATCATCACCATCGCCGGTTTTCATGCCCAGGCGTTCCGTGAAAACAGCAACATCTTTTGCAGTGCGAAACCCGGACCGAAAGGTTTGTACCATGCGCACGGTCAAGTTGTTCTCAGCGCGCAGCTTTCTGTAGAGAAGAAAGTCATCGAGGCTTCCGGCACGCTCGAAAATACTGGTGATACCGACAGCATTGTAATGTTGATGAACATTCCGCAGTGATGCTTCGATCTCCTTTGCGGAGAACGTCGGCCGGGGAATAATTGAACGCAAATGTGAACTCGCACCAGCAATCAATCGCACGTGACCATCAGCATCGAGAATGACTTCGCCGCCTGGGATCGTTGACTCTGCATCGCTCACTCCAATGAGCTTGAGTCCGAGTGTGTTCAACGCGGACTTCCGGGCGGCTGTGAAAATGATTGGATGTGTTTTGCAAGCCGAATCGAGTTCAGCGGTTGTCGGGTGCCGACGTTCTGCCAAGCGTGTGATGTCGGTTCGAGGAACGCGAAGCCAAGTGCCGGCGGGTTGCGACTTTGCTTGTTCACGGATCCAGTCTTGAACTTCCGAGATTGTCAGCAATTCAACATGAGGTTGGTCGAGTTCGTTTTTTGCAACTCCCACCGCATGACAATGAGCAGCGATGATTCCAGGAATGATCGTACGCCCATGAAGATCGATGACCTTCGTCTTCTCCCCGACATGCTTGCGAACATCTTCGCTACTGCCGGTCGCGAGGATCTCTTCTCCCAGAATAGCAATTGCCGAGACAGTGTGGCTCTCGGCATCCATCGTCAAGATTTTTCCGCCTTGGAGAACGAAGTCCGCATCCTGTCCAAGCACCACTGTCGGTAATCCGGTGGTGACAACGACACACGCAATTCGACAAATCTGCTTCAGTAGAATCGTCATGAAATACACTTTTTAAAGGTCTGAACTCTGAGCCTGCTACGCATTATTTTGTTGCAGACTCGTTCATCATGTGCTGATGCAAGAACTCAAACGCTGATTGATACGCGGCGTTGATCTCTTCTTTGTTCCCGCCTCCCAGGCCGTGTTCGCCACCTTTGATCGAGATCAGTTTGTGCTCCACGCCGTGCTGTTTGAATTGCTCCGCCATCATCGTTGATTGTTCGAAAGGAACATCAGTGTCGACGGTGCCGTGGATCATGAGTGTCGGTGGATAGTCTTTTGTGACATTGCGGACAGGCATGAACGGAACGAACTTGTCGACTTCGGTGTGAGGATCCCAAGTCGAGACCGCTTTGGGCCACGATCCTTGCTGACGGCAGAATTGATAAAACGCACCACCGTTGCCTTTACGTTCTCGTGAATCCGAGATCGGTGGTCCACTCACTTGAGCCAGCGCCTGCTCCTTGGTCAGCTTGGAATTATGATGTCGTGGGTGCGGACTTGGCTGACTGTACCAATCCCCGACAAGATCACCGTATCCCCAAAACGAAACCAGCACTGTCGGGCGAGGCTTCACGCGGTAGCCAGTCGAGA